>NZ_CP146094.1 GCF_037023145.1 Ralstonia sp. RRA | reverse complement strand
CGCCATACTCGAGTCATCGCCTTATGGCGCTGAAGTGCTGGTGCGCCGGGAGATCGGGGACATCACGGCGAAGGTGATCGTCGACCGTGACGAGTTTTTCCCGGCCCCTGAGAGCGGCGAAGCGCTTTTCGACGTCATTGATTTGTTCGAATTCGCCAATGGCCGTTCCAGCGCAGTCGCTGTGTCGGTTGTGATCGAGCATGCCGGTATCGAAGTCGGCTCTGCACACTGCGGCGGACATTCATCGAGCGGCCGGTGGGAGGATCTAGTCGGGCAAACTGACTTCCAAGGGCTGTCCCGCGGTTTGCTTGCAGACGCCTGCGCGGAGGCGCGGCAACGTCTTGGTGCTACCAAAGTTGCGCGAGGTTCCGCCTAAGCGTGGATTGGCAATCCCCAGTCGGGAACTGCCGGTGACGCAGTAAAGCAGCGCTTGCCCTTCAGGACGGCAGTCCTGCGACGGATGCATCTAACTGCATCCTTGATCGTATTAGCGTGAACAAGGCCACCCCCCCCCCGGGGTGGCCTTTTTTCATTCTCGTGCCAGATCGATAAAGGTGTGTGCTACTGCAGTTGGAAAAAGCCCGCCAATACGACGCGTTTCGAGATGGCAGGGGGAAGAAGCCGGTGAGAAGATACTTGCGGCCTCCCTCGGGTGGGGCGACAGACAAAGACCAGTACAAGGCTAAGGGCCCAGGAGAGACATGGCGATCCGTGTTCAATCGCGTGAGCAAGCTGCACAACTCATTCGCAATGGGCTGAAACCCGAAGACATAAGGCGCTGGCCACAGATTGCGCTTCCTCAGTTCCTGCTTGATGACATTGTCGTTCAGGAACTCGAGTGCCTAGGCATTCGGAAAGGACATCGTTCCTATGACGCACGTCGCCAGGGGCTCCTTGCCGAGCTTGGCCAGCCGGCTGCAACGGTCTCAATGGACTGGGGCAGGATCATCGCGCGGCACGACGAGGCGGATACTCCGCCGTCGTTTTCGCTCGTCTTCGTACTCAAATCGCTTGAGGGAGTCGCCACTGCTGAGAGTACCCGAAGACTCACGTCCGAATTCGATGCGGAAGCAATTCAATTCGCCGTCGGGAGAGTCATCGAGGCGAAGTTTGCTGATATCGAACGAGCTGGCGCGGAACTCACTGAGGGCTCCTACGCTGGCGAGATACTCAAGTTCGATGTCCTGGACACCAGGCGCGTGAACTACCGTGAACTCAGTGAGAGCCTGGCGGACTTCGTCGAGCATTACGACATCCCGGGAATGCTGAACGACGAGTCAGTCGTCGTTCGTGGGAGCGAGGAATCGGCTCGCCGGTATGTTCGCGCTGGCTGGGCCGCATAAGCACGTGGACAAAATTGTCTACGGTGAATTCCGCTCGCGGTTTACAGCCTGCTTGAAACGGCTGCCGGCGGAAAATCGAACGGTTGTTACAGCCGGAACCTGAATCTTCTCTCCGGTACCAGGATTGCGGCCGCTTCGTGCGCGTCGTCGTGTAGCCGAAAACGTGCCGAAGCCCATGATCTGTACAACGTCGCCCCCTGCAACAGCATCGGCAACCACCTTTTCAAATGCGTCCAACCAGCGGATGACTTGCGCTGAAGAAGTGTTGCTGTGGTTCGCAATTGCCTTGGCCAGATCCTTCCTGTTCATACGCTCCTCGATGTAATCGACGCGGTTGCGCGACGAAGTGTAGGGCACCAGGCTAGGGTTGAATAGATTGTCAGCTCCTAGCCACCAGCGCTGCTGATTCTTGACAGGAACCGAAGGGTTTTCGGAGGCAGCGCTGAGTAGACTTGCATCCGCGTAGTTGACAGGCAGAATTTGAAGCGGTGTATGGGTGATTACGAAGCAGTGTTTGCGGCCGGTGCCGAGATTCCACTAGGGTGATTGAGTGGTTACTGCAAGGTGGGTTATATACGCACAGGCGCTTGTAACCCAAAGCTGAGGCGAATCTCCGATTCGCCCAAAACCAGCTTTCAAAGAACAGGGGCCCGCTCGCACTGCGCTTGCAGCTGGCGAATAGAGGAGAGGAAGAATATGGCTGAGTCTGACAGCGCCGCTACTGCAGCGATTCAATTTGCAGTGCAGACGACCGAAGGCATTGAGTTCTTACGCTGCTGGCAGGAGGGCGATTTCGCTGCAATCCGGCGGGATTGGCCTGACGCTCCACCTGGTGTATTCGAGGGAGTGGAACATCCGCGCCTTCCCAGTGACGTAAGCACGGATTCGCGAGCAGCTTGTGGGAACGGAAACATTGACATGCGTGCCCTGGGAGAACTTCTATTGGAAGCGGCACGTCGTCCGAACAGGGGAGGGGGGATGGTGATTAGTGCCCCTGGCGTTCTGACCATCGCAGCGCGCGCGCTGAAGGAGCTCGCGCAACCCTTCGATGAAACTGAGCATGACGCAGGTTATCTTCGCGAAACGCATCAAGATCGACTTGACGAAGCGCAGCCTGGGCTCTCGGCCTACTCACTAGAGACCATGGCCAAGCATCTTGAAATGTTGAGAACGGCTGTGGTGGAACGTGACGTCAGCAAGGTTGGTCAGTTCTTCAACGTGTACGTGTTTTCCTAACGGAATATTTTTTTCGCTGCTGAGCGTACGGCCGGCGGCTCTTAGGCGGTGACCGCACTATGTGGAACAGTATTCGATCGAAATGGAAAGGACTCCTGGCTCTTGCTGTCCTGTTGACAGCTGGTGGCGCGTTCTTGGGGCACCAAGCCGGTAGTAGTGCAGGGGAGCGAGCAAAGGAAAGATTGCAACTCGTGTTACCAGCAATCGACAGCCTGCCCGAACACGATCGGGCGTTGCTTGTCGGACTCGCTATGACATGCAAGCTGGAGAATCGGCCCGCGGAGGTTGATGAGGTAGTTGCCTGCCTGCGAGATGCTGCGAACGATCCAGACGCATTCCTTCCGAAGGGTGTCGACAAGGGCGCCGTGCCGGGAAGGCTTGAGCAACTGCTTCAGCATCGAGCTTAGTCCAAAAGCGTCGTTTTCAGCCGCCTCGAACACAGACGGAAACCGAGAGCAATGAGCGATCAGACTTTGAATTGGGATTCAGCGAGCACCGCCGCCTTCGAACAGTGGCAGAGTGAGCTTTGCAATGCCAACGGCAAAGCGTTGAGCGATCAAACGCGGAAGCAGCGGCTAGCCATGTATGGCAAGTTCCTGAAGTTTCTATATGCGCGTGAGGTTCCTCTCTCGGTACTCACCGTTGGTAGCGCAGAAATCGAATTGTTCTTGGCGTCGCTCACCAACAGTGCAGGGACCGGTGAGCCGAATCGAAGTACGTCCCAGCGTTATGTGCGCTTGATCAGTGACGTGATCGATCAGCTTGTCTCGCTTGGGTTGCGTGATTCGAACCCTTCGTCGGAACTGCTCAAGCAGTTTAGTGAGCGAGGTGCTGATAGGTCGGCCGACAAGCTTCCGGAGTGTCTTGATGCGGAGCAGGATGCAAATCTACGGCGACACATTCTCCAAATGCCAACCGACACTTGGACCGCTTGCAGGAATCGGGCAATGTTGGCGTTGTTTGCGGGTGCCGGCCTGACGCTGTACGAAGGCATTCATATGCGTTTGCAAGATGTTCACTTGGCCAAGGGTGAAAAAACGCCTGGTCACTCCAGCCACTCCTAGCGGCTCGCGAAAAGTGCACGACGTTCCGCTGGCTGAATGGTGCGTAGAGCCGTTGGCCGACTGGATTAAGTGCCTGCATCTTCGCGGGGACGACTGGACCTTCTTGTTTCCATCCAGCACGGGCGGATTGAATCCGGATCCAATCGATGAGCCTCTCGCTGAGAACAGCGTGTACTCGTTGATTAGCACCGCACTCGTCGCTGTTGGCTATGCCGGCGCCGACAAAGGCGCAGCGATCTTGAGAAATACCTTCGCGCTCAGAAACCTGGTGGCGAACACCAGTCAGAACGATCTGCGCTCCTGGATGGGCCTGGAGACCGACTACCAGCTGTTTCGGATTGCCCGGCGACGCGGGTTATGGGCCACGGAAGATCGGCGCCCTGTTTAAGCCCAGGTGGCATTCACAGGAGTCAAGTTGGGCTCCTAGATGAAGCCGCCGGGAATCCGATGCGTCGAGCAAAAAGTTGACAGCCAGGCGCAATGAATCGGCTGTCGCCGCTGTAGACGTCTATACCCCCTGCGCACACCAAATGCAATTAACGGGCAGGCTTAATCTCTAGACACCTTGCGCCGCTCCGCGGCTGAACACCCGCAACCAAGCATAGGGGCAGGTGCGAAGCGACGAGCCAATGAACTCCGCGCGGCCTATTTCCAAGCCCTTGCTGGCGCAAGGCGCTCAACATCAAGTGCCCAACGATCACAAAGCGCGGCGAGACAACAGTCGACAGGCCTCCTATAGGTGGCCTGGTGTTCGACTACGACGTCTGGTAGCCATAGGGTCTGTGCATCGTCCATCGAGCGGGTGTATCGGGGAACCTCGCTTCGCTTGCGATCGCCGTCCCGTTGCCCGGTAACGATCGTTTCACCCTTGCGCGAGTCGATACAGACGGTCGGGTAGCCCTGTAGCAAGCCAATGTCCGCGTCAAGCTGGTAGTGACCATCACCGTACTGTGCACAGACGCCGATCCCCAACGCAGCGGACTTCAGCAGCTTGATCACTCGTCGCTCCCTGCGGCGCCAGTAGCGATCTACACCTGCGTCGAGTTGGCGTTCGATCCAAGCTGTGGCCGCATCCTGTTGGTATTCAAAGGGCCAGACAAACTGTTCACCGAACAAATCTTCGACGGCTCGACGAGCAAGACGGTCGCCTCGGAACCATTCGAATGCAACGCGGTGCTTCCTCAGTTGCGAGTGAGCGAGCTCCTCGAAATGGCCAGCGCCAGGAAAAACAGCGACAAGGCTAATCGCACACTGGCCGACCACTCGCAGTTGTTGCTGGCGCTGAGCTGGATTGCCGCTACGGCCGATCTTGATCAGCCCGTGCATGTTTTGCATGACGTACAACGACATCGCGCGCGTTTCGTCATTTAGCAACGAGGGGAGTTCAGAGAATTGTGCTAGCTCGAACAGGATCATGACTGGTCAATCACCTAAATTTGAGATGCGAAGTGGACGAGAGTCGTTGTACGTCGATGAATCTGGACTCCAGATCATGGAACCGGTTGCTCCTATTCAAGCCCCCTGAGTTAGGGACGCACGATAGCGTTGGCATCGCTCGAGGTTCTGCGACACGATTACTCTTGCGGCATGCTCTGGATTGTCACTATGCTTCCGAGCAACGCTTGGTTGCTGCAAACTCTCACGGCTCGACTTTGAACTTCAAAGCAGCATCCTAGACTATTGATCCGAACGATGAGCCCTCTTGAAAAGCACCAGTCATTAGAGTCCCTGACGCTGCAGTACTTGGCAGAAGTTTGGCCTCCAGTGGAGCAACGTGATCTTGAAGCCGCAATGGCTGCTATGGAGCTGCCGGTTGCGATTGCACTATGGATAATGACATTCAGGCCCGGGCTCGCTCAGAAATCTGAGCTAACCATCGCTCTCCTTGGAGATCACTTTTTCCCCGATCAAGGCGAGTGGTTGCTTTCACTGCCATTTCTACTCGGCAACGCTCAGCTGCATGTGCGATTCTTGGTTGGAAGCCATGAACCAGGAAGGCGGCTTCGAAGTACAGGACTTCCGGTTCATCAAAATCCGGGGCAGATCCGCCGAATTGCTGCCGATTTCTCCGGAGTCCAGGCCATCCTGGAGGAGCGGTCACTCGATCTTGCGCTCGTCAACGGTATCGCAGTATTAGTTGATCCAGCCTTTCGCGAGGAGTCTGATCGAGCGCGTGCCGACAGCGAGATCCTCGCCATCACCAAGATGTTTTCGAGCGTGGGCATGATCGGCGGTATTTCCACGTCAGAGGCGGCGTTTGCCTTGGACAGTGGTGTATTGTCGGCGGCAGGCTTCGGAATGGAGTCTAAACCGTGCGTGAACGCCATAACCTTGGACGGCAAGACCGCAATCCAGGGGCCCTATCACACATTATGGAAGGTCAGCAGTTACATCCCACCGAAGGATCACGATACGGTTTCTTTAGTCATTGCAAGGTTCGCTAGCATCTTCGACGCATTTGCAGCCCTTGCGCCACTTGCAGACCCAAATCTGGCCAAGTGGGGAGTTCTTCTTGGTCAGGATATTGACTCGGAAGGCGACATTATCGTTGGGTTGCCTGGGGCCTTAGTTGCCGAAATCGATACGGGCGAGATCAAGTTGGAAGTTAGCCCCGGCGAGTTAATGGAATCAGAGTTCCTGAGTGCAGTCGTGGAGCGTGAGCCCGAGCTTCGTGATGCAATTCGATCATGGAACGAAAACCTCAGTGTTCTAGAAAGGATGCGGTGGGCGGCAGACATCTTCAATCGGTGGATTGAACCGCATATGCAGGTATTGGGGCCGCAGTTGCTTGCTATTGCTTTCCATGAGCATATGGGGGATCTCAGAGCAGGCCTCGAAGAGGAAGATGACAGCCAGGCAGTAGACGAATTGGCGGACGACCTGCGAGATGTTGTGATTGCCGCTGAGTCCTCACCAATGGTTGCGCTGCAGTCCGCCTTGACGATTGCTTTGGAAGCGGTGGAGCAACTTGTAGAGGAGCCCGGAAGGGCGTTAGACGATTCGGTGCTTTACCGAGAATTGTTGGATAGGCGAATGCTGGCTGCAGCGGTCCATTTTCTTAGCGACCGACCAAGTCTCGTAAACCATCTCGACAGTGACGGCGTGGAACTAGAACATCTCCTTGCCATTGCCAGTAGATTTGATCTCTTATGCCACCTGATTACTGAGCACGAACCAGAGTTTTCAGAGGAATCTGCTACACACCTTCTGTGGCACTTGTGCGAGGACGATTACAAGCCGACAGGCTTTGAACAGAAGACAGTGTTTTTATTGTCGACAAGATACGCGGACCTGAATGTGCAAGCACTTGATTTTTCCACGCCCTTAGCAAAAGCCATTGAAACAAAGAAGTGGGATGTGTGCAGAGCCCTGTGCGAACTTGGTGCTCACTTTGACGCGAGATACTTTGCAGGCCGTCTCAACTCGATCAAGCAGTCATTGCCATCTGACTTACTAAGCCATTTTGAGCAGCTGAAGCGGTGAACCAGGTCAGCGTAGCGCCAAAGAGCAGCCTCGAGCGCCCAGCAACGCAACAGCCGTAAACCTACCGTCCTGACGCGCATAATGTATATTATGTTAACCATAGAGCACATTTCGACTGTCAGGCACATCGACGTGCTGGTGGACGGAAGCAGTTGTTCATTCTCGACTGCCCGTCCCGTCCATCGTTGAGGTCCGTTCCCGTAGGGCGTCTGTATCTGCCAGCTTTGCGAGCAACTCGCGTTGGCATGCCATGACGAGTCCCTGCCAGCCTGGTGCGTCAGGATCAACACCATACCTTGCCCGCACCAACTGCTTTGCTTCGCTCTCGACAGCCGCCAGTTCTGCGGCTGTTGGTCCCGGTGCCGGCACGTCACGCGCAGCCGACGGCCTCGCAATAAACATTGCGCCTGTCCGCACGGACTGAACAAGCGGGCGCGCTCCGCGGGAGTGGCGGCGCAACCTTTCCTGCGCATGCTGAAACTCCGCCTCAAATCGCGCGACCAGTTGTTCTGCATTCTGCGCAAGAATCTGCCGCTCATCAGCACTAAGCAAGCGACCAATGGTGCTGCCATAGCGAGGAGAACTCGCCCTGGTTATGTGCCTGAATAAGCGATCAAAGCAATCGGACCCGTACACTCTGACAAGACCGTCGTGACGGACGACATGGATTCGCTTGTAGACGGCATGTCCACATCCAGGCGCTTGGCACGTCACCCGTTCAGGGGTAATCGTACTTTTCGTGCAAAATCTGGCGGTTTCCCCACAAGGCCTTTATTCATAAGGCTCCCAGGTCTTTGTCGACAATTGTCTGCTGTCCTCAAGTGACTTCAGGAGTACGATGTTCGCCCGCGATTTCGGATCGCGCCACCTTGATGGGGGCTGAAGATGCCGGGCTTGGAATTTCGCTATGTGGGAAAGGACTCCTTGCCCACGCGGTTGTCAGAGTTCGACGTCGACCGCTACTTCGCGCTGACCGAGAGCGATATCTTCGCGATCAACCAGAAATTCCGGCGTGACGGCCGCGCAGGAGCCGCCATCCAACTGGTCTTTCTTCGCGCCAGCGGTCATACCCTCGACCAACTCAACACCCTTCCCCGGCAGTTGCTGCGCTATGTCGGCGCAAGGCTGGGGGTGTCGACGCCAACCATTGCTTCGCTGCGCACCATTTATCAGCGATACAAGACCCTTTACGAACATCAGGTTTGGGCATGCGACTACCTTGGCCTGACGCGGCTTGATGGCGACCAGTGGACTGGGCTGGAAGCCTGGATGCGGCAGGATGCCGCCGAATCGCTGACGATCGATGAGTTGCTCCAGCACGCTCACTTCTGGCTGTATGAGCGACGGATTCTGATCCCTTCTACCCGCGCACTGCTGGATATTGCCCGCTCCATTTGGGCCGGCATCGAGCGCGAATTGCTGGCCATGATTGAGGCGGTTGTTCCGCTAACGCAGATCGCACAGGCCGAAGCGGCTGTGTTCGTTCAGCATGCAACATCGGGTACGACCATACTCGAATGGCTCAAGACCCCACCAGCCCGGCACAGCCCGTCAACCATGACCGAGACGCTGGACAAGATCCGCTTCCTGAAGGATCTCGGCGCACATACCTGGGCATTCGATGCTGTCCCCATCGAAAAACAGCGCGCCTACGGCCAGCGCATCCAGGCTCGCCGCCCCGCCAAAGTCCGCGAACTGAAAACCTCCACGCGCACGATCGAACTGGTGTTCTTCCTGCGTGTGACCCTGCTGGAGCTGACGGATGCGATGGCCTACCAATCCGGGCGGCGCGTTTCCGACCTGGTCCGCCGGGCTTACAACAAGACCACGGCCAAGCAAGTGCGCTCGGCGGTTGAATACCGGCAGCAGTTGGTCGACATCAAAGCGCTGGTTGACGATACCCGTCGTTCAGCGGAAGACCGGCTGGCCGACATCGGCAAGTTGCTGGAGGGCTTCTCGACCAAACCACCCGCGAGCCACGCGGCCAGTGTGCGAGAGACGCTCACCGAAGACCCACACCGTATCCGCAATCTCCTGACTGCTCTGCGCGGCTTGGAGTTTGCCAGCAACGGCGCCGATCCTGCTGTGCAGCAGCTAGAGTTCGTCGGCAGATTGCATGATCGAGGGGCGACGGAGTTGCCGCCCGACTGCCAGGTGCCAGTCAGTGCCAGTTGGCGCGACTTGGTTAACAGCGAAGACCGTCAGCGCGCGATGCGCGCCATGGAAGCCAGCGCGATGCTGGGCTTGCGCCGAGGGCTGCGCCGCGGCACGGTGTGGATCAACCACAGCCTGTCGTTCCGTGAGCGCGATCAGTTGCTGATCCCACCTGCGCAGTGGGATGCCGAACGTGACCGGTATCTGTCCTCGCTCGGCTTGCCGAGCCAAGCGGACACCTATCTCAACCGGCTGACGGACCACCTGAAAGCGAGTCTCGCCGCACTGAACGAGGCCCGCGAAGCCGGCCACTTCACCATTGATGCAAATGGCGTGCTCCATCAGTCGCCGCTCGAAGCGGCGGACACGGACGGCATACCCACGCGCACCCGTGATCTGCTGTTCAAGGACATCGGCAACGCGCAGTTTGCCGACATGATCCTGGAGATGGATGCGCGTACCAATTTCAGTGAAGTGCTGCTGGCCCGCAAGGCCAGAGACTCGCAAGAACTGATCGCGCTCTACGCAGGGCTCATTGCCCACGGCACCGAACTGGATGCCAAGGGTGTGGCGGCCATGATCCCGCAACTGGACCCCGCTCACGTCTCAACCGCGATGCGCGCCCTGGAGATGCCTGGGCGGCTGCGCCGTGCGAACGAGCGGGTGGTGGAATTCCAGCGCACGCACCCGATCACCGAGCTGTGGGGAACGGGGCAACTGGCGTCGAGCGATTCGATGAGCCTGGATACCTCACCCCACCTGTTCTACGCTCGCGCCGACCCACGCCGCCGCACCCATGCTGTCGGGATCTATACGCACGTGCTGGACCAGCACGGGATCGTCTACAACCAGCCCATGGTGCTCAACGAGCGCCAGACTGGCGTTGCGATCGAAGGCGTGATGCGCCACAACGAGACCCGCGCCGACGGCGGGTTGCTCCGTCTTGCCGTGGATACCCATGGATACACGAACGTGGGGATGGCGGTAGCCAAGTTGCTCGGCTTCGATCTGTGTCCCTGGCTGCGCAATCTGTCGGAGCGCAAGCTGTACCTGCCGCGCGGCCTGCAGGTGCCAGACGGTTTGGAGGGTGCCGTCTCGCTCGACATCTCGCCCAAGGCGATCCGTGAAGGCTGGGATGGTTTGCTGCGCCTGGTGGCCTCCATTCACTCTGGGCGCGTGAGCGCAATCGTGGCGCTGCAGCGATTTGGCAGTGCTGCCCAGGGCGACCCGATCCACCGGGCAGCCGATCACCTCGGCAAGCTGTTGCGCACGCTGTTCCTGTGCGATTTCTTCAGCAACAGCGAGTTTCGGCGGGAGCTGCGCACGCTGCTCAACCGTGGCGAATCGGTACACCAGCTCCAGCGGGCCATCTACTCCAGCAAAGTCCAGCACGATCGTGGGCGGCGTCAGGACGAGATGATGGCGATTTCCGGATCGCTCACGCTGCTGACGAATCTGGTGATCGGCTGGAACACGCAACGGATGCAAGTCACAGTCGACGCATGGCGCGGTAAGGGGCAACGCGTCGACGATGACTGGCTCCGACGCATGGGGCCGGCACACTTCGCACATGTGAATTTCCGGGGCATTCTGAGCTTCCCGATCCACCAGTACCAGGACGCATTGTTGGAGGCGGCACCTCGGCGACGCGCAAGCCAAGCGTGACGGACAACTTGGTGCGGGTGCGGCGTCACGTCTCATGCGCCCTAGTCAACCCCAATCGTGCCCGTTAGCGGGTCATGCAAGGTCGCTTCGCCAAAGCAATTGAAGAGGTCCGCTTGATCGAACCTGTCAGCCTGCAATGCCCGGCGGCGGTGCGACCGACAGCGCTGCTTCGATCCGATGCTGTGCAAAGGGGTCGGCCGCGTCGATATAGCGCATGGCCGAGCGTACGTCCTTCCAGCCGACGTACTCCATCAGCATCTTGAGATCCCACTGGTTCGAATTCGCCCAGGTTGCAAAGCCGCGTCGCAGCGAGTGACTGCTGTAGCGGTCCGATTGCGGCAGTCCCGCGCGATGGAGCAGCGCGCGCAACAAAGGCACGATGCTGCTGGCCTGCAGTCCATCGGTGGCGATTCGGCTCCAGCGGTCAATCCTGCGGAACACCGGGCCCTCAGTCAGGCCGGACGCCGCCAGCCAGGCCTCGTAGGCGGCGACTGGGCACAAGCGCGACAACGTGGGCGCCTTGTGGGTCGTGCCGACATGGTTGCGATCCGTCTTGGTGCGCGGCAGGAAAATCGTCATGCCCCGGCCGGGCTCCACCGTGATGTGCTCGATCTGCAGCCGACTCAGTTCGTCCGACCGGAAGCCCCGCCAGAAGCCGATCAGCACCAGCGCCTTGTTGCGGGTATGCACCTGGAGTTGATGGGCGTTGCCCTCAGACGAGGCGGCGATCTGCGTATCCAGCCAGGCAACCATTTGCTCCAACTGGGCGAGCTGCAACGGCTTGGCACGCCGCTCCTGCGCTGGGTGCAGTGCCTGAATGCCCTTGAGCACCTTGCGGACATGCGGTGCTCGGGTGGGATCGGGAAAGCCCTGCGCAACATGCCATTGCGCGATCGCAGCCAACCGTTGGCGCAGTGTATTGATGGAGAGCACCTGCGCGTGCTCGGCCAGATAGCGCGCGATGCTGTCAGCGCTGGCCGGCAGGAAGCCACCCCATTCCCGCTCGAAATGACGGATGGCGGACTGATAGCTGCGCCGCGTGTGATCGCGGGTCGCAGCCTGCAAATACCTGTCGATATCCGCCATTGAACTGTCAAATACAGGTGGGGACTACGCTTTGCTCGATGCCTTCTGCGATCGTAGGTTATACGCGATGCTGAGCGCAATAATGAACAAGATCGCCACTTGTGCGATTACCGTCTGCACGGAGGGATAAATGCCGAGCATGTCGATGCGTGGCATCGAAATCGGCGTGATGTGCAGGAAGCCGACTTTCTGCAGTGCAGCGACCCCTTTTCCGATCAGCACCACCGCCAGGACAGCAACCAAGGCCGAACTGAAGGCAAAGAATTGGCGGATCGGCAGGCGCGCGGAGGAGCGCAGCAGAACGACGGCGATGACCGCCAGGATCGCAATCCCCGAACCCAAGCCGGCCAGCAGGTAGATGCCGTTCCCTTCGCTCCACAGCGCGGCGTAGAACAGCACGGTCTCAAACACCTCGCGATACACCGTCACGAACGACAGCACGAACAGCATGATCGCCGAGCGCTTGTTCAGCGCGGAGGACAGCTTCTGCTTCACGTAGGCCTGCCAGCGGCCGGCCAGGCTCTTCTGGTGCATCCACATGCCCACGCCGAGCAGGACCACGGCCGCAAAGATTGCCGAGAAGCCTTCGGTCATCTCGCGGCTGGCACCGCTCAGGTCCACCAGGTAGGTAGCGACGGCCCAGGTCAGCCCACCGGCGGCCAGCGCAACAATCCAGCCCGCATGGACGTACGGCAGCACGTCGGTGCGTTCGGCCTTCTTCAGGAAGGCCATCATGGCGACCACGACGAGCAGCGCTTCCAGGCCTTCACGCAGAAGGATCGTCAAGGCGCCCAGGAACGTAGAGAGCGGATCGTTAGTGCCACCCAGTGCATCCTGGGCTTCAGTCAGCATCGTCTGCAGATGCTGCGCGATGTCCCGTACCTGCTCGGCCTGACCGGTAGTGATCGCGTTGCGATACAGGCCCATCGTTTTTTCGATGTCCTGGAACAGTGCCTGGTTCTTGGCGGCCAAGGCGGGTTCAACCGGCTCGAAGCCATCGAGGTAGGCGGAAAGCGCTAGGCGTGAGGCAGTTGCCTTATCGCCCTGGCCGAAGGCGGCCACGCTTTCTTTCAGTTTGTCCTTGGCGATCGCGAGACTGTCTGTATTGGAGGCGCTCAGCACGTCCGGCGCGCTTCTCAAATACGCCGTCAATTGCCGTGCCGCATCCGGGCTGACTGTCTTGGCGAGCGACGCCTCGGGTGTCTGGCTGAGCTTGGCGAGTGTGGGCACTGCGCTATGCAGCTCCGGGCGGGAAGCCCACAGTTTGGCGCCGGCTTGCCGATCCGCATCGGAATACGACAAGGTCGACGCGAAATAAGCCAGCGCCCAGCGATCGTCGTCAGTGAGCTGCGCGAAACTGGGCATGGAGGTGCCCTCAACACCGCGCGTGATGATCTGCTGGAGCGCGAAGACGCTGCGCTCCTGGGCCCGCTGATGGTCGGCCAGGGCAATGGGCGGCGGGCTTAGTTTGGCGGCCAGCGGGCCATCTGCGTGTCCGGAGCTGCCGTGGCAGGACGCGCACTGGCTTTGATACAGCGTGGCCCCGTGCTTGAGGTCCGGCACCTTGCTGGGCGCCATCGGCACCGGATAGGCGGCCAGCAAGCTGTCCGCGAGCTTATGTGCCTGTTCACCGACGACGGTGGGTGCGGCTTTGTCGGCGATGAGCGTGCGCAATGCCCCTGCATCCTTGAGCAAGGCTTGCGTCTGCGGCCCCGCCGGCAACTCGGCAATCTGACGTTCCGCCGCATGCGCAAACTCCTGCATTTCGGCGTACTCGTCGGCATTGGCCACCTGGCCGTCCTTGACGGAGCGACCATAATCGACCGCCAGATAGTCGAGCAACTGCCAGACTTGCTTGGTCTTGTCTTGGGTGGACAGCGTGTCGGCGTACGCGCTTGAGACCGATGTCAGCAGGTAAAACAGGATGAGGGAGACGACGCGCTGCAGTTGCATGAAGAGCCTACCGGCGAAGCGGGAGAAATGGCTTTAAATGAGAATGATTGTAATTCATGTTTCGCGACGCGGATATCGCGCTGACCGAAAAACAAGCGGCCGAGGTGCGGTCATGCTGCGAACCCACCTCGCCACACCCCCCCGTGTCAGTGCGGGTGCGTGACGTCTCCAGCGCATGCGCAGCCGCCGTCGGACAACCCCTGCAGGATTCCACAGGCTTCAGCGGCTCGCCCATCGGAACAGGTTTCACGCAGAACGCACAAGTGGCGCTTTAGAACCGTCAGCGCGTCGATACGCCGCTCGACTTCCTCGATGTGCTTGTCTAGGAGGGTGTTCACCGCGCCGCAATCCTCGTCTGGTCGCTCGCGGTAGCGCAGGAGCGTCCGCACGTCGTTCAGCGGCATGTCCAGCGACCGGCAGTGGAGGATGAACTGCAGTTGCTCGATGTGCCGCTCGCCATACAGCCGGAAGTTGCCCGAGCTGCGGTCCGGCGGGAGCAAGAGGCCCTCGCGCTCGTAATACCGGATGGTTTGAACCGAGCAGGCTGTGCGCTTGGCTAGCTCGCCAATCTGAATGCTCATGATGTCGGACAGGGAGATCTTGACTCTATAGTAACTATAGAGTGTGTACTTGAGTCCGATCCATTTCAAGCGACAAGGAGATGCTGTGAGTGATTGCGGCTCCAAGGGATGCGGTTGTGCTGCCGCCAACATGGTGACGCCGGCGGACGGCGATACGGCGGCTGTCGACCTGAAACGATCTCGCTACCGGATCGACAACATGGACTGCCCGACGGAAGAAGCGCTCATTCGCAATAAGCTGGCGGCGCTGCCGGGCGTGGTCAACCTTGAGTTCAACCTGATGCAGCGTTCGCTGGCCGTCCAGCACCGGCTGCCATCCCCGGCGCCGATCGACCAGGCGCTCTCAGCTATCGGCATGCGGGCGGTTCGCGCGGATGAAAGCCCCGCCGGGCAGAGCACGGTCCTGACCATTCGTCAGATGGACTGCCCGACAGAAGAAACGCTGATTCGCGGCAAGCTGACGGGTATGCCCGGCGTGTCAGGCATGCAGTTCAATCTCGTACAGCGCACACTCGCCGTTCAGCACGCTGCGGACGCGCTACCGCAAGTGCTGGCTGCCATTCAATCGCTCGGTTTCGATGCCGAGGTCCGTGACACCTCTGCTGCCGCACCCGCTCACGTCCAGGATGCTGCGCCCACCAAATGGTGGCTGCTTGCCATTGCCGGTGCGAACGCCGTGCTGGCAGAAGTGGTCTACTGGCTCAACGGCGGCAATCACTGGGTGGTGGTGATCCTGGCGCTGGCCGCGATCCTGACCGGCGGGCTGTCCACTTACAAGAAAGGCTGGATCGCACTCAAGAACCGCAACCTGAACATGAATGCCCTCATGTCGATTGCGGTCACGGGCGCGATGGTGATCGGCCACTGGCCAGAAGCGGCGATGGTGATGGTCTTGTTCGCGCTGGCGGAAGTCATCGAAGCCCGCTCGCTTGACCGCGCTCGCAACGCGATTCGTGGTCTGATGGATCTCGCGCCCGAGACCGCCACGGTTCAGCGTAGCGATGGGAGTTGGTCCGACGTTGATGCCAAGACCGTTGCGGTTGGCAGCCGGGTGCGGGTCAAGCCGGGCGAGCGTATCGCGCTCGATGGCTCGGTCCTGCAGGGGCGCTCCTCCGTCAATCAAGCGCCGATCACGGGCGAGAGCCTGCCGGTCGAGAAGGCTGAAGGCGACCCGGTGTTCGCCGGCACCATCAATGAGTCCGGGTCGTTCGAGTACCGTGTCACCGCGGCGGCAAGCGACTCCACGCTGGCGCGCATCATCCACGCTGTGGAGGCCGCTCAAGGCAGTCGTGCACCTACGCAGCGTTTCGTTGACCAGTTCGCCCGGTTGTACACGCCCATCGTGTTTGCGGTCGCGCTGCTGGTGGCGATTTTCCCGCCGCTCCTATTCGGTGCCTCCTGGTTGGATTGGATCTACAAGGCCTTGGTGCTGCTGGTGATCGCCTGCCCCTGTGCCCTCGTGATCTCGACGCCGGTGAGCATTGTCAGCGGTCTGGCCGCCGCCGCGCGGCGCGGCATCCTCATCAAGGGCGGGGCCTATCTCGAGGAAGGCCGCAAGCTGAAATGGTTGGCGCTGGACAAGACCGGCACCATCACACATGGCAAGCCGGCGCAGACCGACGTCGTGGCTTGGAGCGGTGCGGACACTTCGGCCGCCGAGAGGCTCGCCGCCAGTCTGGCGGTTCGCTCCGACCACCCAGTCTCCCAGGCGGTGGCCCGCGCGGCGCGGGACCAAGGTCGAGCCCTGCGCGACGTTACCGACTTTGCGGCCTTGCCCGGGCGTGGCGTCCGGGGTTATATCGACGGTGCGCTCTATCACCTGGGCAACCATCGCCTGGTCGAGGAACTCGCGGTGTGCTCGCCGGCGCTGGAAGCCAACCTTGCCGCGCTTGAAACTCAGGGCAAAACGGTCGTGATGCTGATCGGTCCGGACGGCGTACGCGCGCTGTTCGGTGTGGCCGACACCGTCAAGGACAGCAGTCGCCAAGCGATCAAGGACTTGCATGCGCTGGGCATCAAAACCCTGATGTTGAGCGGAGACAACCCGCATACCGCAGAGGCGATCGCTCAGCAGGTCGGTATCGACGAAGCTCGGGGCAACCTGCTGCCGGAAGACAAGCAGCGCGAAATCGAGCAGCTATCCGCACAGGGGACCATCGGCATGGTCGGCGATGGCATCAACGACGCGCCTGCATTGGCCCGGGCCGATATCGGTTTCGCGATGGGGGCCGCCGGGACGGACACGGCGATCGAAACGGCCGACGTCGCGCTGATGGACGACGATCTGCGCAAGCTCCCGGCCTTTGTGCGGCTGTCCCGGTCTACGGCGGGTGTTCTGAAGCAGAACATTGCGCTGGCGCTCGGCATCAAAGCCGTATTCCTGGTGCTGACCTTTACCGGCCAGGCCACCATGTGGATGGCGGTGTTTGCCGACATGGGCGCCAGCCTGCTGGTGGTCGGCAATGGGCTGAGGTTGCTGCGCAAATGACTGGGAAGTTCCAACCAGCGACAACCGTGACACCGCAAAAGCTTCTGGAAGGACCTCTTTGATTGCGCCATGGTCATGCTTCATTCATCACGAACAGACGAGTGGCCGCGCTGGCTGTTGCTGGCGGGGCTGATCGCGCTGTTCGATCAAGCCGTCAAGCTCGGCGTGGCAGTCTTCATACCGCTCGGCACGCGTTTGGAGATCGCACCGTTCTTCAATCTCGTGCATGTGCGCAATCCTGGCGCGGCGTTCAGCTTTCTGGCCGGGGCCGGCGGTTGGCAACGATATTTCTTGATCGCACTCGCCTTCGCCGCATCTGCGTGGTTGATCTGGATGCTCCGCCGCAAGTTGCCTCGATTGGAATCTGTGTCCTATGCGCTGATTCTCGCGGGCGCTCTCGGCAATGCAGCGGACCGGATGGGGCGTGGGCAGGTCGTCGATTATCTGGACTTCTATTGGCGAGCGTGGCACTGGCCCGCGTTCAACTTGGCTGATGTAGCGATTTCACTTGGCGTGATCTGTCTCTTGGGGGCCACCAGGACGCAAAGTCGGTGCGCCCGGTCGGGCGCCGAGTCAAGTTGAACGATACCAAGTACTACCCTTTACACCCGTGCTTCAATTTTAGATTACCGCTAAGCCACACAGATGAACTTGCTACAGATTCTTGTCCTTGCCGTCATTCAAGGGGCAGCCGAACTCCTGCCGGTATCTAGCTCGGCCCATGTCATTGCGGCCGAGAAGCTGATGGGGCTGGATCCAACGGCGCCTCAAATGACGCTTTTGCTGGTCATGCTGCATACCGGCACGATGTTCGCGGTCATTGCCTATTTCTGGAAATCGTGGCGCACCACCTATTTCAGTTCAGGGCAGGCATTTCGCACTAACGCCCTGTGCATACTGGTTGCAACGCTCGCAACCGGTATCGTGGGGGTGGCGCTGCTGCAATTCATTAAGCACGTAGTGGTAGCTGATTCATCGAATTTCGAGATCGAACATCTGTTTGGCAACTCGCGTCTGATAGCCGCTGCCTTGGCTGCAGCCGGCCTGTTGATCATTGTGTCTTCCCGTCTCCAGGATCGGGGGATCGATAACCTCACCCTGCGCCAATCGGCATGGATTGGCGCCGTGCAGGGGCTGTGTCTTCCATTTCGCGGTTTCTCTCGTTCGGGAGCCACTATCTCGACCGGGCTTGCCTTAGGTGTGACGCGGCGGCGTGCCGAAGAGTTTAGCTTTGCGTTGGCCGTAGTATTAACCCCAGCAGTGATCGCCAAAGAAGCGTATCGACTCTACAAAGAATACGCAGCTACCACCACAGCAATGCACTCGGATGGACTCTTGCACCTCATGGGGCCAAGCATGATCGGCATGGCGCTGAGCTTCTTGGCAGGTTTGGTTGCGCTGCGGTGGCTGTCACGCTGGCTGGAGCAAGGCCGATGGCATTTCTTCGGCTGTTACTGCTTGTTGGCTTCGCTGTTGGTACTGTGGATTGGCTAACCACGTTTGTCATGTGCTTCTGCCGAATTGGAGCTTTTTCAGAAGGCTTCGATATTCGGCCTTTCGCTATAGCGAGGTCAGCCGGTTGAGTGATGTGAATCGACGCTCCATGTTACTTCGACGCGCCATTGTCATCGGGCCAGCGATGCTGGCCCTCTTGATCGCCATTGGATTCCTCACAGTGGCATGGCAGATTGTCAGTTACGGAGAGCAGTCGTTTAATGCTCCCGTGGATGCGGCTGTTGTTCTTGGCGCTGCAGCATGGGGGAATAGGCCGTCTCCCGTTTATCGGGAGCGGATTAACGAGGCGATTGCACGCTACCAGAACAAGCAGGTGAAATACCTGGTTTTCACCGGCGGGACACCGGGGGCAGGTTATCCCAGCGAAGGCGAGGTCGGCCGCGAGTATGCGATCAAGCACGGTGTTCCACCTGACGCGATCTTGGCGGAGACCACCTCGCGTACGACTTGGCAAAACCTTGTCAATGCAAAGAAATTATTAGACCCACTTGGGATTCGCACGGTTCTGTTGGTCAGCGATCCGCTACATTTGCGAAGAGCAACGGCAATGGCTAACGATCTTGGACTCCAGGCCCTGCCTGGGCCTACGTCCTCTAGCCGTTTCGAATCCTTGACCACTCGAGCGAACTTTCTGTGGCGCGAAATTTGGCTTTATCTCGACTACCTTGTCTTTAAAAAGCCGTCCTGAAAACCCAAATACATCCAGGTACGCCACGCATGACTCAGGGACAGCCACGTTGCTGCGACGGGCCATTGCTTTCCCTGTGGATGCCACGACAAGGCGCTTTCGTGAGCAGCCCACCCGACTGATCCCGCTCAGCCGGGTGGCGCACGACCGTTGGCCCGTACGCCGCCGACGGCTTACTTGCTCCGCAAATCGACGACGGTCGGCTGACCATCGACCGTATCAAAGACCGCCCACACAGCTTGGCCCTCCCTGAAATTCTTCAGCGACGCCTTGTCCTTGACGGAAAACGTCATCGTCATGGCGCCCATGCCGAGGTTGTCGATGGCGCCATGCTTGAGCGTGACCTTGCCGGTGTCGGGGTAGACCTTGCGGACTTCTGCTGAAACGGGCTTGGGTGCTTGCTGAGACTGCGCTGCCGGCTTCATATCCATACCTTCCATCGGCGTGGCGGCAAAGGCTGCGGGGGCGGATGCCAGCATCAGGGCGAATGTAAGAGCGGAAACGTATTTCATCGTGAGACTTCGTCATGAGAGGGTGGTTGGGAAACAGATGTTGTGTCTGGCCGATGGATGTCCGGGTCGCCGCACTCCTGACTCGAGCGCATGCCGCGATTTATGCGACTGGATGCTTCGAAGCGGCCCAGGCTTTACCCAATGGGGGCCGCAGGGCGGTGACTTACTTGCGGCGGCGGCTCGCGGTCTTGCGAGAACGCGTGCGCGCGCGGGCTTGTCCACGCGGATGACCGGTGCCATATCGTCGGCGCAGGTACCAAGCGAATAAACAGATCGCACAAAATGTCAGCGCCACGGCGACCAAGATGGTCACAATGACATTGAGCGGAAGATCGAAGACGGGGGCTCTATTCACAGTGAGTCACACGCATTGCGATTTGCATCGACGGTCGACTGAAAGCCAGGAACGCCTCAGCATCCCTTGCTTCTTCATCATGCAGTTGGCGGGACAGCGTCAGGCCGCTGATGTGTTCCGACCTGTCAGCGCGTTGCGGCCATCGGTGTACGGGTCGCGCGGATCGTTCACCGAGCGTGCGCCGTCGGTGTAGATATCACGCTTGTCTGCGATGTGCGCACCATCGTGGTAGGGGTCTACCTTCTGCGCGGCCATCACCACACCGGCGGTTGCGCCAAGAGACACCAGTACCGTGCTGGCGAGAATGATCTTCTTGATCGTTTGCATGATATTTCTCCAATCGTGCGGATCTGAGTGGGCTGCGTCGCCATCGCTCAGAATCCCGTGTTGCTCATATCCAGTGATGCGGCGCGAAATGCGCCGGCTCCTGAGATTCCGTCAGCTCACCGCGAGTTGATTTAGTGGCCGGCGTACAGGCCGGTGCCGTTTGGATAGGCCCAGACACCCTTGGCGGCAGGAATCTCCGGAAAGAGCGTGCTCAGCTCGACGGCGGAGTTGCCCTGCCGCGCGGCGAAGGTCCATGCGGTTGAGCTCTGACCGAAGTCAAAGCGCACCGTTTCGCCAGCGCGCACGGGAACGGCTTTCATCCCCGGGACGACGACAACCGTGCGCGAGCCTACGGGCATCGCCGCAGCCCGCTCGCCGAACAGCGCGGCGCCCGCATTGCTCGGCTGGCTGTCCGACCGATGCATCATTTGCTGGTGCATCTTGTCTCCTGTTGCAGACATCTGCCCCATCATTGCGCAGTGATCGCGCATCGCTTGATCGCTCGCATCGCCCGCACTCGCAACCCGTTGTTGTTGCGCGGCCTTGCGGGCACTGTTGATGGCGTCCCAGTTTGGGCCTGCAAAGGCGGATGCACTGAGTGCGGCGAAGGTAATAGCGGAAAGAACTTGGATAGCTTTCATGATTGATCCCGAATGTTGACTGTCAGAGGCGCGACACCACATGGCGTGCATTGTTCGCAGCAAGGTGTGCGCATGGTTTCTGCAATTGGCAGCAGCAACTGCTGCCATTCGGGGTCAATCAGAGTCGTAGTCTGGCCGTCTGAAGATAGATCGGCGCAGATACCACCGTGTAGAGCGACAGGGGATGCAAGGCATCGCTGCGCCCCAACATCTCCGGGCGGGGATAGCGAGCTTCCCGCACTGGTGGCCCATCGCCATCGGGTGGATGGCCCTTGTTGTCGGCCCAGAGACGCCCATCGCCAAACGAGTCGGCACACAGCACCAACTGGTCGCCGCCGGCATTCAGGCAGTCGTCGCGCGACACCAGATTCTGGTGCGCCGGCTCGTACACCGATTCCATCGGGCACACATACCCTGCTGCCGCCAGACGGGTGAAAAGTAAGCTGGCCAGGACGACCCAGCCGGCCAATCGGCGGAGGATCCCGCTGCCGGCCCTCATCGGAGCGACCCCGTTTGCAAACCTGCGACGAGGTTGCGGCCGTGGACATCAAACCGGCCGCGCGCATGCCACCGCCCGGCAAAGCCAGCCGGTGTGGGGAGCATGTCCATGACCTGAGTTCTCACGACGGGGATTCCTGTTTGGTAGTCGAAGCGATGACTTCAAGATAAACCTTCCATTCGTGGGAAGGTCAGGGGGTGCATCGAAAATATTCGAAATCCTGCGGCTCATCATTTTTCGAGCCGCTGCGCGTTGAGGCACACTCCCGCGCTCATCAGCGGGAGCGCACTCTGGCATTTACTTGCGCTGAATATCCACCACGGTTGGTTTGCCACCGACCTTATCGAACATGACCGAGACCGACTCGCCTTCCTTGAAGTTCTTCAGCGAAGCGCGGTCCTTGACCGGAAACGCCATGGTCATGGCCGGCATGCCGAGGTTCTCAATCGCAGCATGTTTGAGGGTGACCTTGCCCGCTTGCAGGTCGATCTTCTGGATATCCGCGGCAACCGGGCTCGGCGCCTGCTTGGCGTGGCCCGCCGGCTTCATGTCCATGCCATCCATGGATTCGGCCGCAAATGCCGCCGGTGCAGCAGCGAGAGCAAGCACGATTGCAAAGGTCTTGATGTGTTTCATAGTGATTCCTCTTGATGTGAGGGGTGGGTGGAAAGCGGTGACGATTCCGTCTGCCGACGGCGGATCAGCAGATACACGGCCGGGACGACGAACAGGGACAGCAATGGCGCGGTGACCATGCCGCCAACCATCGGAGCGGCAATGCGCTGCATGATCTCGGAACCTGTGCCGTGCGCCCACATGATCGGAATCAGACCGGCCAGAATGACGGCGACCGTCATGGCCTTCGGGCGCACGCGCAGGACGGCGCCTTCCTGAATGGCTTCCAGCAGCGCCTCGGTTGTGTTGCGGCCGGCTTCCTGTCGCTCCGTCCAAGCCTGTTTGAGATAGAGCAGCATGATCACGCCGAACTCGGCTGCCACCCCGGCCAGCGCGATGAAGCCGACAACCCCGGCCACCGACAGGTTGTAGCCCAGCCCGTAGAGCAGCCAGAAGCCGCCGATCAGCGCCAGCGGCAGCGTGCCCATGATGAGCAGCGCCTCGTCGATGCGGCCAAACACGAGGTACAGCAGCACGAAGATGATGAGCAAGGTGAACGGCACGACCACCTTCAGCTTGGCGCTGGCGCGCTCCAGGTACTCGAACTGGCCGGACCAGCTCAGCGCGTAGCCAGCCGGCATTGGCACCGCTTTGGCCACCGCCGCCTGCATGTCCTGCACCGCCGAGCGCAGGTCGCGCCCCCGAATGTCCACGTACACCCAGCCGGACAAGCGGGCGTTCTCGCTGCGCAACATCGGTGGCCCTTGCACCACCTGGATTCGGGCGACATCAGACAGCGTGATCTGCTGGCCGCGGTCGGTGACGATCGGCAGGCCGCGCAGTTGCTCGACCGAGTCGCGGTAGTCGCGCGGGTAACGCACATTGATCGGGAACCGGGCCAGGCCGTCGACCACTTCACCCACGTTATCCCCGCCCACCGCCGACGACACGATGCTCTGGACATCTTCGATATTGAGGCCATACCGCCCGGCGGCCATCCGGTCGATGTCGACATTGACGTAGCGCCCGCCGGACAGCCGCTCCGCCAGCGCCGAAGTGACACCGGGCACGGTCTTCACCGCCGCCTCGATCTGCGTGGTCAGCCGGTCGATTTCCTTCAAGTCCGTGCCCGCCACCTTGATGCCGACCGGGCTCTTGATGCCGGTGGCCAGCATGTCGATGCGGTTGCGGATGGGCGGCACCCAGATGTTAGACAGGCCCGGCACCTTGACCACGCGGTCCAGCTCTTCGACCAGCTTGTCGGTCGTCAAGCCAGGCCGCCATTGGTCGCGCGGCTTGAATTGAATGGTGGTCTCGAACATCTCGATGGGCGCCGGGTCGGTCGCGGTATCAGCGCGGCCGGCCTTGCCGAACACGGTGGCAACCTCCGGGACGGTCTTGATGAGGCGGTCGGTCTGCTGCAACAGTTGGGCCGCTTTGCCTGCAGACAACCCCGGCAGTGCCGATGGCATGTACAACAGGTCGCCCTCGTCCAGCGGCGGCATGAACTCACCGCCCGTGCGCAGGATCGGCCAGGCCGTGGCCGCAAGCAGCACGGCGGCGATGACAACCGTCGTCTTGGGATACGCCAGCACCCTAGCCAACACCGGTTGATAAAGCCGGATCAGCCAGCGGCTGAGCGGATTCGATTGCTCGGTCGGGATGCGCCCGCGGATCAGGTAACCCATCAGCACCGGCACGAGTGTCACGGACAGCCCCGCGGCAGCGGCCATCGAGTAGGTCTTGGTGAAAGCCAGCGGCGAGAACAGCCGGCCTTCCTGCGCCTCCAGTGTGAACACGGGGATGAACGACAGCGTGATGATCAGCAGCGAGAAGAACAGCGCCGGGCCCACTTCCGCCGCCGACTCGCCGATCACGCTCCAGCGCTCGTGTCCGGTCAGCTCCCGGCCGGGATTGTCCGCATGCCAGTGTTCCAGATGCTTGTGCGCGTTCTCGATCATGACCACGGCTGCGTCGACCATGGCACCGACGGCGATGGCGATGCCGCCCAGCGACATGATGTTGGCATTGACGCCCTGATAGCGCATCACCAGGAAGGCGGCGAGCACGCCCAGCGGCAGCGAAACGATCGCGACCAGCGCCGAGCGCAAGTGGAACAGGAACACCAGGCACACGAGCGCGACGACGATGAACTCCTCGATCAGCTTGTGCGTCAGGTTCTCTACCGCGCGGTTAATCAACTCGGAACGATCGTAGGTCGGCACGATCTCGACGCCGGCAGGCAGGCTCTTCTGCAGCGTGGCGAGCTTGGCCTTGACGGCTTCGATGGTTTCTAATGCGTTCTTGCCGGAGCGCATCACGATGACGCCGCCGGCGACTTCACCCTGGCCATCGAGATCAGCAATACCGCGGCGCATCTCTGGCCCGAGCTGGACGGTCGCGACATCGCCCAGGCGAACGGCGATGCCTGCATCGCTTGTCGTCAGTGGAATCTGGCGGAAGTCATCGAGCGTCTTCAAGTAGCCGCTTGCGCGAACCATGTACTCCGCCTCGCCCAGTTCCAGCACCGAGCCGCCGGTCTCCTGGTTGGCGCCCTTGAGCGCCGCCAGCACCTTGGCTTGGGACAGGTTGTAGGCGCGTAACCGGTCCGGCATCAGGACGACCTGGAACTGCTTGACCATCCCACCAAGCGATGCCACCTCGGCCACATTAGGCAGCGATTTGAGCTCGAAGCGCAGGAACCAGTCCTGCAGTGCGCGCAATTGGCTGAGGTCGTGCTGGCCGGTCTTGTCCACCAGTGCGTACTCGTAGATCCAGCCCACGCCGGTCGCGTCCGGGCCCAGCGCCGGCTTGGCGGCGGCCGGCAGGCGGGATTGCACTTGGTTCAGGTATTCCAGCACGCGTGAGCGGGCCCAATACAGGTCCGTGCCATCCTCGAACAACACGTAGACGAAGGAATCTCCGAAGAACGAATAGCCGCGCACCGTCTTGGCGCCGGGCACCGACAGCATGGTGGTGGTCAGCGGATAGGTGACCTGGTTCTCCACGATCTGTGGCGCCTGACCGGGGAATGGCGTGCGGATGATGACCTGCACGTCTGAAAGATCGGGCAGCGCATCGAGCGGCGTGCTACGCACGGCCCACAATCCCCACGCGGTCAGCATCAGCGTCGCCAGCAGGATCAGGAAGCGGTTGCGGATGGACGCCAGAATCAGCCGGGCGATCATGGCTTGCCTCCCTGATCCGTGCTGGCGGACGCGACCGAGGACAGGACCGCCATGCCATCCTTGTCTAGGTGGAAGCGGAACCGCACCCGGTCGCCCGACTTCAGGCCTTTTGGCAGACCTGCCGGCGGCGCCGCGAAGTCCATCGTCATGGCGCCCCACTGGATCGACGGAATCGGCCCGTGCGAGATCGTCAGGCCTCCACCCGTGACGGCCTCGATGCGGCCGACGCCTTCGTGCTCGGTGGTGGCTGCTGCGGGCGCGGAGGCCGCAGCCGGTGCCGCCATGCGCTCGGTGGTGCCGCGCAGGCTGGCTTCCGAATCGATCAGGAACTGGCCGGAGGTGACCACTTTCTGACCAGCCTTGAGGCCCGCCAGGATTTCGACCATGCCGGCGGCCTCGCGGCCGGTCTTGATCTCCGTGGCCACAAAGCCGGCCTGGCCTTCATCGACCATGACAATGCTGCGCTGACCAGTACGGATGACGGCCTCCAACGGGATGGTAAGCACGTCCTGCTGCTCGCCACTGTCGAAGCGGACCGTGGCAAACATGCCCGGCAACAGGTGTCGGCCCTTGTTGGGCAGGACAATGCGCACCTTGATGGTCCGCGTTGCCGGGTTGACGTCGGGCAACACGGTGTCGACCTTGCCGATCAGCGGCTCGGCTGCCCCGGTCGGCAGCACCTTGACCGCCAGGCCGGGCGAGATGGTGCGAGCCTGGCCTTCCGGCACCTCGGCAACCACCCAGACCTGGCTCAAGTCGGCCAGGCGGAACAGCGTCATGCCGGGGGAGACCGTCATCCCGTCACGCACCGCGACCTCGGTCACGATGCCATCGATGGGGCTCGCGATACCCACGCTGGGCTGCAGCCGGCCGGATGCCTCGACCGCACTGACCTGGCCCGGCGTCATGCCGGCCTGCAGCATGCGCGCCTTGGCCGCACCGGCGAGATCGGCCTGACCGTGTGCCGACTGACGCAACACAGCCAGATACTCTTCCTGCGCCGCCACCCAGTCCGGCGAATACAGCGTCACCAGTGCCTGCCCACGCCGCACGGGGTCAAGCGTCGCCCTGACCGCGACGTGCTGGACGAAGGCGTTTGTGCGCGCCTGGATTACTTGCACGCTGCGCTCGTCGATGGCGATGTTGCCGGGCGCCTCCAGTACCGCGCTCAACCGGCCGGCTTTGACTTCGGCCGTGCGGATGCCGAGGTTTTGCGCGACACGGCTATCGACCGTGATGCCGCTGGCACCGCTATCCCCGTCCGCATAGACCGGCACCAACTGCATGTCCATGAAAGGGGATTTGCCCGGCTTGTCGAAACGTTGCCCGGGCACCATGGGGTCGTGCCAGTACAGCACCTTCTTTCCGGTCTTGGGATCGATGCCGCCGGATGCCGTGCTGGCCGGCATCGACGATGGTGCCGACCGGGCACCCTGCGTGACGCCGACCCGGTAGGCGCCATAGATCGCGGTCCCGACAAGAACGAGCCCCACAGCCGTGGCGATGATCTGTTTTTTCATTTGCGTTCCTTGATGGCGGACTCGGTCTGCGCGGTGGGCAGCGGAACTAGGAAGGTCAGGTCCGCCCACAGCTTGGCCGTCTTGGCTTCCAGTGCGAGTCGCTCCAATTCCGTGTCGATGGCGCGATGATTGGCTTCAGCCACGGCCAGCAGCGATCCGGTATTGGCCCGATACGCCGTCAAGGCCGCCTCCGCCTGTGCGTTGGCGAGCGGCAAGGTTTGTTGGTCGTAGCGCTTGAGCCGTTCGGTATTGCGCTGCAACTCGGCCAGCTTGGCGCCGACCATGGCCTGGGTATCGCGCCGGATGATTTCGGACTTGGCGCGCGCTGCCTGGGCCTGCGCCAGCCTAGCCGCGACTTCGCGGTCCTGCCGGTTGCCCTGGTCCCAAGGCAGCGGAAAGCTGATGTTCACGGAACCCATGTTTGAGAACGCAGAGCCGCGCTGGCTATACATGAACTCGACCGTGACATCCGGCTTCTTGGCTTGCGCAGCGGCCCGGATCTCGCTCTCTGCTAGCCCTACCTCACGCTGCGCGGCGGTGATCTCAGGCACGGTATCCAACTCACCGCGCGCCAACCGCTCGACCGGCGGGGGAACGTCCAGGCGCGGCGGCTCGGAGAGCGGGCGGGTGGCGGCCGGGCCGATCCAGCGTTCCAGTGCCACGGCACTGGCCGTCACGGCGGCGCGGTTTTCGTCCAGGCGGTCCTGCAGTTTCTGGATTTCCAGTTCCATCGCCAGCACGTCGGCGCGCGTGCCCCGTCCACTGCGATACGCGGCGGTTGCCGCTTGCAACGCGAGTTCCAGTGGATGTCCATGGTGGCCCAGCAAGGCCCCCGTTTGCTCGGCATACCAGCGGTCCAGCCATGCGCCGACGGCGTTGCGCTGCACGTTGGCCAAGGCGACCGCGCGCTGCGCTTCGGCGGCGTCGGCTTCCGCTTCGAAGCGTGCCGCCTTGGCGCGGCGCTTGTCCGCACGCGTGAATTCCTGCATCACGCTGATGGAGCGCATGGTCATGAAATCCCGGCTGACCGAGAACTGGTCCGGGCCATTGACCGGCACGTTGTTGATGCCGAGCTTGAGTACGGGGTCCGGCAACTGGCCGGCGGCGACCGCCATTTGGGTCGCGGCGTCGATGGTGCCGCGCGAGGATTCGGCGTCGCCGGCATGCACGGTGGCAAGCGCAACGGTTTCCTCAACAGAAAGCGGAGGAACAGATTGCGAGGTCGCGGCATGCGACATCGCGATGCCGAAGGCAGGCGCGCAAAGCAACGCCAGCGTCAGGCGACGTGGAAAAAGCATAAAGCCTCCATGAACGACGACAGCTACCCCAGTCTAGAGAGGGCAGCACCGGATGACGTCGATCTGAAGGCTACGTTTGGAAACTGCAGTGAAGAATGGCCAGTGGCGGCGGTGGCGCGCGCGCTGTCACTTGAGCGCGCAGCACGGTGCGGAGATTGGCAAAAGCCACGGTGGCCGGTTCGATGACGCCCGTCAGCACCGGCAAGAATACCGGCAGTTGCGGTGCGACATGGTCGGCGCTCTTGGAGTCAGCCTGGCAGTGAGCCTGGCAAAGCGCGCCGTTGTCCATGTCCTGGCTGCTGCCCTGATCGGTCCCGCTGGCCATGTCGGCGCAGGATTCGGTCGGGGCGGCCTTCATGTTGTCGCTGCCCACTTGGTATCGGCTGCCGGCACAAGCGTACGCCGCCGCTGCCAGTTGGACTGACAGGAAGACCAGCAGGAGGATGCCAGCGAAGAAAGGATGCCGGCGCAGCGTGTGACGCAAGGGTTCTTTGCAGTGGCAGGATTTTCGCAAGGATACCGTGTTTTGCTCGCAATGCAACTGCGCGGAAAACAGGATCAGACGCCCGCATGGGCGTCGGGCAAAAGGACGATTGCGACGTCCTTGACCTTCCCACTTGGGAAGGGTGTACCGTGAAATCGTGAAGATTTGGGCACGCGCCGGTTCCGTGAAAGATGCCACGAACACCGGATACCGAAGGTGCCATGCGCACAGGAAGCGAGGAGCACGCCATGAATATCGGACAAGCCGCGAGCGTCTCCGGCGTCTCGGCCAAGATGATCCGCTACTACGAAAGTATTGGCCTGGTCGCTTCGGCTGCCCGGAGCGAGGGCAACTACCGGATGTATCGTGAAATCGACATCCACACCCTGCGCTTCATCGGGCGTGCGCGGGCCTTGGGTTTCTCCATGGAGCAGATTCGAGAGCTGCTCGGGTTGTGGCAAAACAAGCGGCGCGCGAGCGTGGCGGTGAAGGCCATCGCGTTGCAGCGCATTCAGGAACTGGACGCCCGGATTGCCGCGGTCAGCGGCATGCGGGACACCCTGCTGTATCTGGCGCAGCATTGTGATGGCGACGATCGACCTGCTTGCCCGATCTTGGAGGCGATCAGCAGCGCAGCCCCACGGCAATTGCCCGCACCGCAGGCCACAAGGCATTGAGGCTGCGCGAAAATGAGCAACCAACAACCGCATCCGCATATGTCATCCGCCGCGCCCGGGCACGACGGCGAGCCGGAACGTGCACAAGCTGGAGGCCACCCGCATGCCACGGCGACGCGACTGACGCTCGTGACCGCCACGGAGGAACGGGACCCGGTGTGCGGTATGACGGTCAAGCCCAATACGCCGTACCAGTCAAGCTACGCGGGGACCCGATACAGCTTCTGTGGTGCAGCATGTCAGCGGAAGTTCGAGGCGGACCCCACGCGGTACACGCATCCACATGTCGCCTCCGCTGTGGACGATGCCAACGCGGCGCCGGACACCGTTTACACCTGCCCCATGCACCCCGAGATCCGCCAGGATCATCCCGGGAGTTGCCCGAAGTGCGGCATGGCGCTTGAGCCGGCGATGCCGAGTCTTGAAGCGGATGAGAATCCCGAACTCGCGGCGTTCCGCCGGCGCTTCTGGTGGAGCTTGCCGCTGACGATCGCTGTCGTAGCGCTGGTAATGCTGGGGGGGCGTGTCGCTGGCGTGGCCCCGGCGGCGCAAGGCTGGGTGGAGTTTGCCTTGTCCGCGCCCGTAGTCTTGTGGGCCGGCTTCCCCATCTATGCCCGGTGCCTGCAATCGTTCCGCAACCGCAGCCCGAACATGTGGACTCTGATCGGGCTGGGCACCGGTGCGGCCTTCATATACAGCGTTGCGGCCACTGTTGCGCCCGAGCTGTTTCCCCGCAGCTTTGTTGTGCATGGCCGCATTGCGGTCTACTTCGAAGCCGCCGCCGTCATCATTTCACTGACGCTGCTGGGCCAGATCTTCGAATTGAAGGCACGTTCGCAGACTTCGGCCGCCATCAAGTCGCTGCTCGGTCTGGCGCCAAAAACGGCGCGCCGCCTCAATCCTGACGGCAGCGAAGAGGATATCCCGCTCACGCACGTACATGTCGGCGACCTGCTGCGGATTCGCCCCGGCGAAAAGGTGCCAACCGATGGCATCGTGACCGAAGGAGCAAGCGCCATCGACGAATCGATGATCACCGGCGAGCCGTTGCCTGTTTCCAAGCATGCTGGCGACCATGTGATCGGCGCCACACTCAATACGTCGGGCAGCCTGGTCATGCGTTCGGAAAAGGTCGGCGCACAGACAGTGCTGTCGCAGATCGTGCAGATGGTGGCCCAGGCCCAGCGCTCGAAGGCGCCCATGCAGCGCATGGCGGACCAGGTGGCGGGGGTATTCGTACTGGTGGTGGTAGCGATTGCCGTGCTTGCCTTCTTCGGCTGGGGATTTTTCGGCCCCGAGCCGAGCTGGGTCTTTGGACTGGTCAATGCCGTGGCCGTGTTGATCATCGCCTGTCCATGCGCGCTGGGGCTGGCTACGCCAATGTCGATCATGGTGGCGAGCGGCAAGGCCGCGACCCAGGGCATCCTGTTCCGGGATGCGGCGGCCATCGAGCATTTCCGCAAGGTTGACACTCTCATCGTCGACAAGACCGGCACGTTGACCGAGGGCCGTCCGGTCTTCGAGCGGGCATTGGCCGTCGATTCGCTCGATGAGACCACGGTGCTTCGTCTGGCGGCGAGTCTCGATCAGGGCAGCGAACACCCGCTGGCAGCCACCATTGTTGCGGCGGCGCGTGAGCGTGGCCTGACGTTAGGCAAGGCCGAACATTTCGCATCGGACGCGGGTATGGGCGTGCGGGGCCGGGTTGACGGTCACCAACTGATACTCGGCAATGCCTCCCTGATGCGTCGGGAGCAAGTCGCCATTGAATCACATGCGTTGCGGGCAAATGTGCTTGGTCAGTACGGCGCCAGTGTCATGTACCTGGCCGTTGACCGGAAATTGGCGGGGCTGCTGACGGTCTCGGACCCGGTCAAGGCCAGCACTCCCGAAGCGCTTGCGGCGCTCAAAGCGGCCGGGATTCGCGTGGTGATGGCAAGTGGCGACAGCATCGCGACAGCGCGAGCCGTGGCCGGCCCTCTTGGCATTAACGAGGTTCACGGCGAGGTCAAACCGGCTGACAAGCTGGCACTGGTCGCAAAACTCCAGAGCGAGGGCCACGTAGTGGCCATGGCTGGCGACGGCATCAACGATGCACCGGCACTGGCCAAAGCCGACGTCGGCATCGCCATGGGGACTGGAACCGATGTGGCGATGCACAGCGCCCAGGTCACGCTGGTCAAGGGCGACCTGCGCGGCCTTGCACGCGCGCGGGAACTGTCGCAAGCCACGATTGCCAATATGAAACAGAACCTGGGATTTGCGTTCGTCTACAACGCGCTGGGCATCCCACTGGCCGCAGGGGCGCTGTACCCGTTCACGGGGTGGCTGCTGTCACCGATGATTGCGGCCTTGGCCATGAGCTTGAGCTCGGTGTCGGTGATCTCCAATGCGCTTCGATTGAGGACACAAGTGCCTTAGGCGCAGCATTTTGGATGAACATCATGTCCACCGCCTACCGGCCTCCATTCGCGCCCGTCTTGTGGTCAAGTTTTGGCAGGCCTAGACTGAACGCACCTGTTTGCAGGGATACATGAAGCATCGCCATTCCCCCCTCGCGCAGTTGCTTGCGCTCGCGTTGCTCGCGACGGTGTTGTTCACGCGCGTGGCGATTGCGGGATACGTTTGCCCGCCCGAGGCAGGGGCCATAGTGGACGCCTCGGCGATGGCTGTTTCCGTCGTGAACTGCCAGGACATGGACGATGCGCAGCCTGCGCTCTGCGCGGACCATCGGCACGATGGCCGCCATTGGGCGGATGCCAACGGCCATGCGCCTGATCTTGGCATGCTGCCCGCCGCAATCGGGCTCGTGCATGTTCTTCCTCCCGCTCCAAATTATGATCTGCAGACTTCTACTGACGTCTGTAAGTCATTGAAAAAAGGGGCTTCGGCCCCTTTTTCCATTCCAGCGAGCGCCACGGAAATCCACCCACAGCTACCGTTTTTGAGTGACCAATTGAGGCACAAGAATACGGGTGGGACGGCTACCGGATAGTTGCTGGGGCTGAGCGGGAACCATGACGAGCATAGGGCCTAAGTCATTACTTAGGAGCCTCGAAATGGCACTCTCTGATCTGACCGTCCGGCAGGCAAGAACCACCGGAAAACGCTACACCCTCTCCGATAATGACTGCCTGGGCCTGATGGTCTCTGCTGCAGGCGGTAAGTCGTGGATGTTTCGCTACTACTGGCTGGGCAAGCAAAAACGTATGTCCCTGGGCGGATATCCTGCCCTCAGCTTGCGCGAGGCCCGCGCCGAGCGGGATAAGGCCCAAGCCCTGCTTGCCAGGGGGGTTGATCCGCAAATCGAGCGTGACCAGCGCCGGCACGCGGCCAAATTGGCGGGTGAATACACCTTTAGGAACGTTTTTGATGCCTGGGTCGAGCATCGCCGCAAGGAACTCAAGGAAGGCCGCCAGAGCACCCTGTCGCAGATTCTGCGCATCTTCAACAAGGACGTGCTGCCCGCCTTAGGGAAGATGTCGATCTACGACATTCGCCGCCCTCAGCTCCTGGGAGTTCTGGCGGCGATCGAGAAGCGCAAAGCGTTCACCACCGCCGAGAAGGTTCGCACCTGGTTCAACCAGATGTTCCGCTATGCCTTGGTCGTTGCCGAGGGCTTGGAGGTCAACCCTGCTGCTGACCTGGATGTGGTGGCCGAACCCAAGCCCCCGGTGACCCACAATCCCTATCTGCACCTGCCCGAGATGCCCGAGTTCCTTCAGAAGCTTCGGCTCTACACCCCCCGCGGCTGGCAGACCCAGCTTGGTGTGCGGCTGCTGTTGTTAACTGGGGTGCGGACGGGCGAATTGCGGCTGGCCGAGCCTGAGCAGTTCGACCTCGACCGCGGCTTGTGGATCATCCCGCCACAATTCGTCAAGCAGCTCCAGGACGAAATGCGCAAGGCCGGTAAGCGGCCGCAGGACGTGCCGCCCTACATCGTGCCCCTCTCTCTGCAGGCCATCGAGATCGTGCGCTATCTTCTGAGCGCGATGCGGCCGGCGCAGAAGTACTTGTTGGCTCATACCAGCGAACTCAAGAAGCGCATCAGCGAAAATACGCTGAACAAGGCCTTGCAGCTCATGGGTTACGAGGGGCGCCTGACCGGGCACGGCATCCGCGGCACCATCTCGACGGCGCTCAACGAAATCGGCTATCCGAAAATTTGGGTGGATGCACAGCTATCGCACTCCGACCCCAACAAGGTCAGCTCGGCCTACAACCACGCCAAATACGTGGAGCCGAGGCGCCGGATGATGCAGGACTGGGCCGATCGCCTCGACCTGCTCGAACAGGGCGAGGTAGAAGCTGCGAGCGCACACCTGACCATCCGCATCGATGGGGTGCCTGCGATGGCAGAAGTGGAAGAGGCGGTGGGTGCGGCCCCCATCGTGGCCGAGCCCCCTGTGCCCGGCGTGCAGTCCCTTGTCGCAACGCCCATTGTCGTCACTTCGAGCAGCGGCGGAATCACGTTCCGGAGACTGTCGCATCTGCCGCCGCCTCCGGTGCATGTCCCAGAGCCGGAAGTGTCCGCGATCCAGCGCGAGCGCGAGGAAATGCTGGCTATCTATGAGTCGCCGAACAGCCTGCCGGTCCCGTTGTTCGGCAAGCTGGCCGGGAAGTCCAAGGACCAGATCAACCGCGAACTGAAAGCCGGAAAGTTGCTGGCTATCAGCCTTGGCAATCGGGGACAGCGTGTTCCGGACTGGCAACTGGTGCCGCTCAAACACAGGCTGGCCCAGGTGCTCATGAACCAGTGCCCGCACGCGGATTCTTGGGGACTTTACCGCATGCTGACCCAGCCGCACCCTGACCTGGGCGATCGCGCCGCCATCGATGCGGTCACGCCGACCAACGTGCCGGCGATCGTACGGGTCATCATGGGCGACTACCAGCATCACGAGGATGTGCCCAAGGCCGTCGCCCCGCAGCCCGTCCCGGAAGATGTGCGGCAGAGCGTTCGTAGGCTAGTGGACAGCGCTGTGGTGATCGAGGGAACCTAATCCACGGGTCAGCCTATGGCCGGGATGACGCTTCCGGCCGTAGGCCCATCACCTTGCACCTTCCCCAGCAATCTGTAGCGCTCTACGCTCGAACCGCTTGGCAGCAGAATCGGCTTGCGCGTGGGGCCGTTGGAGGTACGTCACGATATTGTAGGGGCCATCGGCGAGCGGTCGCATGCCGATCCCCCATTGATGGGCACGCTCGATGCGCGATTGCGCGCATACGCCGATGCCGTAGCCGGATGAGACCCACAGCGCCATCATCTCGAATGAAGTTGCAGACAGGATGTTCTCTTGGTCCACTGGCATGAGGGAGGCCAACCTCTCGTCCAGCAAGGGGCAAGCCTCCACCCGCCAGCGATAGATTGGATAATCCTGAAGATCTGAGATGGTGAGCTTCGCCTGGTTAACTAAGCGGGACCGCGGTGGTATCGCAACGGCCATGCTTTCGCACCATAGCCTCCGGCTACTCGTCAGGTGATCCCCCGCACCGCTAAGAGATAGTCCCGCGTCGTAGCGGCCCTCCTGCAGGCCCGTCATCAACTCTTGATCCGAAACTTCACGCACGGCCATCGCGACGCCCGGCTCCTGCGCTCGCTGCAGTGCAAGCAGCGCCGACAGCCGTGAAGACGGTACACCTGGCGCTATGGCGAGTGTGAAATTCGGGGGCGGACTGATGACGTCATGCATGGATACCCCCAAAGAGGCGGCGGGAGGGGATCGAAAAGATCTACCGACATCATACTAAAGAGATATCTTTAACGTGGTTAAAGATCAGTGATTCCATGACGCTTCTGCGAATGCAGAAGCGCACTATTCGGCCTGGACGGCCCGCCGGAGTAACCACCTATGAGTCCGCACCGGCGTTGGCGTTCGGGCAAGCGGTGCGAGCCGCTCGCCTGGATCAGGGGATTGCTCAGGATGAGTTCGCGGGCTTGGCGGGGATCGCGCGTTCGCACATGGGCAAGATTGAGCGCGGCGAGCACATGCCGACACTCGCTCTCATTCTAAAAATTTCCCTGGCTCTCAAGATCAGCTCGGCCGAACTGATGACGGCCACGGAGCGCAACCTCTACCTTCAGGGCGATGCGTGACGCCGGGTGTGGCGCAGGCGCCGTAGCTAATCGCTCTTTGGCGAACGCAAACGCTCGATGAAGCGCTCTACGGGAACGGATAGTCCGCTACCGCCTTCGGGCCGAAGCAGGTAGGTGATGATGACGGCCGAATCGAGCGCCAACGGCCGGATCACCACGTCGGGACGTTGGCATACCGCGATTCGGGTCGCCGTTGCGAAGCCGATGCCGTAACCAGCTCCGACCAACGTGAGCATCATGTCCAGCGACGAGACATGCTCAACGATGGTGGACTCGCGCTCCAGGGGATGTAGCAGCCGGGTCAATTCGCGGCAGTAGCCCTCGCAAAGCTGCGGATCGCACATCACCAGCGGGTAACTCACGAGTTCACGTAGCGACACTTCCTTGTGGGCCAGCAACGGGTGCCGGATCGGCAAGGTCACCACCAGCGGGTCCTGCCAGATGGGCTCCGTCACCAGTCCGTCGCCGACGTCCGCAGTGTGTGCGAAACCGATCGCGAAGTCGCCGGATCGCAGCCCCCGCAACTGTTCCGCCAGGGTGACCTCGGAGAGCCGTATTTCGATCTCCGGCTCCTCCTGGCGGCACAGGGCAAGAAGTGCAGACAGCCGCGGGTCGATGGCGCCATCGGAGATGGCGATGCGCACGCTGCCTCTTAGGCCTGCGGCGATCGCCCTGACGTTTTCTCGTGCCTGCTCCAGGTTGGTGAACAGCCGGCGAATGTCCTGAAGGAAGGTGGTACCCGCTGGCGTCAACCGCGTTCCCCGCCGATCGCGGTCAAAGAGCAGCACCCCCAGTTCGTCTTCCAATTCCTTGATCGTGCGGGACAGCGGCGGCTGCTCGATGTGCAAGCGCTCCGCAGCACGGGTGAAATGCAGCTCTTCGGCGAGAGCCACGAAGCAGCGCAAATGACGAAGTTCCATGGGCACGTCCTTCAGCAATCCTGGTCATTGGGTTGGCCACGGCGCATTGCTGCCGAAGTGCGCTTAGAGGGGGCGAGGTAGTGCTGGGTCCCTCTTCAGGGCGAGGAAAAAGGCCATCGGTGTATCTGAATAAGAATACATATGTTCATGTATTAACTCAAGTCAAGAGTGGTAGCAACTGTTTCGGAACGTGACGCCGAACCCAACCCGCTCAATGCTTGAGCGGCTAAGGCCGTACTGACGCCAAAGTAGCGCGAGCCCACAGAGGGGCTCGCGAGATGTAGGACCGAAGGCGCTCTGCCTTCATGGAAAAGCCCAAATCAGGCCGGGTTGATTTCCAACGAGCCACGGTTGATCTGGTCGCGTTCCATCGACTCGAACAAGGCGCCGAAGTTTCCTTCGCCGAAGCCCTCGCGGTAGTTGCCCTTGCGCTCGATGAACTCGAAGAACACCGGGCCAAGCAGCGGCTCGGAGAATATCTGCAGCAGCAGGCGGGGCTGGCCGCCTTCGGTCGTGCCGTCGAGCAGAATGCCGCGCGCCTGCAACTCGGGCACGGGCTGGCCATGGCCGGGCAGGCGCTTTTCCAAGTTTGCGTAATAGATGTCGTTGGGGGCGGTCAGCAGCGGGATACCGGCCATCTGCACGCGGTCGAGCGCATCGAGTAGGTTGTCGCACAGCAGGGCGATGTGCTGGATGCCCTCGCCGCTGAACTGCATCAAGAATTCCTCAATCTGGCCGCCGCCCTGGCGTGCTTCCTCGTTCAGCGGGATGCGGATCAGGCCGTCCGGCGCGCTCATCGCCTTGGAAGCCAGGCCGGTGTACTCGCCGTTGATGTCGAAGTAGCGGATCTCCTGGAAGTTGAAGAACTTCGTGTAGAAGTCGGCCCAGTACGTCATGCGGCCGCGATAGACGTTGTGTGTGAGGTGATCGACGATCGAGAAGCCGTGGCCTTTGGGACGGCGATCCACACCGGGTAGGAATTCGAAGTCGATGTCGTAGATGGACTTGCCGTCCTCGAAGCGATCGATCAGGTACAGCGGCGCGCCGCCGATGCCCTTGATCGCCGGTAGGCGCAACTCCATCGGGCCAGTGGGAATGTCCATCGGCTGCGCGCCCAGCTCCAGCGCGCGGTGGTAGGCCTTGTGCGAATCCTTGACGCGGAACGCCAGCCCGCAGGGGCTGGGGCCGTGCTCGCCCGCGAAATACGCCGCCTGGCTTTTAGGCTCGCGGTTGACGATGAAGTTGATGTCGCCCTGGCGGTAGAGCGATACGTCCTTGGAGCGATGCCGGGCCACCTCGGTGAAGCCGAGCTTCTCGAACAGCGGCTCCAGCACGCCGGGCGTCGGCGAGGCGAACTCGACGAATTCAAAGCCGCACAGGCCCATCGGGTTGTCAAAAAGGTCGGTCATCAGGGGTGTCTCTCTTGGGTTTGGGGTGGAAATCTGGACACCCTAGATGGTAAGAAAAAGCCCGCACATCATTTCTGCAAAATCAATTGCAAATAGACTTCTTGATGCCTGATTCCTGCGTGGTGAAAGAAATGAGCACAGAAATAGTCCTTGATGGTACGGATAGACGCCTTATTGATGCATTGCAACGCAATGGAAGGTCCACCTTCGACGAACTGGCCGAACACGCAAGCCTGTCGTCCTCGGCCACGCTGAGGCGGGTGCGCCGCCTCGAAGAGGCTGGCGTCATCGCCGGCTATGTGGCCCTGGTGCACCCCGAACGCATCGGCCTCACCCTCACGGCCTACCTGAACGTGCGCCTCGAAAAGCACTCTGATTCGCACAAGCGCAACCCCATGGACGTGTTCCGCGCGTCGGTTCAGAACTGGCCCGAGGTGGTGGAGTGCCACGCGCTGACCGGCGACATGGACTACCTGTTGCGGGTGGTCGTCAGAGATATGGCCCACTACTCCCGCTTCGTGCTCGATACGCTGCTCAAGCACCCCAGCGTGCAAGACTGCAAGACCAGCTTCGTGCTGGACCGCGTGAAGAGCACCACGGCCTTGCCCCTATGAACATTCGGCAGGTTGGTGTGGCGGGGATGCAAATAGCGCTTGACCTTCCAACCGTGGCAAGGATCAAACTTTAAGCATCCCAACCCGAAAGGAGTTTTCCATGCAATTCCATCTCGAAGACATGACCTGCGGCGGCTGCGCCCGCACTGTGACGAAAACGATCCAAACGATCGACCCCAACGCCAAGATCGTTACGGACCCGCCGACCCGCCGTGTCGAGGTCCAGACCTCGGCCTCGCAAGAGCAGATCGCCGCGGCCCTGAGCGAAGCTGGCTTCCCGCCGCGCGCGCAGTAACACCGCGTCGTGGCCGGCATGCACACAGGACGGCCGATGCGAGCACGTGCGCTGCGCCATATCTGGCGCGGCGCTCAGTGCATCCCAAGGTAGGCGACCTTGGCCCACATCCACAGGGCCATCGCCACCATCATCAGGTTCTCGGTCAGGGACACGAAGTCCAGCGGCACGTTGCTGTCCCCGCCCACGCAGGCGCACTTGAGTTCCCGGCGATCGACATAGACCGCCTTGAAAACCGACACGGCCCCGACGGTCCCGATGAACAGCGCCAACGGAATCGACACCCACATCCCCACGCCCGCGACCATCAGGACGCCTGCGATGGCCTCCGCGAACGGGTAGAAATAGGCATACCGAACCCAGCGCTTGGCCAGCAGGTCGTAGTTGAGGAACATCGTCGCGAAGCCGTCCACGTCCTTGAGCTTCTGCAGCGCCAGGAGACACATGGCAAAGGCCACGAGCCACTCTGCCGCCTGAATGCTCCAGAGCTGGCCGAAGGCCGCCCAGCTCGCCGCCAGCGCCATCGCGGCCGCCATGGCGAACAGCGCGATCACAGGGGTGTAGGTCACGGCGTTCTTGTCCTTCACGGACATGCCGAAGAATTTGCGTAGGTCGTCGTAGCCGCCCACGCGCCGCCCGTTTATGAAGACCTGGGGCGTGGTCTCGACGCCATGCTCCTTCTTGAACGCATCCGTCTGCTCGCGGCTCGCCAAGTGTTTGTCCTCGACCTCGTAGCCCTTGCGTTTGAGCAGATCGAGCGACTTCAGCCCGTAGGGGCAGGTATGGCCGGGCATGACCATTCGGTAGAGCGTGGCTAGCTTGGGCGCAGACATGCAGGACTTCTCCTGTGTGACTTTCCATGGGCCGGCCGTCACGGATTTAAGGACGTTGATGACCTTTCCAGCCTAACCGACGACCGTGCAAAGGGAGTGTAGACACCTGGCTCGCGGGTTGGTCTGGCCCACGGGTTGGTTATCTGGCTGCAATGCCGTCAGTCCTCCATCTGCCAGAGCAACCCTGCCGCAGGCCGGTGCGCCTGAGGCAGCACGCAGGCTCCTAGTGGTTCTCCTTGGCATGGTTGATCGTGTACTTGGGGATCTCGACGGTCAGGTCTTCGGTCGCAACGATGGCCTGGCAGCTCAGCCGCGACTGCGCCTCCAGTCCCCAGGCCCGGTCGAGCAGATCATCCTCGCACTCCTCGACTTCGTTTAGAGAATTAAACCCCTTGCGCACGATGCAGTGACAGGTCGTGCAGGCACAGCTCATGTCGCAGGCATGCTCGATCTCGATGCCGTTGTCCAGCAGGGCCTCGCAGATCGAAGTGCCTGCTGGCACGTTCAGTTCGGCTCCCTCGGGAGCCAGTTCAGGATGGGGCAAGACTGTGATTTTGGGCATATCTCTCCTGGCTGCTCAGTGCGCACGCGGCTTTTTTCCTGCTGCGTTGGCTCGCGCGCGGCGCGGCACTGCGCCAGTGCGCGCTTCGGGCTTGTTGTCACTGGTATCGGGCTGCTCCAGCGTGTGCAGGATCGGGCAGTCGGGCCGTTCGTCGCCGGCGCAACACCGGATCAGCGCCTTGAGCGTCGCGGCCATCTCCAGCATGCTCTCGATGCGCCGGTCCAACTCGTCGATGTGTTGCTGGGCCAGACGCTTTACATCAGCACTCTGGCGCGACTTGTCATTCCACAGTCCCAGCAAGTCCGTGATCTCGGCTACCGAGAAGCCGAGGTCGCGCGAACGCCGGATGAAATGCAACCGGTGAACGTCGTCCTGGGTATAGGCGCGGTAGCCCGAATCGGTGCGGTCAGCCGGAGGGATCAGACCGATTTGCTCGTAGTAGCGGATCATTTTGGCCGAGACCTTCGAGGCCTTGGATGCTTCACCGATGTTCATGGTGTTCCTCCTTTCTCAATGAGCGGTATCCGCCGCCAGCGGCGGCTGGAAGCGGCGCAGGCGCAGCGCGTTTCCGAGCACGAACACGCTGGACAGCGCCATCGCGCCAGCCGCGAAGATCGGCGACAACAGCACACCGTATGCGGGGTACAGGACGCCAGCGGCCACCGGGATCAGGGCCGTGTTGTAGCCAAACGCCCAGAACAGGTTCTGGCGGATGTTGCCGATGGTCGCCTTGGACAGCGCGATGGCGTTGGGCACGCCCTGCAGGTTGCCCGACATCAGCACTACGTCGGCCGACTCCACCGCCACGTCGGTGCCGGTGCCGATGGCCAGGCCCACGTCGGCCTCGGCCAGCGCCGGGGCGTCGTTGATGCCGTCGCCCACGTAGGCGATCTGGCCGTGGCTGGCTTTCAGCCGGCGCACGGCTTCGACCTTGCCCTCGGGCAGCACTTCGGCCACCACCTCGTCGATGCCCAGTTGCTTGGCGATGGCCTGCGCGGTACGCGCGTTGTCGCCGGTGATCATCGCCACCTTCAGGCCGAGCTGGTGCAGCGCGGCAATGGCCGCGGGCGTGCTGGACTTGATCGGATCGGCCACCGCGATGATGGCGGCCAGCCGGCCGTCGATCGAGGCGTACAGCGGCGACTTGCCCTCGTTGCCTAGGCGCTCGGCCGTGCGAGCGAAGCCGCCCACGTCCAACCCCAGCTCACGCATGAAGCGATCGGCACCGACCTCGACACGCGCGCCGTCCACGGTGGCGCGCACGCCCATGCCCGTGACCGAATCGAAGTCTGTCATCGTCGGCAGCGCGATGCCACCTTCCACGGCCGACTCGACGATGGCGCGTGCGATCGGATGCTCCGAGCGCGATTCCACGGCGGCGACCTTCGCCAGCACCTGGTTGCGGTCAAAGCCGTCGGCAATCTCCAGGTCGGTCAGGACCGGGCGGCCCTCGGTCAGCGTGCCGGTCTTGTCCACGGCCACCACCTTGGCGTCCTTGAGCAGTTGCAGGGCTTCACCCTTGCGGAACAGCACGCCCATCTCAGCGCCCCGGCCCGTGCCGACCATGATGGAGGTCGGCGTCGCCAGACCCATGGCGCACGGGCAGGCAATGATCAGCACCGCCACGGCATTGACCAGCGCGAAGGACAGCGCGGGCGACGGGCCGAACACCAGCCAGACCAGGAAGGTCAGCACGGCGGCCAGCATGACGGCGGGCACGAACCACAGCGTCACCTTGTCCACCACGGCCTGGATCGGCAGCTTGGAACCTTGCGCCTGCTCGACCATGCGGATGATCTGCGCCAGCATGGTCTGACCGCCCACGGCGGTGGCACGCAGCGTCAGCGCACCCTTCTGGTTGACGGTGCCGCCGACCACGGTGCTGCCTTCCGCCTTTTCGACGGGAATCGGCTCGCCGGTGATCATCGACTCGTCCACGAAGCTGCGGCCCTCGGTCACTTCACCATCGACCGGCACGCGCTCGCCGGGGCGCACTTCCACGATGTCGCCCTGCGCCACGTCGTTGATCGGGATGTCCACGATGCGGCCGTCGCGCAGCACGTGCGCCTCCTTGGCCTGTAGGCCGACCAGGCGCTTGATGGCCTCGGAGGTGCGGCCCTTGGCCCGTGCCTCAAGAAAGCGGCCCAGCAGGATCAGCGCCACGATGACGGCGGCCGCCTCGTAGTACACGTTCACCGTGCCGGCCGGCAGCAGACTGGGCGCGAACGTGGCGACCATCGAATAGCCGAAGGCCGCGGCCGTGCCGACCGCGACCAGCGAGTTCATGTCGGGACCCAGGCGGAACAGCGCCGGGAAGCCCTTCTCGTAGAAGCGCCAGCCCGGAATGGCGAGCACCAGCAGGGTCAGCACGAACTGCAGATACCAGCTCTGCTGGATGCCGATGGTGGAAGCCACCCACTCGTGCATGCCGGGAATCATGTGCGAGCCCATTTCGAGCACGAACACAGGCAGCGCCAGCACGGCGGCCAGGGTCAGGTCGCGCTTGAGTTCGGCGCGCTCGGCGTCCTTTTTCTCGGCGGCTTCCTCGTCGGCCTGCATGCTGGTATCGACAGGGCTGGCCTCGTAGCCGACCTTATCGACAGCCGCGATTAGATCCTGCACGGATGCCACACCACGCACGGTAGCGCGCTCGGTCGCCAGATTGACCACAGCCTCAGTGACGCCCGGCACCGCCTTGAGCGCCTTCTCGACGCGGCCCACGCACGAAGCGCAGGTCATGCCTCCGATCGCCAGCTCGATGGTGCCCTGAGGCACGTCGTACCCTACCTTCTCGATCGCCTGGATCAGCGCCATGCGATCGACAGCACGGTTCAGGCGAATGTCCGCTCGCTCGGTGGCGAGATTGACAGACACGCTTGCCACGCCCTCGACCTTGGCAAGGGCGGCCTCGACTCGGCCGACGCAGCTTGCGCAGGTCATGCCCTCGATGGGCAGGCTGATTGCCGCTGCTTGGCCGCCAGCACTACTCGTTGTTGCCATGCTCATGGTGTGCTTCCCATAGTTGAAATTCGACATGGAGGGAGCTTAGGGTTTACCATCGTGGGAAGGTCAAGCGCTTTTTCGGATGCTGTCAGGTTTCAGAAATGACCCGGTGCACGGGGAGCGGAGGCCTTGCCTGCCAGGCTCGCACTGGTTCTTTGCTGCGCGCGCCTAAGCGGCTGCTGCCTTGTTAATTCTGAAGGGCGAAAACAGCCATTCGAGGTTAGGAAATATTTTAAAAATGAATACAAGTAAGCCATTCAGTACCCCACCGAAGGATCCCAGCGCCAATTTGGAATCGCTGTCACAGAATGACGTGACCATCTTGGCTGAGACATTCCGCCTCCTGGGTGACCCGTCCCGGCTGAGAATCATGCTGTGCTGCATGAAGGGCTCATCCTCGGTCGGGGATATCGCTGAAACCCTCGAACTCTCGCAGTCGCTGGTGAGCCACCACCTGCGGCTGCTGCGCGGTGCTCGCCTGGTCAAGGGCGTGCGCCAGGCCAAACAGATCTTCTATGAGGTGGCGGACAAGCACGTGAACCAGGTGCTGCTGGATATGGCCACCCACATCGCGGAAGACCACAACGACGAGTAACTGTTGGGCATAGCATGCCGTTGCAGCGTGGCCTACGTTCCATGGCGATATGCGCCCCACCGCCCGCAGCTGCGTTCGGTGAGGTGGTTTGGATGCCGCTTCCGATCAATCAGAAGTTGAGCGCGCGCTTGTCCACGGCCAGCGAGGCCTCTTTGAACGTCTCGGAGAGGGTCGGATGGGCAAAGCAGATGCGGGCGATGTCTTCGCTGCTGGCCTTGAACGCTATGGCGATCACGGCCTCGGCCACCAGTTCACTGGCCTGCGGGCCGACTACATGCACGCCGAGTATCTCGTCCGTGGCAGAATCGGCGATCACCTTGACGAGGCCCGTCGTGTCGCCCAGCGCACGCGCGCGGCCATTGGCCATGAACGGGAAGGAACCAATTCGATAGGCGGTGCCCTGCTCTTTGAGCTGCTGCTCGGTGCGGCCTACCCAGGCAATCTCCGGGCTGGTGTAGATGACGTTGGGGATCGTATTGAAATCGACGTGACCGTGCTGGCCGGCAATGCGCTCGGCCACTGCGACACCTTCCTCTTCCGCCTTGTGCGCCAACATCGGGCCACGCACCACGTCACCGATGGCCCAGATGCCGGGCACACTGGTGCGGCATTCATCGTCCACCAGTACGGCGCCGCGCTCATCCAATTGGAGTCCCACGGCGGCCGGATTCAGGCCTTCGGTGTTCGGCACACGGCCGATAGCCACGATCACTTTGTCTGCCTGCAAGGACTGCGTCTGGCCCTGGCTGTCGGTGTAGTGAATAGTCACGCCAGCCTCGGTTGCATTGACTTCGCGAACCTTCGCACCTAGTTCGATCTTCAGGCCTTGCTTGTCGAACGCCTTCTTCGCCTCCTTGGCGATGGCTTGGTCGACGATTGGCAGGAAGCTGGGCAAGCCTTCGAGGATCGTGACATCCGCCCCCAGGCGGCGCCAAACGGAGCCCAGCTCCAGGCCGATCACGCCGGCACCGATGACGGCCAACCGATCAGGCACAGCCGCGATGTCCAGCGCGCCGTCGTTGGAGAGCACGACCCGCTCATCGAACGGTAGGTTGGGGAGCGGCCGCACGTTGGAGCCTGTGGCAACGATGATCTGCTTGCCAACCAAGGTAACAGCCTCATCGGCGGCGACGCTCACCTCGAAGCCACCATCGACAGTCCTGGTGAAAGACGCCAGGCCGTTGAAAAACTGGACCTTGTTTTTGCGGAACAGATAAAGGATGCCTTCGTTGCTGGACTTCACGACCTGATTCTTACGTTCCAACATCGTGGTCACATCCATGCGCAGATCACCCGTGGAGATGCCGTGCGTGCCAAAGTGGTGCTTGGCTTGTTCAAAGTTCTCTGACGACTGCAGTAGCGCTTTCGAAGGGATACAACCGATGTTGTTGCAGGTGCCGCCAGGTGCTGGCTTTCCGTCCTTGTTCTTCCAGGCATCTACACAAGCGACCTTCATGCCTAATTGGGCAGCGCGAATGGCCGCGATGTATCCGCCTGGGCCGGCACCGATAACAATGACGTCGAAATGCATTTCCATGATTTACATCTCCAAAGTTTTTGAGGAAATAGTGAGCGCCTATGTCGCGCCTTTTGTCAGGTGGTCGCCAGATTACAGCTCGTTCCCTGACGATCACGTTGAACACTACGGAAGAACGAACCGGGCGCTCGCGGTATTGCCCCCACGTTCGACTTGGACAACGGCCTTCGTGCCCTTGGCTGCGGCGAAGGTCCCGCTGCCTTCGAGGCGGCTTCCGTCCGCGGCAGGCGTGAGTTGCACCTCCTGCTTTTGTGAGCCGGTCAACAGCGTGAGCTTGGCTTTGGTGTTGCTTACGTTGACCTGCTTGCCGTGGTCGCGCAGGTAGAGTTGCGCTGCTGCGGGCTGAACGACCAACTCGTAGTCCACGTCCCGGACTTCGGTCACGACGCCACCATGCAGCGGCTTGTGGTCATGCGCGTGGTCATGGTCGCCTGCGGCGAAGGCGGTGACGGATGCCAGGGCGAGGGCGGTGCCAGCCGTGAGGGAACGAAATCGAACAGACATGAAAGCTCCTATAGGGTTACGGTGGTTGAAATCGGGTGACAGAAGGCGTTGCATCAGAATGCCCCCGCGTCGCGGTCGTCCAGCAGGCGTTCGGCAGGCTTGCGGCCGAACAGCCAGAACATGGCGGGTGTAAGGAAGGTGTCCAGCAGCGTGGAGCTGACCAGCCCCGAGAAGATCACCACCGCGACGGGGTGCAGGATCTCAGTACCGGGTCGTGACGCCTCGAACAACAGCGGGGCCAGTGCGAAGGCCGTGACCAGCGCGGTCATCAGAACCGGGGAAAGCCGTTCGAGCGAGCCACGCACGATCATCTTCTGGTCGAAGTCCTCGCCCTCCATGCGCATGAGGTTGAGGTAGTGGCTCACCTTCAGGATGCCGTTGCGCACAGAAATACCCGCGAGCGTGATGAAGCCGACCAGAGCGGCCACGGACAACGGCTGGCCAGACAGCCACAGCCCCAGCACGGCGCCGACCAGGGCCAATGGAATGTTCACCATGATGAGCGCCGATAGGGCGACCGACTTGTAGCGCGTGTACAACACCACGAACATGAGCGTCAGGGAGACGATGGACAGCAGGCCCACCAGTCGCGAGGCTTCCTCTTGTGCCTGGAACTGGCCGCCCAGCGTGATGAAGTAGCCTTCGGGCAAGCGCACTTCTTGGACGACGCTGCGTATGTCGGCCACTACTTCGGACAGCGGCCGTCTCTGAGCGTTGGCCGACAAAACTATGCGCCGACGGCCATCGTCGCGGCTGACCTGGTTGGGGCCGTCGCTGTCTTCGATGGTGGCAAGGCGCGACAACGGGACCCGACCCATGGGCGTGTCGATGAGGATGCGGCTCAAGCCCTCAATCGACCGCGCCTGCTCGGGCAGGCGAACCACCAGCGCGAAGCGGCGGTTGCCCTCGATGACCTCGGTGATCTTTTCGCCTTCGACCAGGCTTTGTAGCGTGGACAGAATTTGCGGTGCGGCCACGCCGTAGCGTCCCGCCGCCGCATAATCCACGCGGATTTTGATCTGCGGCGCAAGGACCTGCTTTTCGATCTCCAGGTCAGCAAGCCCCGGAATTCCGGCCAGCTTGGCGCGCAGCAGATCCGCCTGCCCGCGCAGGACGTCCAGGTCCTCGCCGAACACCTTGATGGCGATCTGCGAGCGCACCCCCGACAACATGTGGTCGATGCGGTGCGAGATCGGCTGGCCAATGCCGATGGAGCCGGGCAAGTGAGCCAGACGCGAACGGATGTCGGCGGTGATCTCCTCCATGGAGCGCTTTAGCTCTGAGGCAGGCAGCAGACCCACGTCCAGTTCACTGACATGCACACCTTCGGCATGCTCGTCCAGCTCGGCCCGTCCGCTGCGCCGGCCCACGTGCTGCACCTCCGGCACCTGCGCGACCAGCAGCTCGGCTTGCTGGGCAAGCGCCGAAGATTCGGCCAGCGTCACACCGGGATTCAGGCGCAGGCCCACCAGCAACGTTCCTTCATTGAACGGGGGCAGGAACGTGGTCGGGAAGAATGGCACCGCGGCGACAGCCAGTGTGACAGCCACAGCGGCCATGCCAAGGGCGGCACGCGGCCGCTGCAAGACCCGCTGCAGGCCGCCCTGATAACGCGCCTTAAGCCAGGCTAGAATCCGAGTGTCGCCATGGTCCAGCGTCCTCATCTTGGGCAGCAGGTAGTACGACAGCACCGGAGTGACCGTCACAGAGACCAGCAGCGAGGCTAGCGTGGAGACGATGAAAGCGATGCCCAGCGGCACGAACAAGCGCCCTTCCATCCCCGGCAGCGCGAACAGGGGCAGGAACACCAGCACAATGATCATCGTGGCGTAGAGAATCGCCGAGCGAACCTCCATCGAGGCCCTGGCAACGATGACCAGGGGCGTCAGCCGGTTCTCAGGGTGGCGGGCGCGGTTCTCCTTGAGCCGCCGCATGATGTTCTCCACATCGACCACAGCATCGTCCACGAGACCGCCGATGGCGATCGCCAGCCCACCGAGCGTCATGGTGTTGATTGACAGGCCGAAATAGTGGAACACCAGCCCGGTCACGAAGATCGAGGCAGGAATCGCGGTCAACGCGATCACCAGGGGGCGCAAAGTGCCCAGGAAGAAGAACAGGATCACCGCCACGAAGACCGATGCGCCGATGAGCTTGCCTTGCAGCGTGCTGATGGACGCCTCGATGAAGTTGGCTTGTCGGAAGGTCACTTGCGGCTCGGCCATGCCAGCCGGCAGTGAGCCCTTCATGTCCGCTAACGCTGACTCGATCGAGCGGGTCAGTGCAATCGTATCGGCCGTGGGCTGCTTTTGGATGCCCAGGATCACGGCTGGCAGGCCCTCGAAGCCCGCATCGCCGCGCTTGATGGCTGGCGCAAACTGAACATCGGCGACCTGGTGGATCAGGATGGGTTGGCCCGCACGCACCGCGAGAGGCAGGTTACGCAGGTCGTCGAGTCGGGACGTGCGGCCCAGGTTGCGGATCAGGTACTCGCGGCCATTGATCTCCAGGAAGCCGCCGGAAGTGTTCGCGGAGAAGCCCTTGAGAGCCGCATCCAGATCGGACGCAGTCACGCCCAGCTCTGACATTCGCGTGGTGTTGGGCTGGACCTGGAACTGACGGACCTCGCCTCCGATCGGGATGACTTGGGCAACGCCAGGTATGGCCATCAGCCGGGGGCGTAACACCCAGTCCGCGTACTCGCGCGTGTCCATGGCCGACAGCGGCGGGGCTGCGTTCTTCTGCCCTGAGGGCTTGGCACCGATGGGGATTGCAATCTGCATGATCTCGCCCATCACTGAGCTGATTGGCCCCATCGTGGGCGTCACGCCCGGGGCTAGCCCTTCCTCCATGGACGTCAGGCGTTCGGAGACCATCTGGCGCGCCCGGAAGATGTCTGTCTTCCAGTCAAATGTCACGTAGATGAAGGAAAGCCCGGCGCTGGAGACCGAGCGCACGCTTTCGACGCTGGGCAGGCCGTTCATGGCCGTTTCGAGCGGGAACGTGATGAGCTGCTCGACTTCTTCGGCAGCCATGCCGCCAGCCTCCGTCATGAGAGTGACGGTCGGCTTGTTGAGATCGGGAAAGACATCTACCGGCGTGCGCGTCAGGGTGAACGCGCCATACGCCATCAGCACCAGCGCCCCGATGATGACCAGGAGCCGGTTTCGTAAGCTATTTTCGAGAAGCCACTTGAACATGGAATGGTGCCCCTCAACGAACTTGATTGATCAGGGACGCGCCCTCGACAACCACGCGGTCGCCGTCCGCCAGGCCCGAAGTGACAGCGATGGATGCACCATCCAAAGGAGTGATGTTCACGACACGTGGCTCGAAGCGCTCGGCCTGGTCTTTGACCCAGACGATGTTCTGGTTGGCAGGGTTCTTCATCAGCGCACCGGAAGGCACGCGGTAGCCAGGTACCGTCGTCGCCTCTTGCACGAAGACCACCACCGGCATACCGACCGCCAAGCGCGAGAGGCTTTCGCTGGTGCCCTTGAACAGCATGGGCAGGGCCTGCTCGCGCAGGCTGCTGGCGGCCCCGACGAAGCTCAGCGGCACCTTCTGACCGCCTACTGCGAGTGCAGCACCGGCCAGGTTCTGTGCCATTGCCGGATCGTAGGCAAGCGCCTCGATGCGCAGTTGGGTCGGATCGACCACCTCAAACACCAGTTCGCGCGCATCCACGACCTGCCCGGCAACTGCGGGGCTGGATGCGATGACGCCGCTGACTGGGGCCTTTAGTACGTCCCTGCCGGCGAGGCCCCCGCTCAAGGCGCGGGCGCGTTCGGTCAGGCTGTTTACTTCGCTTTCGGCTGCTTCGATCTCCTTGCGGGGCACGGTCTCCGACAGCTCGCGCAGCCGGGCCAGGCGCTTCTGCGCGAGCGCTTGGCCCGCACGCAGCTCGGCAACCTGGGCCATCTGGCCTGAGCGCTCCAGCACACCGCTGGCCGGTTCGATGTAAGCCAGCACCTGGCCCTTGCGCACGGATTGGCCGATCTGCGGCAGACCATCCGGCCCGGGCACCAGCCGGCCCATTACCATTGCCTGGACCTTGCCGCCTGTCGTCGGGTCCATGATTACTTTGCCAGCCAGTTCATGGCTGCGGGCCAAGGGCTCCTGCTTGATCAGCTGGGTGCGTACACCGATCTGACGTTGTGACGGTTTCGGAAGAAACACGCTGCCATCAGGCTGGCGCTGGGGGCCATTGGAAGACGCAGCCGGCGCTTCGTCGCCGTGGTCGTGACCGTCGTGAGCGAACGCGGGAGCAGCCAGAGCCAATGCAGCCGCCATGGCCGTCGTCATTAGGAAACGGAAGTTGCGCTTCATGCTGCACCTCGCAGTGCACCGTTGGTGCGTGTACGTCTGCGCAGCGCCCACGCTAGGACACCGACGCCGAGGACTGCGGCACCGCCACCTAGTACGAGCACACGGCCGGATGCGACGGCATGCTCGTGTTCGGCGTCTTCGCTATGAACATCGAGAACGCCAGTCAACAGGTCCGATTGGCTCTGCGCAGTAACAGTGGCCATGATTGAGGTCTCGCCATCGGATAGCGGCTCAGTCAGATCGGCCTCGAACTCTCCAACCCCGTGTGGGCTGACCTTTACCTGTCGACCACCCAGCTCGAGGGTCAGCTCGCCATTGGTCACCGGCCGGTTGTCGGCAGCATGGTCGAGGTAGAGTGTGAGACGCTGGCCGTTCAGCACACCCACCAGTTCGAAGTCATCGGAAACTGCGGCAAAGCGCGGAAGCGCGGCCGCTGCGGGGGCAGGAGCGGCTTCGCCATGGTCATGGCCGTCGCCGGCCCACGTTGCGCTGGTGCCAAGCAGGAGGCTGGACAAGGCAGCAGCACGCCAGAAAGAGGATTGCGACATTTCTAAGGTTCCAGGATGGTTGAGCGCGCGCTGATCAGCGCGTGCCGGAGATGTCAGTGAAAGTCTCGGTCGGCTGCGGCAGCGTGCCTTGAGCCTGCAACAGGGACGAGATGGCCGCGGCATGCTCCACCTTGGCGAGCAGCGCCGCGCGCTCGGCCTCGGTGGCCTCCTGCTCGATGCGAAGGCGTGTCGGCATGTCCGTCTCGCCCATCGCGAACGACTTTTGGTAGAAGGTGCGCGTTTGTTGGGCTAGGGCGTGTTAACACTAATGGCGATCGTGGCGATTGCATCGGACAATCTCGGGCATGGAGATCACGCCCGCACAATTCGCCACTATTGAGCACTGCCTGCCCAAGCAGCGTGGCAACGTCAGCCTGAGTAACCTGCAGGTGGTCAATGCGATCCTCTATGTGGCCGAGCATGGCTGCAAGTGGCGCGGACTGCCCAAGCGCTTCGGCAACTGGCACACGATTTACACGCGTATGAACCGCTGGACCAAAGCAGGCGTCCTGGATCGCATGTTCGAGGAGTTACAGCGCGCGCAGGTCGTGCGCATCAAGATCGAGGCGGTCTCGCTGGACTCCACAAGCATCAAGGTCCATCCCGACGGCACGGGGGCACTAAAAAAAACGGCCCACAAGCCATCGGAAAGTCCCGAGGCGGATGGAACACCAAGATTCATATGGTTGCCGCGGATGCTCGAACGGCCGTGACGTTCTGCCTCTCGCCTGGTCAGGCGCACGACGCGCCTGAAGGCCGGCGCCTGCTCAGCAGTCTTGGGCCGACCAGCAGACCAGTGCACTTGTTGATGGACCGTGCCTACGAAGGCAACGAGACGCGGCAGCTGGCACTTGATCTGGGCTTCATTCCGGTTGTGCCACCCATGAGGACTCGGATCGAACCTTGGGAGTACGACCGCGAGATGTACAAGCGTCGCAACGAGGTCGAGCGCTTGTTCCGTCGGCTCAAGGGCTATCGCCGCATCTTCTCGCGGTTCGAGAAACTCGACCTCATGTTCCTGGGCTTCATCAGCTTCGTCCTTGTCGCTGATGGACTTCGGATGTGTTAACAGGCCCTAGTCGCTGGCGCTCCGAAGCGGCCTGCATCTGGGTGCTGGTTGCCAGTTCGCGCGATTGGGCAGTTCGAATTTCCGAGAGTAGCCGGGTGCGCTGGGCCGCGAGTGCCGACTCAGCCTCCAGTGCCTGCGCATTGGCGCTGGACAATTGCTCGGTATGACGGCTACCCGTACCGAAGGGAATGCGCACACCCACCGTGATCGTCTGGTTGTAGCGTTCGCCGTAGCCGCCCCGATCCCGCGTGGTCGCCAGGGTCAGTTCGGGGTTGGCGTACTTCTGATGGGACACCAGTTCCGCAGAGCGGCGGGCCGCCAGCGCCTTGTGCTGCAGTTCCAGCAGCGCAGGGTGGTTACCCAACAACGCGCCGGACGGCTGTGCCGATGCCGGTTGAACTCGGACACCTGACTGCTCCGGCTGCGCGGAATCGGCCTGCGACGGGATACTCTCGATGCCGGTCAGTGCCAACAACGCCTCGCGCTGCGTGACTTCTTCGGCCTGAGCAATGGCCAGGGCACTACGAGCCGACGCCAAGGCGCCATCGGCCTGGTTTCTGTCGGCTTGCGCCAGGTCGCCCGCGCGAACCCGGCGAGCCACATCTTGCGCCAACTCGTCCGCGCTGCGGGTGCGATCCTGCGCCGCCATCAATTCGGCCTGGGCACGCTGCCATGCCCACCATGCCTGGCGAACCTGTCCGGCCGTGCGTAGCTTGGCGGCCAGCATCCGGCTGGATAGAGCGAGGCTTTCCGCGTCCGCCCAGCGTGCCGACGAGGCGCGCTCACCAGGCATCCAAAGGGGAATAGCCACCCCGACTTCATATTCGCGCTTTCCGTTGCGGTTGTTGAACCGATCAGTTTTGGTGGAGGCTTCCAGCGCCATCGGACCTGCCACCCAACTACCGGCCGTCTCTTGGCGTGCTTGGGCGGCCTGCTGCCAGGCGCCTTCTCCAGCGGCTTCTGGCTGCCGCTGCCAAGCTGACTCCCACAATTGGGCGACCATGTGGCTGTCTGGTCTGGATGGGACGTGAGGGGCGGCTACTGGCTGGGCTAGCACGGTGCCGGCCCAAAGCGTGGATACCGCCCATATCCATCCCTTGCGTATGTCTTTGCGAAGCATTCAATTCTCCATCGGTGTTGCATCAGTACTTACCCCCGGCTGGGTGTTCTCTTTCCGAGCAAGTGCTTGTCGTTGAAAAGCCACTGTCTACTGGCTTAGATATGAACAATTGTATATTTATTCATATGAATGGGAAAGAAAACCTTACCTCCTTTGAGCACCAATCGCCTTAGAGAGGGCGTCGGGCGCAAGACATCGAGAGGCGAGGTGGGGCTAATCCACTGCGCAAACAGCTATGCAGACTCCTTGAGCATATCCCCCAGGGGGGGATATGATTGCTGCATGAAAGAGATGCACAAGCACACCAGCCACCCAGATCTCGTGAAACGGCTCAAGCGCGCCGAGGGTCATCTGCGACACGTCATCGGGATGATCGAAGGAGAAGAAACCTGCCTGGACATCGCTCGCCAGCTCGCTGCGGTGGAGAGCGCCGTCACAGCGGCCAAGCGCGTCCTGATCCATGACCACATCGACCACTGCCTGTCTCATGATGAGGACTCCGTTCTGGCCGAAATGAAGGCACTAACCAAACTGCTCTGAGGTCTCTCGATGCTCTCCGTCCTAAAGAACCGCACCTACCGCCACCTGTTCACCGCGCAGGTGATCGCACTCGTCGGCACAGGCCTTCGCCGACCAGTTCCCGCGACGGTCATTACTCGTAGCGCTGGACCTGGTACGAGCGGTTGTCGCGATCTGTTTGCCATTTGTCACCGAGGTCTGGCAGATCTATCTGCTGATCTTTGTCCTGCAAGCGGCATCCGCCGGCTTCACGCCGACTTTCCAAGCCACTATCCCGGACATCCTTCCCGATGAAGAGGACTACACGAAGGCGCTGTCGCTGTCCCGGCTGGCCTATGACCTGGAAAGCCTGATTTCCCCGATGCTGGCTGCTGCGCTGCTGACCGTCATCAGCTTTCACAACCTGTTCGCGGGAACAGTGCTCGGTTTCCTCGTTTCAGCCGCGCTCGTGGTCAGCGTGCGGTTGCCCACAACTATTCCCGGACCGCGCCGCGGCATTTGGGATCGCACGACCCGCGGCACACGCATCTATCTCGCTACGCCACGCCTGCGGGGCCTGCTGGCGATCAGCTTGGCCGTCTCGGCGGCGGGCGCCATGGTGATCGTGAACACGGTGGTTCTCGTGAAGGCGCGCTTTGGCCTAGGCGAGGTCGAAGTGGCGTCGGCACTGGCGGCATTCGGAGGCGGTTCGATGGTGGCAGCCTTCGTTCTGCCATCCTTACTGGAAAAGGTGGCCGACCGAACCGCGATGCTCACCGGCGCTACCGTACTGGTCGTGGGCACGGGGATCGGCGCACTGCTGCCGAGCTATGCATTGTTGCTGCCGCTGTGGTTGATCATCGGCTTTGGCTACAGCGTGGCGCAAACGCCATCCGGCCGTCTTCTGCGCCGCTCGGCCCATGCCGAGGACCGTCCTGCGATCTTCGCGGCACACTTCGCGCTGTCGCACGCCTGTTGGCTCATCTGCTACCCACTTGCCGGCCGCTTCGGCGCGGTCATGGGCTTGCCATCGACCTTCATTGTCATGTCCCTGGTCGGCTTGGCCGGCGTGGCGCTGACGCTCTGGCTGTGGCCGGCCAGCGACCCTTCTGACGTGGCGCATGACCACCCCAGCTTGCCGCCGGATCACCCTCATTTACGCACACACGCAGACCAAGGCAGGCACCATCACCAGCTGATTCTGGATGACCTGCACCGTATCTGGCCGAAAGGATAGGCACATTTTCTCGTTGCGGCATCACAACGCATGGCTTCGGAGGCTGAGAAGGGTGAGCCAAAATATATCAAATGAACACATATTCATGTGTTATATTTCACCATAGTCAAACACTCAACCAGCAGAGGCGCCCATGTCCCAATCCAATGCACATGATCATGGTCACGACCATGATCACGACCACACCCCCACAGTGACCAGCGCCAACGAGCGCAAGGTTCTGGTTTCCTTCTTCCTGATCTTCGGCTTCATGCTCGTGGAAGCTGTCGGCGGCGTGCTGTCGGGCTCGCTAGCCCTACTTGCCGATGCTGGCCACATGCTGACCGACGCCGTGGCACTTGCCCTGGCTTACGCTGCCTTCCGATTCGGTCGCCGCGCAGCCGACAGCAAACGCACATTCGGTTACCTGCGCTTCGAGGTCATCGCCGGCTTCCTGAACGCCGTGACCCTGTTCGCGATCGTCGCATGGATCGCCTACGAGGCGTGGGAGCGGCTGCAGGCGCCGCCCGTCATCCTCGCCGGCCCGATGATGATCGTCGCCGTGCTCGGCTTACTGATCAACGTCCTCGTGCTGTGGATCATGACCCGCGGCGAAACCGATCACGTCAATGTGAAAGGTGCCATCCTCCACGTGATGGGTGACCTGCTCGGCTCTGTCGGCGCCATCGTTGCAGCGATCGTCATCTACTTCACCGGCTGGACTCCGATCGACCCCATCCTGTCGGTTCTAGTAGCGGCGTTGATTCTGCGCAGCGCCTGGAAGCTCCTGGCCAAGTCGATCCATATCCTGTTGGAGGGTGCGCCAGAGGACGCTTCGCCGGAAAAGGTGGAACAAGGCCTGATGAGCACTGTGCCCGGCCTGGCGGCTGTCAGCCATGTTCACGTGTGGCAACTCACTTCCGGTCGCACGATGGCCACGCTACACGTTCGACCCAACGTGGACGAGGAGGCGCGAGCTGTGGTCAAGCGCGTCGAGGCGGTGCTGCGAGAGCAGTTCAGCATCGAACACGCCACAGTCGGAATCGACTGGAACTCGGAGGCTGACGAGAACATCTGCAGCCTGCAACCCACGACAGGCCGTCAGGACCACAGCGGCCACGACCACAGTGAGCACAATCATGACCATGACCATGACCACTCCGCTCCCGGTCACAAGCATTGAGGCCGTGCTAGACGGTTCGCAGTTCACTTGAGGGTTTGAATCCATGACATCCCGCAAAACCACCAGCGCCGCTATTGTGCAATGTTCGACCTCTAACCATGGCACGACCACTGATGTCCTCGCACTATCGCAAAGTGACGTCGCTGTTCTGGCAGAGACCTTCCGCCTGCTGGGCGACCAATCGCGATTGAAAATCCTGTTGCTGTGCATGCGCGGATCGGTCGCAGTGGGCGACATTGCTGGCTCGCTAGACCTGTCGCAGTCCTTGGTCAGCCATCACCTGCGCCTGTTGCGCGGCGCGCGCCTCGTGCGCGGCGAGCGCCAAGCCAAGCACATCTTCTACGGCATTGCCGACCAGCACGTCAGCCAGGTACTCCAGGACATGGCGGTTCACATTTCGGAGGACAGACACGACGATTGACTGAACATGTGAGTGCGCGCCGGCCTACTCCTTCAAGGGGTAGGCTTTTTTTGGCTATCAATCTAGAGAGACACCGGCGCGCCTTGCTGAATGCCTAGAAGGGGTCATGCCAAGATAAGGCCAATTCGCTATCATAAGCCCGCCAGTTATGTAGAAGTTTGCATGCATGCCTCTTGGTTATAAAGAGCCTCTGGATTTCCGCCTTTGCCGTCGGCTAGACTGGCCGGCCCTTCAGCGATTGTGGAGATCCCTGTATGGCCACCGTCGAGCGCACTGCCTACCCGCGTTTCCCAAAGGTCTTCTCCACGAAAGAGCTGCAGGCCTGCTACACGCCGACCGCTGAGGAGTTGGACTGGGCAACCCGCTCGACCCGCGGCCAGAGTCCGCGCCTAGGTCTCTTGGTGCTGCTCAAGATCTTCCAGCAACTGCACTATTTCCCCTATCTTGATGCGATTCCCACCGCCGTAGTCGATCACGTGCGAGTTTGCGCGGGGTTGGACCCCGATACGCCGTTCGGTTACGACCGCAAAGTCTCTCCCACGCTGTTCCGGCATTACGTCGTCGTGCGGCAATTCCTCGGCGTGCAACCCTACATTGGCACCGACGCCAATGAGGTCACCATCCGCGCTGCACGTGAAGCGGCCGAGACGATGGATCAGCCGGTGGACATTATCAACGCGACTATTGATGCGCTGATCTTGCAGCAGGTTGAACTGCCTGCGTTCTCAACGCTCGACACCATCGTCGAGCAAATCCATGCCCGCACCCAAAACGCAATGTTCAGGCGGGTCGCACGCCGGCTCTCTGAAGAGGATCGGCAGCGCCTGGACAAGCTTCTCACGCGCGAATTCGCCAACCGGCAGACCGCCTACAACAACATCAAGCGACATGCCCGGCGGCCCTCGCGCAAACACCTGAACCTGCTGATCGAGCATCTGGAGTGGTTGGATTCTTTTGGCGACCTATCCGGCGTCCTGGAAGGCGTGCCTGCCACCAAGCTACGTTCGCTGGCCAACCAGGCCATGGGCCTGGACGCAGCCAACCTCAAGGAAACGCTGCCTGAGAAGCGCTATACGTTGATCGTGGCCTTGCTTGCTCACATGCGCGTGCGCAGTCGCGACGATCTCGCCGAAATGTTTATCCGGCGTATGGGCGCGATCCACAAGCGGGCCCAGGACGAACTGGAATACATCCAGTCTCGCCAGCGCGCCAAGCTCGAAGGCCTTGTCACCGTGCTGGACGGTGTCGTCGATATCGTCGCCGATGGCGGTGACGATGCCCGAATCGGCGCGCAGGTGCGCAAGCTGTTGGCTCCCAATGGCGACCTGGAGCCCCTGCGCGAGCGCTGCGCCGAAGTGCGGGCTTTCAGCGGCAACAACTATCTGCCGCTGTTGTGGCGGCACTTCCGCGCCCACCGTTCGGTGATGTTGCGCCTCGCCCGCGTGTTGGAGTGGGAGTCGACCAGCCAATCACGCACGTTGTTAGCCGGGCTGGAGGTCGCGCTGGAAAACGAATCACTGCACCGGGAGTGGATCGCTGCTGAAGTCGATCTCAGTTTTGCCTCCGAGCGCTGGCGCAAGCTGGTCCGGCGAGCGCACCACGAGGGTCCGCCCACCAACCGGCGCTACTTGGAGTTGTGCGTGCTGTCCCACATGGTCAACGAGTTGCGCTCGGGTGATCTGTGCGTGGTGGGGTCAGACGCCTTTGCCGACTACCGGGGCCACCTGTTGCCGTGGCGCGAGTGCGAGCGGCGCTTGCCAGAGTACTGCGCCAAGCTGGATCTGCCGGCCAACGCGCAGGAGTTCGTCGCGCACCTCAAGCAGTGGCTGGCCGACGCCGCGCAGACGCTGGACAAAAGTTTTCCGGACAAGCGCCAGCACGTCACCATCAGCGCTGACGGCGAACCCTTACTCAAGCGCACCGCTGCGCGCGAAACTCCGCCCTCGGCCGTTGCCTTGCAGCAGGCGCTGATCCGCCGCATGCCGACGCGCAACCTGCTCGACGTGCTGGCCAATATCGAGCACTGGACCCAGTTCACCCGGCACTTCGGGCCGCTCTCCGGCAACGATCCTAAGATCCGCAACGCCGCCGAACGCTATCTGCTGACGATCTTCGCGATGGGTTGCAATCTCGGACCCACTCAAGCTGCGCGCCATATGGGCGATCGCGTCACCCCCATATGATGTCGTTCGTCAACCGGCGGCACATGAGCCTGGAGAAGCTGGAGACCGCGCAGCGCGAGCTGATCGAGCTGTACCTGCGCCTGGATTTGCCTAAACACTGGGGCGACGGCAAAACGGTGGCCGCCGACGGTACCCAATACGACTTCTACGACAACAATCTGCTGGCCGGCTATCATTTTCGTTACCACAAGATGGGCGCCGTGGCTTACCGGCATGTGGCCGACAATTACATCGCGGTGTTTCGGCACTTCATCCCGCCTGGTGTGTGGGAAGCCATCTATGTCATCGAAGGGCTGCTCAAGGCCAACCTGAGCGTCGAGGCCGACACCGTGCACGCCGACACGCAGGGGCAGTCGGCGGCGGTCTTCGCTTTCACCCACTTGCTTGGCATCAATCTGATGCCCCGCATTCGCAACTGGAAGGAACTGGATCTGTACAAGCCCGATGCCGGCGTCAAATACAAGCACATCGATTCGTTGTTCTCGGCGGTGGTCGACTGGGATCTGATCGCTTTTCACTGGCAGGACCTGATGCAGGTGGCGCTGTCGATCCAGGCCGGCACCATCTCTTCGCCGCTGCTGCTGCGCAGATTGGGCTCGGAGAGCCGCAAGAACCGCCTCTACCTGGCCGCGCGAGAACTGGGCAACGTCGTGCGCACCGTGTACCTGCTCGAATGGGTCGGCAGTCGCGAGCTGCGCCAGGAAGTGACCGCCACCACCAACAAGATCGAGTCGTACAACGGCTTTGCGAAGTGGTTCTCGTTCGGTGGTGACGTGATCGCGGAAAACGAGCCCGAGGAGCAGCAGAAACGCCTGCGCTACAACGACCTGATCGCCTCGGCCGTGATCCTCCAGAACACCGCAGACCTGATGCAGGCCCTACGCACGATGGTCAGCGAGGGCATCAAAGTGAACGTCGCCGACATCGAATTCCTGAGTCCTTATCTGACCCACAACATCAAGCGCTTTGGTGACTACAAGCTGCACCTAGAGCGCGTACCGGAGGCCTGGATTCGCGATGGGTTGTTCGCGGGACCCGCCCGCGCTGTCCGCAGGGCTCGCCATGCCTGAGACCAAGACCCCTACGGGGATGTCGACAGCGAAGCATTGCAGGGGCTCCGGCAGTCGTTCGATACCCGCACCATTCTGCATGCGGTGGAGTTGCTCGATGGGATTCGAGCACGATGCGCGCCGGACGGGTTGCGCGACGATCTGCTGCGCCTGCACGGCATGGCTCATACCGTGATTAACGACGCGAGCCTAGCCTACAGCACGGATGGACCGACACTGGTTGAACAAGTCGACGCGGTGCTGATGGAGCTTGGCGACTGGCTCGCGGCACTGGAGCGGATGCGCCAATCATTGGAGCCACTGGAACACCTGAGCCCAGCCGACTAGCCGAGCCATTCGGCCCGAAAGCCAACGTAGAAGGCGTCGCCACGCTTCGTTGGCCAGCTCATGGTGGCGCCTTCGATGCGCTGGCTGCCATGGCGATTTGCCCGTTTTCGTGGGTGATGCCGGCAGCCGCCGCGCGTGGAGCATGCCATCGAGAATTGGGTACGCTCAGTTCCAGCCAAGCCGGTGGCTGGCTTGCGTTGCCTGGTGGCGTGCGTCATCTTCCGCGTGGAGGTAGACACTCGTCGTGGCGAGCGACGCATGGCCGAAGTTGTCACGCACGAAGCGCAGGTCCACCTGTTGGTCGGACATGTGCGAGCCGGCCGTGTGGCGCAGCCAGTGGGACGATGCGCTGGCGAGCACGTCAGCCTGCGCGCCAAACTCGGGACCCTGTGCACGCACGCGGTCGGCCGCGAGCTTGAACACCTCCTTGACGATCAGGTGAATCGCCGCGCGCGATAACGGCTTTTCCGGGCCGATCACGGGCAGCAGCAAAGGGCGTGTTTCGCCGATCTGCGGTGACGGCGGCAGGCCGCAGATGCGCCGATAGCGCGCCAGCTCCGCGATCAGTTCATCGGTGGCGGGCACCAGGCGCGTCTTGCCGCCTTTGCCGTGCACCTCGATCCACCAGCGCTCGACGCCCGCCGCGTCCCGGCGAGAGAACACGGCGCCCATGCGCGTGGAGGCGATTTCCGCTAAGCGCAGGCCGGCCAAATACAGCACGGAGAACAACCACCGGCAACGGGCCGCGTGCAGCCGGTCGCGTTCCGTCGCGACGGGCAGGGTTTCGATCGTGGCTTTGACGATGTCCCAATGCGCATGCGTGAGGTAGCGCGTCACGCGCGGGGCTGTCTTGGCGCTGCGACGGCGCGCGAGCGAGAGCGGATTCCCGGCGAGGTATCCGGCTTGCACCAGCCAGGCGAAGAGCGCGTTGAGGATCGTCATCGCATGCCGCACGCTCGTGGGCGACAGTGGACCGGCGAAGGGGCGCCAGTCGGGCGAGCTTCTCGCCAGCTTCTTGCGTGAGGCCATCACCCAACGCCAAGCTGGCTGCGGGTCGGCCAGGAAGCGCTCGTAGAGCAGCAGGTCCTCGTGGGTGAGTGAAGACAGCGGCTTGCCGTGCTGGAGAATCGCCCACAGTATCAGGCGTTCGGCTTCCTTGCGGTAGGTGGCGACCGTGCCGGGCACGCCGGCATAGCGGGCGAGCCACGCAGCCACGGCGGCCAGGTCGTCATCCGCCGTGATTTGGCGGCTCGCTTCGCGTGCGCGGTTGGCGCCGTGAAGGCCCGAGAGCGCTGGCGGGATGCGCAACTGCTCGATGGCCACCGCGGGACCGTTGAACGATGGAACGGGATGGGTCATCGATGCAGGGCCGCCGTCCTAGCGTGCGGGCGTTTCACCACTCGAAGTCCGGCCAGTCTTCGTCGCTGTCGACGAAGGCGGTGGGTGGGATGACATCGGGGCGCAACGTGATATCCGACTTGGCCAAGATCCCGTACATCGGGTCGAACGTCGCCATCACCTTGGGCAGCATCTTGAGGCGCTGTTTGGGCGGCAGTGCAATGAAGTACCGGCAGCGGCTATCGAGCACGCTGTCTAGGTGGACATAGGTGGCGCTCGCAGCGGACCGCGTGCGGTGGATGACTTCATCGGCCAACACCGGCGTGGCGGCGCGCACCGCCGATTCGACCACGTGCTCCAGCTCGAACATGATCGACTGGTCCAGCTTGTTGGTCGGGATGAAGGCCATGGCCTGGCGCAGCACCCCGACTTGCGTCAGGAGTACGGGCCACAGGACTTCGACGCCGTAGATACGGCAACGGTCGTCCTTGGTATCGCCGCGTTGGTCCACGCTGCGCTGCCCCGAATAGGCTTTGCGCACGTCGTACGCCAAGCCGAGCACGAAGCCTTCCTTGTCCTCGATGTAGACGCTTTCCTGCACGACGTAGTGGATGAAGCCGTGCAGGCGCTCCAGCGCCGCGAAATCCCACCACAATGCGACGCCGGCATGGTTCGGCGTCAGTCGGTACTCCAGCATGGTCTTGCTCCCTGTTATCGGTCTTCGCGGGTGTGCCACAGCCGCAGCAGGTAAATGCTCTCGCCCCGGATCTCGTAGCGCATTTCATACTGGCCGACGAGCATGCGCCGCACTTCGCGCGGTTCGAACTGGAACAGTTGCTCGCCCACGCGCGGGTTGGTCAGCAGGATTTCTGGCGCCTTGACCAAAGCCTGCACCGCGCGCGCGGCGGCCGGCCTGTTCACCGGCGCGAGAAACTCATACAGGCGCGTGAGGTCTTCCTGCGCCTTGCTGGTCCACTGCAGTTCCATCAGCGCGGCACCGGCTCACCGGCACCCAGGCTGTCCGCCCAGGCCTGCACGGCCTGGTGGCCAATGACGCGGCCGGCGTCCACGTCGGCCAGCGCCTCGCGGGTGAGGCGGTCGCGCTCCTCTTCCTGGGCGATCCAGGCCGACAGTGCCTGTTTCATGATCCAGCCGCGCGAGCGTTCGAGGCGGTCGGCCAACTGGTCCACCTTCTCGGCCAGCGGCACTGGGACATGTGCGGTCAATACGCGGGTTTCGGCTTTGGACATGGCGTCCTCCTGAAATCGGGTCAATGCAGCGGAGTGCTGGGCCTGCCGCCGTCAACGAAACTTGATCGTGCCGGAGCCAGCCACGTGGTCGTCCCAGCGCAGCGGGTTGCCCCGCACGACGATGTCACCCGAGCCGGCCACGCGGGCGCGCACCTCGGTCCGCACGAAGGCGTCAATGTCGCCGGAACCCGCCACCGACAGGTCGGCCGACTCGGCGATCAGCGCACTGGCATCGACATCGCCAGAGCCCACGACCTGCACGTGCAAGCGGGCGACGTGGCCGCTGGCGGTGATATCGCCCGAACCCGGGATTTCCAGGTCCAAGGCGTCTTGCTGCAGATCGAGCAAGGTGACATCGCCGCTGCCCTTGATCTTGATCGCCGGGAACTCGGGCAGCGCGATGCCGACCACCGCGCGCGGCTGGTGCAGGGAAATGGCCGGCCCGGTGGGCTTGCCGTTCACGATGTCGCCCAAGACCACCGAGCCGACCGTGCCGTGGAAGGTCATGTGGCTGCTGCCGAAGCGGATCGACACGCCTTCGCGCTCGATCACCAGTTTGTCGCCTTTGTAGGCGGTCCGGACCGAGGTCACCGCATCCGCCGTTTCGCCGGCAACGACCAGCGTTGGCGTGTCCGCGCGCCGGAACACCATGTCGACCGAGCCTTTGACGACGATCTTGCGGATCGGCTGCAGGGGACGCTCCTCCTTGAAGGCGGCTTCAAGGCGATCCCAGCCGGTACCGGTGGAGGGCATATCGGAGAGATTCATGAGGTTCGGCGTCATCCAATCATGTCGATTAGAAACCAATCATAGTGATTCAACGTAGGACAATCAACCGCCTGCGAGGTCACCTCGGGCGAGGCGTATTGTGCGGGGCCAGTGCGCAGTATAGTCTAGACAGAAGCGTACTTATGTCTCAAGTTTGTACTTGAAATTATGAAATCACGCGGTTTACGGCATATTATTGACTCATTCGAACTGAAATCCAGGCCCGTCATGACGCTTGACCCCGCATCCACCGCCGAAGACCAAGCGCTGCAGGCCGATATCGCGGCGCTGCGCGGCCGTTTCACCGAGACGCGGGAGCTGTACCGCGAAGTCTGCGCGCTGCTGTTTTTCCGCTATGGCGTCACACCGACGGCCAACAAGCTCTACAGTCTGGTGCGCAAGGGCAGCATGAGCACACCTTCCCACGTGCTGAACCGGTTCTGGCAGGACCTGCGCGACAAAACACGGGTGACGATCGACCACCCAGATCTCCCCGAGGCCTTGAAGCAGGTTGCCGCCGAGGCAGTGTTGGCCATCTGGCAAGCGGCCTCGTCCGCGGCGGCCACCGAACTGGCCGCACTGCGGGCCGAAGCGCGCCACCAGGCGCACGCCGCCGAAGCCGCGCGCGACCAAGCCACTGCGGAAAGCGAAACCGCGCGACAAGCGACCGCGGTCATTCAGGCACAGCTGGACTCGGTGCGCGGGCAGCTTGCCGCGCTTCAAGAAATGCTGTCTGCTGAGCGCCAGGGCCACGCAGCAACCGAAGCGCGTCTGCAGGAGACCCGCCGGCAGTTGGACGAGGCGGCACAGCAGCTCACACAGGCTCGGGTTGAATTTGGCGCGCAGCTCGATCGTGAGCGGGCCCGCGCGGATGCAGCAGAAGAGCGTGCCGCCAGCCACGAGAAACGTGCGTTGCGCGAGATCGACCAGGAGCGCACCGCCCGTCAGAAAAGCGACAAGCTGGCCGATGAGCTACGTGCGCAGGTTGTGGCCGCGCGTACCGCGATGCAAGAAAGCGCCGTGACACATGCCAATGCGATCGGCACGTTGCGCATGGAACTGGGCGCAGTGCGGCAGCAGGCGGAGGGAGCCGCCACGCGGCAGCGTGAAACGGCCGAAGAACTGGTGCAGACCCAGTCGTTGCTGGAGGAGGCGCTACGGCGGGCTGAGCGCGCCGAAACCGAAGCGGAAACAACGCGCCGGCTGGTGAGCGAGTTGAAGAAGGCAACACCAGGACGCGTTGGCCAGCGGACGAAAGCGCCGTGATCCTTAATTACTGAAACGTATGATTCGCGCCGCCTTCATTACTTGAAGGCTTATGATAGCGAACTGGCCTCATCTTGGCATGACCCCGGGTTCGTTTGCCGAGGCGGCCCGTGTGCTGCACCTCGCGCCACCCACGGTCAGTTTGCATATTGCCGACCTGGAGTCGCGGGTTGGCGGAAAGCTGTTGTCGCGCACACGTGGGCGCATTCAGCCTTCGGCGATTGGAGAAACGCTGGTGGAGCGCGCGCGGCGCCTGTTGGCGGATGCGGAGCAGGCGCTTGAGGACGTGGAGCGTCAGGTGCAGGGCTTGGCCGGGCGTGTGCGGCTGGGTGCCTCCACAGGGGCCATCGCACAGTTGATGCCGCAAGCTTTGGAGACGTTGGGCCAACGCCATCCCGCTATCGATGTGCAGGTCGCGGTGCTCACGTCGCAGGAAACTTTGAAGAAGCTTGCCGAGGGCTCTTTGGAGATCGGTCTGGTCGCGCTGCCACAGACCCCGGTGAAGGAATTGCGGATCGAGCCATGGCGGCGGGACCCGGTCATGGCCTTCTTGCCGGCTCGCTGGGAATGCCCGGATGTTGTGACCCCCGGTTGGCTGGCCGCCCAGCCATTAATTCTGAATGACAAAACTACTCGGCTTTCGCGCTTGACCTCGGAGTGGTTCGCCAGTGATGGACGGCAGCCCACGCCGCGTATTCAACTGAACTACAACGATGCGATCAAAAGCCTAGTGGCGGCCGGTTATGGTGCGACGTTGTTGCCGCATGAAGCCTCCACGCCATTGCCCGATACCAGGATCGTCATGCGGCCATTACAGCCCTTATTGTGGCGTCAACTTGGTATTGCCCACCGTGGTGGGGACGTCGAGCGGCCTACGCAACATGTGCTGGATGTGTTGTGGGGGTTGAGTGCGGGCTAGGGCGATGTTGTCAGAGAAAGGACCGCTTTCGACCCGGTCATACGGTGATTGAGGTCCCAGGCGTCAGCTACCGCACCTGAAGCCGTCGTTCATCGCTCCAAAGCCGGTGCCTGTCTCCGTTCGCCCAGGCCAGGGTGTCGTAGTACTTGTGCAGCAGCTCGGTAATGGCGGCGGTGTCGTCGGTCATGGGGTTTCCTTGGGGTTGGCGGTGAGGACTGCCTGGACGCGTGCTTGCAGCGCGGGCAGCACGTCTTGTTGGAACCAGGGGTTGCGCACCAGCCAGCGATTGTTGCGCGGGCTAGGGTGAGGCAGGGGGAACGCTTGCGGCCAGTGCTCGCGCCAGGCTTCGACCACCCGGGTGAGCGGCGTCTTGCCAGTACCGAGGTGGTAGTCCATGGCGTAGCTGCCCAGCACGATGACCAGCGACAGGCGCTCGAAACGCTGCATGAAGGCTTCGCGCCAGGCGGGGGGCGCACTCCGGGCGTAGCGGCAGGTCACCGCTTTTGCCGGTGCCCGGATAACAGAAGCCCATGGGCAGAATGGCGATGCGGGTAGGGTCGTAGAAGGTGTCGCGGTCCACGCCCAGCCAGGCGCGCAGACGCGCGCCGCTGGCGTCGTCGAAGGGCACGCCTGAGGCATGGACCCGGGCCCCCGGTGCTTGGCCGGCGATGAGGATGGGCGCACTCGGGTGAAACTGGAAGACCGGCTGCACGCCGTGTGGCAGATGCGGTGCGCAGCGCGTGCAGGCGCGGACGTCGGTCAGAAAGGCGTCGAGTGTCGGCATGGCGCGCTTCCGGAAAGGGTGGCTCGCGCAGGACGGAGGTGCCATCCTGCGCGAAGCGTAACCCGGCAGCAAGTCAGTGCTGGGTCAGTGTCGGATAGCCCTGGATGAATACGCGGTCGGTCTTGGCCGCCGGCACATGGCAGCCCATGCAGTCGGCTTCGTAGCTGACGGCGACATTCTTGGCGGGGGCGTCGGCCTTGAACAGCGCCCAGCCCCAGCCGTCGCCCCACAAGGGGTTGCTGGCGAAACGGCCTTTGGCGTCCTTGACCATCACGAACCACACGGCCGCATCGGAACCCCAGACCACAGGGTTGCCAGTGGTCATGGCGCTGGTTTCGAGCTTGCGGATCTCTTTCACCAGCGTGGCGCCGTCCAAGAACTTGCCGGTCTTGCGGTAGTGCTCGGCCGAGGCCTTTTCGGTGTACACATCGTGCAGGCCGCGAGAGGCGGATTTTTCGTCCAACACCGCATATGAGCCCAGGTGGACGAAGTTTGTGCGGAAGTCTGTGGGGCGGCTGATGCCGCCCTGGCTGTCCACATAGGGCGAAAAGTCGCCGGCCGTGACGGCCAGTGGCAGGACGAGGGCGCTGGCGAGCAGAGCGCCGGTGAGTGCGATTTTCGTTGTGTTCTCCTTATATGCCTATGGAGATCAGACGGCGACCACGGGGAAATCCACCGTGGTGTCGGCGATGTGGTTGGTGTAGTTGGTGAGCGTGTTCAGCGCGATGTTGGCGATCACTTCCAGTATCAGGCCGTCGTCGAGCCCCGCGCGGCGGTAGTTGGCCATGGCGTCGGCCGACACCACGCCGCGTTGCTCGACCAGCGCGCGGGCAAAGCCGGCAATTGCATCGTCAAGTGCGTTGGCCGCCTGGCCGGTGCGGGCCGCGGCGATGGCCTCTGCCGACAGTCCGGCACCTTTGCCGATCAGGGTGTGTGCGCTCAGGCAGTACTGGCAGCGATTGGCTTGACCGGCAGCCAGCGCAACGATCTCGCGCTGGGTGGCACTCAGGCGGCCGGTGCCCAGCGTTTCGGACAGGCCGAGGTAGCCGTTGAGCGCTGCCGGCGCGTGGGCCAGCGTGGCGAGCAGGTTCGGCACCATGCCGAGCTTGGCTTTGACGGCCTTGAGTGTGGCAGCGGTAGCGGCGTCAGCGGTGTCGATGGTCAGGGGGGCGATTTGGGTCATGTCTATCTCCGTAGTGGGTGAGGTGCAAGAGCAAGTGGGCATGATCGCCCTTTGTTTGGTACGATATGGCACGTAAAGTATCAAATACGTAACCTATCGTCTTATATGGAGAGTGGAATGGCGGATCGACTGGCCGGCTTGCTCCGGCACTACTCGCTTTCGGCGCGCGTTTTTCACAGCGGCGCCTTCTGTGAGCAGCATCATTACGCGGCGCCGCATGGCTATATCCATCTGGTGCGGCGCGGCCCGATTACGGCGCGTTCGCCCGTGCATGAAGATCTGCTGGTTACCGAGCCGAGCCTGCTGTTTTATCCGCGCGTGGCGTCGCATCGTTTTGTCGCCGCCCCCGGCGATACCGCTGAGCTGTTGTGTGCGGAGGTCGATCTGGGCGCTTCGACGGGCAATCCGTTGGCCATGGCCTTGCCGTCGATGCTGCTGATTCCGCTGGCGGACTTGCCCGGCCTCGGGCCGACGCTAGAGCTGCTGTTTGCCGAAGCCGAGCGCGACCAGTGCGGTCGGCAGGCCGCCATCGACCGCTTGTGCGAGTTGCTACTGATCCAGTTGCTGCGTTATCTGATGGATGGGCGGCTTGGCGCCACCGGACTGCTGGCGGGACTGGCCGACCCGAAACTCGCGCGCGCCATAACCGCCATGCACGATGCGCCGCAGACCGCGTGGTCGCTCGAGGCGCTGGCGGCGCAGGCGGGCATGTCACGCGCGCGCTTCGCCGCCGCGTTCAAAGACGCGGTGGGCGTCACGCCGGGCGACTATCTGGCCGACTGGCGGATGAACGTCAGTTGCACCCTGCTCAAGCAGGGGCGTCCGGTGGCGGTGGTGGCCGACCGCGTCGGCTACGGCAGCCCGAACGCGTTGGCGCGCGCCTTCCGCGTGCGCATGGGCTGCGCCCCGCGCGACTGGCTGGCGCAGCAGCGCGGTGACGCGTCGCTCAGCGGTTCGTGAGTTTGAGGTCGATTCGCCGGTTCTTGGCGTAGGCGGCGTCGGTGTTGCGCTCGTCGAGCGGGTGAAATTCACAGGCGCGGCACGGGAATCAAGGCATTGCGATTCTCGAAAATAGTTCTTGAAATTCTATTCTTGATTGCATATCATCTCAACGAGTTTCGATAAGAAAGGATGCGCATGCGACCGTCTGTTGTGCTTGACATGAAGCGAAGCGCAGTGCGTGAAGCGGTAGGCCGCTTTCGCGCCGCGAACCCGCGCGTCTTCGGCTCGGTGCTGCATGGCACCGACCGGGATGGCAGCGACCTCGACCTGTTGGTCGATGCGCTGCCCGGTGCCACGTTGTTGGACTTGGGCGATTTGGAAGAAGAACTGAAATCGCTGCTCGGCGTTGACGTCGATCTGCTGACTCCCGGCGACCTGCCGCCGAAGTTCCGGGCCAAGGTGCTCGCGGAGGCGCAACCGATATGAGCGAGAACCGCCTGCCCGATTACCTCGACCACATTCAGCAGGCCGCAACCGATGCGCGCAGCTTCGTGGAAGGGATGGCCAAGGACGACTTCTTGGCCGACAAGCGCACCCAGCAGGCCGTCATCATGAGCCTGATCGTCATCGGCGAGGCGGCCACAAAGGTGATGGATGGCTACGTCGAGTTCACCCAGGCGCATGCCGACGTGCCGTGGCGCAGCATGCGCAATATGCGTAATCGCATGGCTCACGGCTATTTCGACATCAACCTCGATGTGGTGTGGGAGACGGTACAGGAATGGCTGCCGGCGTTGCTCCAGCAATTGCCCGCCGTGCGTCAGGATGCCGACGATGAAGACCGTAACGACAAAGGCATGGAGCCATGACCAATCAAGCCGCCGATGTTCGGCCCCTCTGGCGTGTTCGATCCCGCGACCTATGAGCCGCGCTCGGGCAAGACCTTCTGGATGGCCGCAACGGACGTGAGTTCGCTGGTGGGCAAGGAGGCAGCAGCCGACACGCTCATCGGCAACTGCACGACCGCACGACCAGCCTCCCGTTCAAATTCGAGTTAGAACTCATATCCAGCCTGTCTGGGGGCACTGTGAAAGAGGGATCTCCGATGACTGTTGAATCGAGAATATTTTCTGTAGCCGAGTATGTTCAGCCGTCCGAAGGCGAGCCTATTCGTTCCGTTGTGCTTGAAACCCGAGACTCAATTATCGTGGTTTGGCATGTCCATCCCGGGCAGGAAATTGCGGCTCACATTCATCCTCACGGCCAAGACACGTGGACTGTTTTGTCGGGAATGGCTGATTACTTTCAGGGCAATGGGATTGTTCGTGCCCTCAGGGAAGGTGAGATAGCCGTGGCAAGACCGGGCCAAGTGCACGGGGCGCGAAATACAGGTACCGAGCCATTTGTGTTCGTCTCGGTTGTGGCATCAGCCAATGCCGGTTTCGTATTGGCTGAGCGATAGAGCCCAATCTCTGGAGTTGGTCCAATGAGCGGTCGGGGAGATAGGTAACAGACATGCAGCGGACACGGCTGCTAAACCAGGTCGCAAACCTCCTTGCGTCGCAGCGTGCCGCAAGCGACGCGATCAATCGAATGGGGTCGGCATGAGACTGAACACCATCCAGTTCCCGACCGCGTAGCCGCCTGTCCTGCCGATCAGGTCTTGACCATCGACGCCTGGGATCAGTCCTGAATGTTCTTGGAGACCACTACGTTATGAGCCGCAGCCGCCGCAAAACACCCATCGTCGGGCACACGACCTGCGGCAGCGAGCGCGAGGACAAGAAGCTCTGGCATCAGCGCTGGCGCACCCGTGAGCGCACGGCGCTGACCAGCGCGTCGCCCGAAGCCCTGAGCGCCCATCTGCCCCTGCTGGAAAACCAGGCCAGCAGCGTCTGGTCGATGGGCAAGGATGGCCGCTCCTACTGGCCCGTCAAGCGCCAGGCCGCCACGGCGGATCGCATCGCCAATCACAAGGGACGCAACCCGCAAGAACGCGCCTCCCTGAAAAAGCGCCTGCTGCGCAAGTGGATGAGCAAATGAAGCTCTCCTTCCATCAGCACATTGCGCTGTTCTGGATGATCGGTGCTCCGGGCGTCTTCGCGCCCGTGATCGAGAACGCCAAGCGGCCCGATGCCGGCGCCGTCATGGCGTGGGGTGTCGCGATCGTGGCGGTGATGATCCTCTTCACCCCTTTGCTGCTGCGCTGTCCACCATTCCGGCGCTGGTATGGCCGGACGGATGCGCTGTCGGAGCGGCAGCGCCAGGCGCTTGCCGAGCGCGGCCTGCGCCGCTACTACCAGACCGCTTTCGATGACGGCTACGTGCCCCGCGTGATGCCCTACGTGTGGCGCATCATCTGGACGGTCGGCGGGTTGATGGCTGTGACCGCCGTACTGCCTACCAACACCGGACGGCCAGCCTTCGATGCCTTGGTGGTCTTCTCGACCTGGTATCCGATAGGCGTGATGCTGCTGGTTTTCGCGTCGAGGCCCCTTGGCCGGTTGATTCGCCAAAGAGCACAGGAGCGGCGGAAATGAGCACGTCAACCATCGAGGCGCTGGCCAGCGCCTGGGCAAGGATTGCCGAGGAAGCGGAATTCCCCGCTGACTACGAGGGGACTGCCACACCACAAGCGCATCGGGCTAGCGAAGCTATTCAGGAGCAGATTCGGGAGCGCATCGTCGCCACCAACGACATGCGGCTGTTCAGCCTGCTGCACCTGCTGGGTCAGGCGTCGCTGCGCATGGAGCAAGCGCTGTGGCCGGAGGATTACGAGCGGATGACGCGCGAGGTTGAGGAAGCCCTGCGGCAAGCCACCGACGCCAACGCCAGATCGTACACCCACGAAGAAGTGATGCAGGCGATGCAGGAACGCATCGACCGGGCGCGAGACAAGCCATGTTGATTGGCTATGCGCGCGTCTCGACGCAGGATCAGAACCTGGAGCTGCAACGCGAAGCCTTGAGCAAGGCCGGATGTAAAAAGGTCTTCGAGGACAAGGTGAGTGGCACGCGGGCAGACCGGCCTGGCTTGGCCAAGACGCTCGAAATGCTGCGCGAAGGCGATACTTTGGTCGTCTGGAAGCTCGACCGGCTGGGCCGGTCGGTCAAGCAACTGGTCGATCTGGTCGGCGATCTGCACAAGCACGGTGTCCAGTTCAGGAGCCTCACCGACTCCATCGACACCGGCACACCATCCGGGCGGTTCTTCTTCCACGTCATGGCGAGCCTTGCCGAAATGGAGCGCGAGCTGACCGTCGAGCGCACCCGCGCCGGGCTGGAAGTCGCCAAGCAGCTCGGCCGCAAAGGCGGCCGCAAGCCGAAGATGACCGACAGCAAGATCGAGTCGGCCAAGAAGCTGCTGGCCAGCGGGGTGCCGCCCAAGGACGTGGCCAAGAACCTCGGCGTGTCCATTCCGACGCTGTACCGCTGGGTGCCAGCCTCCACGCACGCTTAGCGTGCTTTATTTTCCGTTTTCTGAGACGACCCCTTAAAGATCGTCAAGACGCCGGATTCGCTAGCGACATACAACCATCCGAGCGCCGCGTCGTAGGCCACGACGTCGGGCGTCTGTCCAACCCCGAAGCTTGCAACCACCTGTCTGGTGTTCAGGCTCAACACCAGCAAGCGACTGTCGCCCTCGCACGCGATAAACGCCAGTCGCAGCTTGGGCACGATCAGCAGCCCATGGTTTCCTTCGGCACCGGGCAATGGGATGCGATCCACGACTTGATCGGTGCGCGGGTCGATCTCGGCCAAGATCCCCCGTCCCTGGACGTTGACGAGGATGTGCTTCGAAACCGGGTCATACTGCGTGTTCCCAACGGCGCCGCCCAGCGCGATCGTCGTTATTCGCTGGCTGGTGCGGGCATCAATTACCGTTTCCGTGTTACCGGTCTCATCGGAAACATACAGCTTGCCGAGTTCCGGGGCGTAGGCGACGCCGTCAGGATAGATGCCTCCCGGAATACGGGCGACGATTCTCAGCGTCGCGGCGTCGATTGCCACGATTTCGTCGGTCCCCGTCGCGGAGGCATACACACGGTCGAGCTCCGGAACGGCCAACGTGCCATGGACATGACGGATGTTGCTGATCGTGGCCAGCACCCCTTTGGTTTTGGTGTCCACGACAACCACCGCGCTATCCCCGAGGTGGGCGACAAACAGCCGCGACCTGGTCGGGTCCAAGCTGAGGTAGTCCCAGCGCGTCGTGGCGCCAGGTAACGGATAGTCGCCCACATGTCGCAACGGCAGTGTCCCGGCCGGCCTTTGCGTTGCCGCACTGACGGTAAGTGCCAAACCGAGTGCGAGGGTGGCAAGTGCGAGTACGCACCTGAATGACGTGCAGCCTTCGAGTATCGGCGATCGGGTGTGCATGGCTCTCAAAGTTTTGAGGACCGCAGACAAGCGCGGGGACCGGACATGCTGGCCCGCGCTCACCGCATCACTGATTTGTGCACGCTGGCCTGCGCGTCCAGGGCTTTCTTCACGCCCTTTGCCAGGTCGACCGCTTTGCCCTTGCCCCAGTAGTGCAGGAACATGTAGCGCGGCTGCTCGTGCGTCATGTGCTGGTGAATGGCCACGATGTTGATGCCATCGGCCCGCATCGACTTCAGCACGGGCTGCAGCTCGTCTTCGCGCATCGCGAAGTCACCATCCACCACGGCCTCGTCATCGGTGCCGGCAAACGCGGCCCAGGTGTTCAGCCCCATTTCATTGCCGAAGGACACACCGTGCATGGTGCCCTTGGCACCGATCACGACCTTGAACATGCCATTGCTGGCTTGCCCCTTCGTCCCAAAAATGGCGTCCAAGGGCGCCGGCGTGATCTTGTTCTCGCTGGCGATCTTGCCGGGAAACGCCGTCCCGGGAGCTGGGTTCGCCGCACGAATCTCGGCGATTTTGTCGTAGACCTTCTTTACGCCAGCGGCGAGTTCGGCCGGGTCGCCCATGCCGCCGATATGCATGAAATACACCCGAGGCCGGTCGAAGAAGAAGTGGTTGTGCAGTGCCGTGACCTCCAGCCCGGCGTCGAGTGCCGCGCTCATGGCCGGGTTCACCTCATCCTCGAAGAGCACGGTGTCGCCCATCAGCATGGCGTGGCCGTCATGGGCTGGCGTGAACGCCGCCCAGGAGGTCAGTCCCATGAAGGGCGGCATGGCCACGCCGTCCACTTGGATGGGGACATCGTTGCGCGGCTTCGACACCTTGAAGACGTTCTCCCGCTCGGAGAAGCTGCCCTTCAGGCCGGTGACCTGTTCGATGCGAGCGGTATCCAGGGCGGCTCGCTGCGCGGGCGACGCCGCGTGGGCGATGGCACAGACGCTGACGGTTGCAGCCAGGGCAAGAGCAATCGGTGTTCGCAAAGCCATTTCATACTCCAAGGGTTGGGGGGGGGACGGGGAAACGCCTCGGTCAGTTGAGCGGTTCGACGCGCCGAAATCCGCGCAGGATGGCGAGGTCGTAGACAATTTTCAGGACGCCGCAGGCCACCAACGGTGCGCCAATCCAGCCGGCGGCGAGCATCGCGCTGGCCAGTGTCGGGCTGATGGCAGCGGCCAGGCTTCTGGGAACCGAGGTCAGGCTTGCCGCGGCGGTGCGCTCGGGCGGCGTCACCACCGCCATCACGTAGGCCGTTCGGGTCGGCACATCCATTTGGGAGAGCGCGCTGCGCACGAGCAGCAGCCCCAGGGTCAAGGCCAGCGACGGCGCGAACGCCGCCGCGATCAGGCAGAGGCTGGACGGGATATGCGTGAACACCATCGTGTTGAGCAAGCCGATCTTGCGCGCGAGGGGCACGGCGACGAGCTGGGACGCCGTCGTCAGCAGCCCCGCAAAGAAGAAGAACTGGCCTGCGGCCCCGGGCGAAAGGCCAAAACGCTGCATCAGCCACAGCGATAGCAGTGCGTTGACCACCAGGCCGCCCGCAAACGCATCCACGCTGAAAAGCAGCGCCAGCCGGATCACGATGCCGCGCGAAGGCCCCAGTGGAGTTGCAGCCCCGCCTGATTGCGGCTGATGCAGAGGCAGACGCGCATAGAGCACCCAGAGTGCGACACCGATCAATGCGTAGACGAAGAACATCGCTCGCATCGCCGCCAGGAAAGACAGGCCGCTATGCGTAGCGAGCCAGCCAGGCAGGGCTGCGGCCAAGGCACCGATGGCGGCGGAAAACGCCCCGATCAGGCTGTAGCGGGCGAAGAGCGCGGTACGGGCATCGGGCAAAGCCGATTCCGCCAGACGCGCCTGCTCCAGCGGGAGGAACACACTGACATCGCCTGAACTGGGGTTGAGCGTGCCGACAAAGGCGATGGCCAGCAGCGGCCAGAGATCGGAGAGCCCGGCAAAGCCCACGCCGGTCGCCGCCATCAAGGCGGCCGCCAGCATCAGGAGGCGGCGCGGCGCAAAGCGACTGCCGAGCATGCCGACCAGAATCGTTGCCAGCGCCGAGCCGATCAGCGTGGCGCTGCTAACGAGCCCGACGGCCCACTGGGTGAGCCCGAGCGCCAGCAGGTATGCCGGCAACAGCACGGCGATGTAGCCGTCGCAAAAACCGCGCAGTGCCCGGCCGACAAGGATGAACCAGGCACCTGCATCAACGCCCGACGGCAGAAGCCAGCGTGTGAGCCGGCCCCGGGTGGCGGCCACGGCAGATGCCAGGCCGTGATGTACAGCCTCAGTCATCGTCTTCGTCGGCGATTTGCTGACCGTCTTGGCCGATGAGCACGGTGGACTTGTCGCTTCCACTGCCGAGCGTGACCTCGTAGCGGACCCGGCCGTTCTGCGTCTGCTTCTCGATTTCGCCGATCGCCCGCCCGCCCGCCTGCCGATCAATCGTCGCTTTGACTGGCGCCGGGACTTGCGCAATACCGACGACCTCGCTGCTGCGCTCGCCAAACGGGTTCTTCTTGCAGCCGGCGATCGCGAAGGCTAATGAACAGGCGAGAACGATTGCAGCGAGCTGCTGGGCGTCATTCGACATGGTGGGCTCCGATACGTCATCTGTTGACCAAATCCCCCTGCGCAAAGCCGTTTCCATTGCGCCGATATTCGATTGCGTGGCCATGGCGCCAGACTTCGAAGCAATCCTCGGCCTGGGGCTTGCCCTTGCCGTTGGAATCGGCAATGCACAACTCGCCGCCCCGCACGCGCCAGCGGCCGCCTAGGACCTGTCCGTGCATGACGGATTCGACCGTGCCGTCGGGCTTGAACTTGTCCGACCAGTGGGTGCCATCAGTGATGGTCTTGCCAACGATCGCCTTCTTGAGTTCAGCACCGCTCAGGTGCTTGAAACCTTCATCGGCCAGCACCGAAGTGGTGGTACATAGCATCGCGATTCCAGCCCAGACAATTGCGCATGGCAACCGGCCTTTGGTCCCGCCCACTTCCGACTTGAAATTCACTTCTTTCTCCTCTCTGTATTACTTCGCGGTGGTGCCGTACGAGAACGCGTCGAACAGGGTCACGCTGTCGGCCTTGGTCCAGACCCCAACCGCGCCGGTACCGCGGATGTGATCGTCCGTCACGTCGATGTAGCGCTTGCCATCCAGCGATACCTGAATGCGATCGCCCGCGAATTCCACCCGCAACGTATGCCAGGCCTGCGCGGCAACCGGCGCATCCTGGTAGCGAAGCGTGTGCCGGTGACCACCCGTCGTGTAGTACAGCGAGACGTTGTTCTCCAGCGCGTTCGCGCGCGCGACGTAGTAATCGTTGCCGTCCTTCCAGCGCCAGACGACGCCCCCGGCCTGATCTTCATGACCAGCGACAGGCTTGAACTTCACCTCGACGAACCCGTCGGCGACGGCGGTACCCTGTTTCACGCACCACGGGAAATCGCCGGAGCCAGACTGCTTGAGCACGTTGGTGCCGGCAGCGTCCGCCTCAACGGTCCATCTGGGCGTGCCGTGGCCGGTGACGCCAGCCACCCATCCCGCAGGCAATGCGCCAGGCTTGTCCTGGGTGAACAGGATCGTTTCTCCTGTCGCCGGCATGGCCAACAACAGCAGCCAAGGCATCAGCAGGGTCCGCTTCATCGCTCGTCTCCTTGGCCGGTTCAGGCCGGCATCTTGGGAGGCCACTTGTGCGTCTCGGCCTGGCAGCGTTGGCACCACGCATAGAGGGCGTCGTACATCACCAGCCCGTGCTCCAGCATCTCGTGGTCGTCGGCATACACCTGCGAGAGTCCGAGCGAGATGGCATACAGCCCGCTGGACTGCGGCGTCAGGTCCAGCCGCGACGTATCCGCGCCGCGCACGATGCGGGCCAACTGCTGCAGCGCGGCGTCCTGGCCGAGGCGGTACTTGTTGAGGAAGGCGTCGAAGCTGCACAGCTCGCCGACATGCGTAAGCTCCACACCAGGGATGTCGTACGGAATCGCACCACGTTCGTTGGCGATGCGCACCACATCGCCCGACGGTACATAGAGGAACTCCGGCGTCTCATCGATGAAGCGGGCGATCAGCCAGGGACAGGCAATGCGATCGATCTTGGGGCGCTCGCGCGTAATCCACTGCATGACAACCTCCGCTGCGATTAGTTGATGGAAAGGCACTACCGCTGCACGGTGGCCAGACGCTCGGCGACGCGCGCCCAGTGCACGTTCTGCATGAACGCGTCGACATAGGCCGCGGCCTTGGCGCCGTAGTCCATGTGGTACGCGTGCTCGTACATGTCGAGCGCCAGGATTGGCGTGCCGCCGGCCAGCGTATGGGTGTGGTCCGCTGCCCACTGGTTGACGAGCCGCCCATCACGCGGCGAGTAGGTCAGCAACACCCAGCCGGAGCCGCCGCCAAGCGCCTTGCCCATCGCTGTGAATTCGGCCTGCCAGCGCTCGACCGAGCCGAAATCGCGTTCGATGGCAACCTTCAGGTTGCCCCCCAACGGCCCGCCATCCCCAAGGCTGTCGAAGTACACCTCGTGCAGGATCATGGAGTTCGTGGCGATCAGCTCTTCACGCTTGAGGCCGTTGAGCACGAACCCCGCAGCCGTGGTCACATCGAGCGCCGCAAACGCCGCCGCGATGGCATTCAGGCGCTTCACGGCGCCGCCGTAGTTGTTCTCGTAGTGGCTGGCGATCAGCTTCTCCGACAAGCCGGACAGCTTGGTCGGATCGCATGCCAGCGGCTTCATTTGGGTAGTCATGGTCGTCTCGCCCGATTCAGTGGTGGAGCAGTGGATACACCGCCAGGCCGATCAACGCGGCGCCGGCCACGATCACCGGCTCCGTCAGCTTCTTGAACTTGAGCAGCAGCGCGACCGTCACCAGCGCCAGCAACACCGTCGGCACATCGACGATGGAGCGCTTGGCCAGCACGATCACCGCGCCGGTAATGGCACCCACGGCGGCGGCTGTGACACCGTCGACAAACGCCAGGATGGCGGGCAGCTTGCCGTACTTCTTGAAGTACGGCGCCGGCAGGATGGTGAACAGGTAGCACGGCAAGAACGTGCCAGCCGCTGCTACGCAAGCGCCGGGCAGGCCCGCGATCAGGTAGCCGATGAAGCCCACCGTGATGACCACCGGCCCCGGCGTGATCATTGCCACGGCCACCGCATCGACGAACTGTTTATCGTTGAGCCAGTGGTGTTCGGTGACCACGCCGCCATAGAGGAATGGCACGATGGCCAGGCCCGAGCCAAACACGAAGGCGCCCGCTTTGGCAAAGAACACGCCGATCTGCGACAGCAGCGGCCAGTCGATTGAGCTGAAGATGCCGCTGGCCGCCGGCAGCGGTGTCGCGGCCAGCGCATTCACCTTGCCCTGACGTACCCACTTGGGCGGTGCGCGCCAGAACCAGACGAGCACACCGCCGGCCAGGAACAGCCAGGCCACTTCCGATTCCGTGATGACGGTGACGGCCGCCAGCACCAGGTAGACCGCCCACAGCAGCTTGTCCTTGCCAACGCTCTTGGTCGTCAGCTTGTAAGCGCTGATGGCGATGATGCCGATCACGGCCGCACCGACCCCGTAGAACACCGACTGCATCCAGGTCAGGCCGCCGAAGCGCACATAAGCCCACCCCAGCGCCACCACCATCAGGAACGACGGCAGCACGAAGGCGATGCCGATCAGCGTTGCCCCGAGGATGCGGTAATGCACATAGCCGAGGTAAATCGCCAATTGCGCGGCCAATGGGCCGGGTGCCAACTGTGCAAGCGCGAGGCCTTCCTTGTAGTCAGCCTCGGTGATCCATTGCTTCGCGTCCACCAAGTCGCGGCGCATATAGCCGGCCAGCGCCACGGGGCCGCCGAAGCCCAGGGTGCCGAGCCGCACAAAATACAGCACCAGTTGCCAGAGCGTGTAGGACGGGCGTTCGTGGTGAGGCTGCGGTGGCGTGGGCGCGGTGGATGGGGTCGTGTTCATCATGGTTGTGCAGTGAAGTCAGCTTGGTTTGCGGCTGCCGGAGAAGTGGGCATAGAGGGAATCGAGCACACTGCCGATCTCTGTCAGCAGCGCGTCGTCATCGGCCAGTCGTTTGCGAGCGCCGGCCAGGATGGCTTCGAAGCCGCCAGCTTCCGGCACGGTGGTGCCGCCCACGTCCAGCGCGTGCACGACCGCGCCGAGCCGGGCGAGCCCGTGATTGCCGTCCAGGCCGAAGCTGGCGAGCAGCACCTCGAACGACACCCGGTCGCCGACGTGCGTGAAGGTCGCACCGTCAAAGTCGAAGCCCAGCGCATCTGCCGGGCAATCGGCGGGGCTCTCCAGCCAGAGAAAGCGCGCGTGCGGATCGATGAAGCGCTGGATCAGCCAGGCGCTGGCAACGCGATCGACCCACAGATGCTGGCGTGTGGCCCACATACGGCCCTGATACTGCGCAGGGTCGCGGCGCGGGATGCTGCCGGCGGCCGCATGCGGCTCACCCGGCGATTGAACGGCAGTGACGGCGCCCGCAAAGTCCCGCCACTGCGCCTGCGCACGGATCGACGCCTCGTTGGGGAAGAAGTCGATCTTGCGGATGGCCTCATAGGTGCGGGCGTGCCGACGGTGCAGGCGGTTGAGTTCCGCCGCGGCCAGGCCGGGGAGCGTCTTGCGGGCATCCGACAGCTCGGCCAACCAGTCCGTGTAATCAGGGGTGCGGTCGAATAGGGCCTGATAGATCGCCGCCTCATCCGGCCCTGGGGCCTGGACGTGCAGCAGCCAGGCTTGGCCGTTTTCCCGTACGACTTCGTCGGCCAACTCGCGCAACTGGGGGGCTTGTTCCGCGTGGGCAGGCAATAAGTAGGCGCCGTCGCGCAGGGCGGCACAGCCCAGCGCCTTGAGCGCGCGCCAGACGCGCATGCGCGCGGTTGCGCTCGCGGTTGGCAGGCTGACGATCAGCAGGAGCCAGGAATCGAGAGGGGCAGTCATGACGGCAGCTTAGATTGCCGTATGCGACGCTGCAATGATGTAGAGATCGCTACATCAATACGGCTGCCCCCCGTTATGGCTGCGCTTCGAGTACCCCCTGGTCACCCGACTCGCGGCGGGCCTGCCGCCGCAACACCAGCCCGCAGAGCGCGGGTAGCACGAACAGTGTCAGGACGGTGGCGGTGACCAGGCCGCCGATCACCACCGTCGCCAGCGGCTTCTGCACCTCGGCGCCGGTACCCGTCGCAATCGCCATCGGCACGAAGCCGAGCGAGGCAACCAGCGCCGTCATCAGCACAGGCCGCACCCGTTCCATGGCCCCTTCGACGACTGCCGCATCGGGCGCCATGCCATCTTTCAGGCGCTTGCGGATGGCCGAGATGAGCACGAGCCCGTTGAGCACCGCCACCCCCGACACGGCAATGAACCCGACGGCAGCGGAGATCGAGAACGGCATGCCGCGCAGCAGCAGCGCAAACACGCCGCCGGCGAGCGCGAGCGGCACGGCGGTCAATACCGTCGCCGTCAGCATGGCGCTGCCGATCGCCAGATAGAGCGTGGCCGCGATCAGGATGAAGCACGCCGGCACGATGATCGCCAGGCGCTTCGTCGCCGCCTGGAGATTCTGGAACTGCCCGCCCCATTCGATCCACGAGCCGGTCGGCAGCTTGACCTCGTTGGCGATGCGCTTGGCAGCATCGTCGACGAAGCTGCCCAGGTCGCGCTCGCCCACGTTGGCCTCCACGTAGATGCGCCGCTTGCCGTTGTCGCGGCTCACTTCGTTCAGACCTTGGGTGAAGCGGAATTGCACCAACTGACGCAGCGGTACCGATGCGCGTGGTTGGCCATCAGCCTGTGGCAGCATGACCGGCAGCGCGCCAAGCACATCGAGGTTGTCGCGTTGCTCGCGGGCCAAGCGGACCACGATATCGAAGCGCCGGTCGCCATCGAACACCTGACCGGCCGCCTTGCCGGCCAGTGCGGTCGACAGCGTGTCGGCCACTTCCTTGACGGTCAGGCCGTAGCGGGCAATCGCGGCCCGGTCGAACACGATGTCGAAGGTCGGGAAGCCGCCGGTAAGCGGCACACGTACGTCGGCCGCACCCGGCGTCTTGCGCAGCACCGCCGCAACGCGCTGGGCCGTGGCCGCGAGCTCATCCAGATCCTCACCGTAGATCTTCACAGCCACGTCGCTGCGCACGCCACCGATCAGCTCGTTGAAGCGCATCTCGATCGGCTGTGTCACGTCGTAGTTGTTGCCGACCATCGCGGCGGTCTTCTGGCGGATGCGCTCGATCACCTGTTCCTTGGTGGTCACCCCCGCCGGCCATTCGTCCTTAGGCTTCAGGATGATGTAGTTGTCGGACGCGTTGGGCGGCATCGGGTCTGCCGCCAGGCTGGCGGTACCGGCCTTCGAGTAGACCGTCTTCACTTCCGGCAGCGTCATCACCGCCCGCTCCAGCGGCAAGTCGATGGCCACCGACTGGTCGATCGACGTCGACGGAATGCGCACGGACGAGAGGTTCAGGTTCTGTTCGTCCAACGTCGGCATGAACTCGCGGCCGACGAAGGCAAAGGCCACGGCGGCCAGCGCGAGCGTAAGCGCACCCGCCCCAAGAAAAGGCAGCGGACGCCTTACCGCTGCTTGCAGCCACGGGCGATACCGCTGCTTGGTGGCCGCGATCACCCGCACTTCCTTCTCTGCGACCTGTTTGCGCATCAGCACCGCGATCATGGCCGGCACGAAGGTCAGCGACAGCACGAAGGCTGACGCCAGCGCCAGCATCAGTGTGATGACCATCGGCGAGAACATCTTGCCCTCGACGCCCTGGAAGGTCAGGCACGGCAGGAAAACCAGGAAGATGACGAGCTGGCCATAGACCGTGGGGCGGACCATCTCGCGCGACGACAGCACCACTTCGTCCAGCCGTTCGCGCAGCGTCAGCAGGCGGCCCTCCCGGTGCTGGCGTTCGGCCAGCCGGCGCAGTGTGTTCTCGACGATGATGACGGCACCGTCGATGATGAGGCCAAAGTCCAGTGCGCCCAGGCTCATCAGGTTGCCGGAAATGCCCAGCGCGTTCATACCGATTGCGCTGATCAGCAGCGACAGCGGAATGACCAGCGCCGCGATGGTCGCCGCCCGCACGTTGCCCAGCAGCAGGAACAGGATCACCACCACCAGCAACGCGCCTTCGGTCAGATTTTTCGCCACGGTTTCGATGGTGGCCACAACCAGTTGCGAGCGGTCCAGCGTCGGCACGATCACCACGCCCGGCGGCATCGTCTTTTCGATCTGCTTGAGCTTGTCGCCCACCGCTTGCGCCACCGTGCGGCTGTTGGCGCCCACCAGCATCAACGCACTGCCGACCACAGTTTCATAGCCGTTGCGGCTGGCTGCCCCGGAGCGCAGTTCGCCCCCGACCTTGACGACAGCAACCTGGCCGACCGTGATCGGCACGTTCTGCCGTTGCGCAATGACCGCGCGTGAAATCTCGTCCACCGAGCGGATGCGGGCGTCCGCGCGCACGAGATACGACTCGCCCGAGCGCCGGATGTAGTTGGCGCCGACCGAGAGGTTGGCGTCTTCCAGCCCCCGCGCCAGTTCAGCATACGAGATGCCGTAGGCCGCCAGCTTGGCCGCGTCGGGCTCGACCACATACTGCTTGACGTAGCCGCCCAGGGAATCCACGTCGGCCACACCGGGCGTGGTGCGCAGTTGCGGCCGGACGATCCAGTCCTGCACCGTGCGCAGATAGGCGAGCTTGGAGACCTGATCGGTCAGCCGTTCTCCCCGGTCCGTCAGAAAGCTGCCGTCGCTCTGCCAGCCGGGCAGCCCATCCTTGATCGTTGCGCCTTTGCCATCAGGGTGGGCATATTCCACGCTGTAGTGGAACACCTCACCCAGGCCGGTCGATACCGGTCCCATTTGCGGCTCGGCCCCTTCGGGCAGGCTCGGGCGCGCCTGCGCCAGCCGCTCCGACACCTGCTGGCGCATGAAGTAGAGGTTGGCACTCTCCTTGAAGATCACCGTGACCTGGCTGAAGCCGTTGCGCGAGAACGAACGCGTGCTCTCCACACCGTTCAAGCCGGACAACGCGGTCTCGATCGGATAGGTCACACGTTTCTCAACCTCCACCGGGCTGAGCGTCGGCACCACGGTATTGATCTGGACCTGCTTGTTGGTGATGTCGGGCGTGACGTCGATCGGCAGCAGGTTGAGCTGCCAGGCGCCGACTGTCGCCACCACCGCCGTCAGGAACAACACGAGCCAGCGCAGCCGGACCGCGCCGTTCAGAATGCTGCCGATCATTCGTCGTCCCCGGCGCCTTTGTTCATCTCGGCCTTGAGCAGGAAGGCGTTGCGCGTCGCCACCTGTTCACCGGCGCGCGCACCCGAGAGAATCTGGGCGGACCCGCCACTGCGGATGCCCACCAGCACTGGCTGGGGCCGGAACCCCTGCGGCGTGCGAACGAACAACACGTCGCGCCCGTCCAGGTTCTGCACGGCATCCTCCGGCACCGACAGGGCAGCGGGGCCGCTCGTGCGCGTTTGCAGGCGCACCTGCACGCCTTCGCCGATCACCAGCTTGTCCAGCGCTTGCGTGGGCGTCAGGACCACAGTCGCGGTGCGGGCGCTGCTGTTCACCGTCGGCGTCACCGAGTGCACCACGGCGGGCACGGGCGAGCCGCTGCCCAGCAAGATCACCGCAGTGTCGCCGGCCGCCACGCGGGCGGTATCAGCGGCCGTGACCGAAGCCTCCACCTGTGCCGTGCCGCTGCCTGCGACCCGGAACAGTTCGGCCTGAGGCTGCACGAAGGCGCCCAGCGTGACGGATTGCGCCGTCACCCTGCCGGCAATGGGGCTGGTCACCGCGACCGAGCGACCGTCGCTGGCAAGATGCGCGGATTGCGCCACGGTCGCTGCGCGCTGCGCCTCGGCATTGGCGACTTCGAGCGCGGCCTTGGCCGCTTCCATCTCCTGACGCGGCGTGACGCCTTGCTCGTACAGTGCGGCTTCTCGTGCGTAGGTCTTGCGCGCCAAATCGGCCCTGGCGGCGGCCACCCGGCGCTCTGCAGCCATCGCGGCCGCCTCCGGGCTGTCCACCAGGGCCAGCACGTCGCCCGCACGCACGACCTCACCAAGCCGGCGGTTGATCCGCTGGACAGCACCCGACGCGCGGGCAATGATCACGGCCTCGCTGCCCGGCGCGGCGACCACCGTGGCGGGCGCAAGGATCTCCGCGCCCACGCCAGCCGTGGCCACCGGCTCGACCGCGATGTTGGCGGTGGCCAGGTATTCGAGGGGAACCTTGACCTCAGTGGGGGCGGCTTTTTCGGGCGCGGCGGCTGTCTTGGCCGCTGGCGCCGCAGAATGACTGGGCACAAGCCCGCGCGCCACACCGAACCCCACCAGGGCGGCCACCCCGGCAATCCCGGCGATCAGCGGCCAGTTGGCCGAGCGGAGGTTGTCTTTCATCATCGAGCTTCCTCAAAAGCCAGGCGGCCGTCAGCCTGTGCCAGTGCGGCCAACGCGCGTACGCGCGCGAGGCGCGCGTCAATCGTGAGTTGCCTTGCTTCAAACAACGCGCGCCGGACGGCGAGCAGTTCAATCAACGGGGTCTTGCCGGCGTCGTAGCCGAGACGGCCCAGGCGATAGGCTTCGGCGGCTGCGCGTTCGCCTTCCGCCGCTGCGGCGAGGCGTTTTTCCGAAGCCGCAGCCTGAGCCTGGGCGGATCGTTTTGCCGCAGATGCTTCCAGGCGCACGGTGTCCAGCCTGGCTTCTGCGGCGGCGGCACGCTCGACCGCAGCGGTCACCGCGTGCGTGTTCTGGTCAAACAGTGGAATCGTGGCCGACAGGCCCACGACGTAGCCACTGGCATTCGTCCAGCCGTAGCGGCGCACGCCTGCGCTGACGCCAACCTCGGGAACCCACTTCTTGCGCTCGACCTCGACCTGGGCGCTTATCACGTCTCGCTCGGCTTGCGCCGTGACGACAGCGGGGGCTTCGTCCGCCGCGCCCGACGAGGCGGGAGGTGCCGCCGATGTGGACAGAAGCGAGCCAGCCAGACGGGTGTAGGGCTCGTCAGAGCCGGCCAAGGCAGCCAACTGCTCCAGCGCTTGCGTCGCGTCCGCGCCAGCCGCATGTTCAGCCGCAGTGGCGGCGGCGACGCTGGCTTGCGCCTGGGACACGCGCAACGCAGCTTCCTTGCCGGATTGGACTAGCGCGCGGGCCACGCGAAGCTCCTCGCGCGCGCGCCCGAGGTCTTCCGCAGCCAAGGACTTTCGCGCCAGCATGGCCTCTGCCGTCGCATAGGCGGTCGCCAATTCAGCCGCGTACGCGATCTGCGTTTGATGCTCGCGCGCTTGTGCGGCGGCGAAGCCGCGCTGCCCGGCTTCGATGCGTGCGCCACGCTTGCCGCCGATCTCAATCGGCTGTGTGATGGAAAAGGTGTTCTGGCGCTGGCTCACGCCATCGCTCTGCGGAGCCCCCAGATTCTCGAACACCGACTCCGCACGAGGGTTGGGCCACGCGCGCGCCTGGGCGGCATCGGCGCCAGCGGCCAAGACGTTGGCGGCCTGCACGCGCATCGCGGGCGCGTGGGCGAGCGACTGCTGCAGCAATTCTGTAAAGGGCGGTGCCTCGGCCGCCCAACCAGATGCGGCGGACAAGGCCAGCGATGCGGCAAGCACGCTGAGGGTATGGAAAGAGGACACGCGGGTCATCGCCGGATTTCTTGAGGGAAGCAGAAGCCGAAGACGGCACAGATTGGTCAATACGGCGCCCAGCGCGGCACCCCCTCGCGCCCGTCGAAATTATTCGGTGCTGCGGGCGTCGATCAAGGCAGCCAGCTTGGCACGGGCGCGGCCAATGCGCCCCTCAATGGCCTTCGGCGTCATGCCAAGTGCGGCAGCCGCCTCCGGCTGCGACATGCCGACGATGGCGGTCAAAACAATGGCTTCCCGCGAGTTCGCATCGAGCCCGTCCAGGACAGCCACGACGCGTGCCAATTCGCGCCGGGCAGAAGCACGGCGCTCCGGGCCCGGGTCTGGATCGGCCAAGGCAGGGCGTTCGGGGTCCGTCAGATCCTCCGCGCCGAACAGGAAGTGCCGCACGCGCCGGAAACGGCGCAGGTCACGCATCTTGTTGAGCCCGATGTGGAACAGCCAGGCACGGAACGGTCGAGCCTCGTCGTAGTCCCCCAGCGCGCGCCAAGCTGCAACAAAGGTGTCCTGCACGACATCGTCGATATCGGTTTCCGGAATGCCAAAGCTGCGGCCAGCCTGCGCCAGGGCGGGGCTATGCCGCCGCACCAGGATGCCAAACGCATGGTGATCTCCCCGAGCGGCGCGCCGGGCGAGCACGCCGTCCGCTTCCGTACTGGTCACTGCGAACCACGGCGAAGCGCATCAACCAGCACGCGGTCATAAGCAGGCCGGTGCTCGGGCTTCAGGCCCGCGCGCATCTCGAAAACGTGGACCAGCGTGGCCCGCTGCAAATCGGCAGCCGCGCGTTCCACTTCCTGGGTGGCCGCCTCGACCTCTGGCGACCACGTGGGATTCTTGGCAATCGCGTCAGCGAGTTGACCGTTGGCCGTGCGCAGCCGGGTTTCGATCTCCCGGCGGCGTTGGGCGAAGGCCTGTTCCTTCATGTCGAGAATTTCACGCTCGTTGGCGTCCAGCGGCACCGCCTCGTGGAGCATCTCGTGCAGGTCGGTCCGGTGCTCCTGCGATGGGTGCGACAGGAAGACGACGGCGCCGGCAATGGCCACCCCCACCAGAGCGCCGGCTAGCGTTGAGAGGGAAAGACGTCGGGTGCGTGGCGTCATCATTCACCGATCAGCAGGCCAAACGGAGAAGCGGCAGACGGTGTGGCAACCCAGGTTGGGCCCGGCTTGTTCAAGACGGCGGTCGCCACGCGGTCGATCACCGTGAAGGCCACCAGCGCAGCGATGGCGGCGCACAGCATGGCACGCCGCGCATCATAGCGGGCGACCAGCACGTCGGGCGCGGGCTCGGCTGCGAGCCGTTGCTGGATGCGCGCGGTACTTACCGCAGACGGTGCTTCATGGGTGATCCTGGCTGCGTCGGCGAGCCATTGGTCGAGGTCGGCCATTGCTGATCTCCTTGGTGGTTGCCCTGTATACGGCTCGCGCATGCAAATACCCCCGGGTGGCTTCAGAAGGCACCGGCAATCGCGGTAGGCCAACTGCCCCGTCCCGCAATTGGGCAGCACCGAGAATACGCGGCCTTCATCACTACATCCGGCGCGTTTCGTACCGGATTGGGGACCACCAGGGCGCCATGACACCTCTCACACGTGATAATCCGCCATTATCACATGTGAGATTTCGACTCAAACCAATCACCTTGACGCGTCAATTAGGTACGTATATACATGGTACGTACCACAGTATCAAATTCTAACGCCATGGCCCGTGCCGGACTCAGTCGTCTTGACATTAAGCGTGCTCGCGATTCGCTGCTCGCCAAGGGACAACACCCCTCGATTGATGCGATACGTATCGCGCTGGGTAACACCGGCTCGAAGACGACGATCCACCGCTACCTGAAGGAACTGGAAGAAGAGGAAGGCGCGGCGCTCAAGCGGGCCGGCACCACCTCCGACGCCATCCTGGATCTGGTGGGCAGATTGGCGGCGCGCCTGCACGAAGAGGCGCAGGCGGTGGTCGACCAGCAGGTCACGGCCGCCACGGCACAGCGCCAGCAAGTCCGGGCAGAGGCCGACAAGCTGTCCGCAGATCTCGTCGCGCTTCGCGCCGAACTGGCGCAGGCTCATGCCACCATTGCCAAGGAGCGGGCCGCGCACAGCGACACGCAAGCGGCGCTACAGCAGCGCACCATCGAGGCGGAGCGCTCTGCGCAGCAGGTTCAGGACCTCACGGCCCGGCTGGCCGAACATGAAGGCTTCCGACGCTCACTGGAGGAAAAGCTGCAGCACGCCCACCAGGCGCTGGACCACTTCCGCAATGCTAGCAAGGAGCAGCGGGATCAGAACGCGCGCCGGCACGAGCAGCAGGTCCAGCAACTGCAGGCGGAAATCCGGCAGGCCAACCAGGCGCTGATCGTCAAGCAGGGAGAAATCACGCAGTTGAACAGGGATGGCGCGAGGCTGGTCGCCGAAGCCGGGGCCACAACGAAGCGTGCCCGCGAACTGGAAGCACGCGGCGAGCAAACACTGGCGGCGCTGAACCAAGCGCACGCCGACCACACGCGGGCGGAGACGGAACGGGATGTGTTGCGCGCGACGGTGCAGGTCCAGGCCGATGAGCTTGCGGCCTCGCGTGCGGAACGTGAGCAGACGGCGACGGAGTTGGCCAAGCTGGCAGCACGGCTCGAAGCCCAGCAGACGCTACTGGCTGACTACCGGGCGCAGCTCGGAGTAGCGGCGCCGGCGGCATGAAACCGCCAGATTCTGCATCAAAAGGACGACTGCCGCGAAATTGCTGAATTTCCAAGTCACTGATCTAAAAAGGAAATTCAGACGAAACCGCCAGATTTTGCGCGAAAAGGACGACTACCCCGTTCAGCGCGATCAACCTCGACCACGGCGAGCAGTTCTGCATCCATTAAGTCCCCACAACAGTTGGCGCGTGGTGTGGATCGCAACGTCATTTGACCCATTTTGACGCCCGCAGCGCGCAGCGAGCTTCACCGGCCGGCGAATCGCTGCTCTGTGCAGATCTACCCAAGCGAGAGTCGACGCTAGCGTTAGGCGATCAGGAATCGGTCCCGGTTCTTACCGATCCACGCAGGCGCCCGACCGCGCCCCGACCAAGTCGCCCCTGTTTTCGGATCCTGGTATTTCGGTGCCACAGGCGTTTTACCGTGCGCCTTCCGTACACGCTTCACCCCCAGATCCTCAACGGTGAGGTCATAGTCTTGCATGATTTGGCGGATCTGTTGAACGACCTGTTCCACCTCCGCCTTGCGCGCGGCTTCAATTTGCTCATCGAGAGCAGCCTTCTTGGCCATCAATTCTTTATAGGTTGCCATGGTGTTCCTAATTTATGCCGAATGTGAAAGAGGTGAGTTGAATCCTTGCCTGCCTCTTTTGCGCTCAATTAGCGCAGCAGCGAGACTACCAGCAATTGAGCCACCCGAGGGATCCAGGAAACCGGCACCCTGCCCTGCCCTCTTAGAATGTCCTCCAGCAGAGACATTGATTTGCGATTGGAAACTTCAGCCGTAGATCGCCAAAAAGGCTTTGGCTTTGCTATGCTTGACACGCGAAAAATCGCACTGTCATTCGCCATCCTTGGATGGTTAACTTTCTGAAAACTACTCACTCCATGGCGACGAAAACCAAGACCGCAGCAAAGAAAGCCGTACCGGCAAAGAAGGCAGCACCAGCAGCCAAACCAGCCGCCGCTACTGCGATCAAACCGTTGAAGGACACTTTCACGAAAGCCAGCCTGGTGAGCCACCTCGCTGAGAAGGCAGGAGTCGAAGCCAAGGCGGTCAAGTCCGTACTTCAGCATCTGGAGAACACCATCCTCGGCGCGGTCCACAAGAAGGGCGCTGGCGAGTTCTCGCTTCCCGGCCTCTTCAAGGTGACCTCCGTGAAGGTGCCGGCGACCAAGCGTCGTTTCGGCAAAAACCCGTTCACGGGTCAAGAGCAGTGGTTTGAAGCCAAGCCGGCCACTGTGCGCGTCAAGGTTCGCCCGCTGAAGAAGGTCAAGGACGCAGCGCTGTAAATCCATTGCAACAAGCTAACAATACGAACGGGAGGCTCTGCCTCCCGTTTTTTTATGGTGTTCGCTTGCATCCGCCTTATTCGTGCGATGCGACTGCCTCGCTATGCCAGCCTGGCAGATACGCGTCGTAGCGTGCGTGTTGACTTGCCAATCGAGGGTGGGCCCGAACCCATGCAAACAAGGCCTCCCCCGCCCGGGACTTGAAAAAGTAGTCCCGCCGTACCTGTTGCGCGACGAGCAGATGCGGGGGGAGCAACGCAATTCCAAAGGCCTCGCTCAGTTGTTTCACATCCGAATCTGAGAAGTCGGTCAGGTCTAGGCGAGGTTCGTTGTCGTACTTAACAAGCCACCATCCCTGGTTACGCGGACGATTCATAGGGTCGACGGGGGCGAATTTGCGCAATCCGCAGACCCCGAGAGCAACACCGCCCGATCGGCTCTTGCACGTGATGTACGGGCCGTCAGCGCTTATCAGCCCCTGGAACTCCAAGCCTCGAACAGACTCGTTGTGGAACATTCGATTGTTCACGCTTCCTCCCTTCCGTTTGTCAGCATGCACTCGATAGTGCACCACCGAAGCACAACTTCTAGCCCTTCCCGGCGAAGTTGCGAAACGAATCAAGCTTTTCTGGCTCTCGTCACTCAGAACTATCTGCGACTCCGGCGTGCGCTGCTAGATCCTCTAGCCAACTCCAATAACGCCGCCTATCCTGGGGCACGCTAGACATTCTGCGCGAGGCGGCCACTCTGGTGCCCTACACTCAGTCAATCAAGCGGATCTGGCCGAGTCGCTCTAGGCGGTCCCGATCGGCCTGATCGCTGTTCGCCGGCGCGACTGGATGGACGGTTCCGCAAACTGTGCAGACCCAGCTCTCGGTGGTGCGACAGGGCCCTAGCGATGTCTGGCCGCTGGTGTCGAGAACATGGTCCCGCAAGACCGTACAGGTAGTACAGGCAAGCCAGCGCGTGCGTGCTTTCATGGAATCCTAGAAAAGTCTGCCTACCTGATGATAGCCCGCACGCGCGCGCGCCAAAACCTTCTGTCGAGATTCACTGAATCTTGAACCGCTCGAACGTGAGATTGGGGACCTTCACTGCTGAATTGTTCAGCGAACGTGGAACTCTTGGTTCATTGAACATGGAAGTATCTGGTGGCCGGGTCGTTGAAATTGGCACTTTCAGGCGACCTTTTCCGTTTTCCGGCTCGGGCACCCATACCGCTGATACTCGCCGAATAGTTCCTCGCGGCAGGGCTCAATCTATAGCCCGACCATGCGCAAGTTTCTTGCGGGGGCTTTGTCTGAAAAGACAGCGGATCGTGCACTCGAATCTCTGAGGATTGCGGCCCCGCATGGCGCATCTGTGCTAATCTAAATCTACGCTTGGCAGAAAGCGTCCCGCTCGCATTGGGTTAGCCGCAACGGCACTGCCACTTAGTAATACCGCCTTTCATCCTGCTTCTTGTCGGGGTCGATGGTGAGCGAGCCGCCGCCGACCCTCATGCCAAGGAGCTGCCATGCGTCTATTCCCCGCTCATCTTCGCGAAGCCAAAGGCATGGCTCGCCGTCTTTTCGACGCCTTCACCGCCATGGAACTGCCAGGGAACTGGCGAAACCCTGGAACGCTTCAACCCAGCTTGCAGAAAACTCAAGAGTTCATGGCTACTGCAATGGGCTATGCGGGTTGGCGTGAGCTTTCAAGGGCGGTCCAGCAGCCACACGAGCCTGTCTATGTCGACACGGTTGATCCAGGCTCAGATGGGCAGACAATCCTTTTCGAGGTTGTGACGAAGCTCACTACGCTCTTGGGTCTAAGCGATGGAAATGGATCGGTCTACGACGCTGTCACGTCTGCGGGCGTGGGCTATTCTCCGAGAATGCGCCAGCGCCAGTTGGAAAACAGCACCCCTTGGGGAATCGCGATCGGTGAGCCCGAGGAACTCGTACCCGGAATCCGGCACGTCTACACAGCCTCCCACGGTGGCCTACTCCTGTCCCCTCAGCGGAACAGTTCGATGCCGCCCCATCTACGCTTACCGGATGGCGCCTATGCGGATAGCGGCGAATTCCATCTTGTCACGATTGCATTCGCCGAAGAGGCGGAGGCAATGGAGTCCTCTATACGCGATGCGCTCCATTATCTGGGGCTGATCGATCCTTATGACAGGAGCCTGGTACGCGCGCTGGAGTTGCTGAACAGGAGCAGGAGTGACCAGGATTACTTCGCCATCCACTTTCCCACGGAGGCGGCACTCTCCGAAAGCGACTTGGAGGAGGAGATCATTGCGTATCTAGTGCATTGCGTGCGAACGAACACGCTCCCAATCCGCTTTCCCGGCGAGACAGGCGACGCCGACGAGAACGAACGCTTTCAAGCGAAGTACGACCGCTACAGCCTCGCAAGGTGGGTACAGACCTACCAGGGAATTCCGACTGTTGACGGCCGCTGGCCCACGCGCCCGGGGCCCTGGTACCAGCACTGGGCCTGGCAAGAGCGCTTGCATGAGGCTGACGCCGAGCAAGAGCACCGCTTTTCCCCAGGGCCTCGGGTCGATTAGTCATCGCGCGGACCCGCGTGCCGTGTAGACCGGTCGCATTTTCTCAACCACCACTCCCCTGCCCTTCCGGGCAACGGGAAGAGGATTGAATGCACGGGTCGAGCCGCTGCCTCCACAAGGTGTCCTTGGTATAGCAGCCACCGAGCGCCTAGACTGTATTTCAAGGACTCCGCGTGCGACTTTCCCTTCGTCAACCGCATTGCTGTGGACTTGATTGCGCGAGGGCGCAATTTTTTAGGGTGAAACCAAGGGATACATAGGTGTTACTATGTACCCCTTCACAAAATACGTGAAGTTAGGCTGTTTTTGAACGCGCCTCACCCTCCCCGGCCGCCAGCCCTTGGCCAGCAAGGCCCCGCACCGGTCCGAGCCGGCGCCGGCCGAGCGGGGTCGGCGCCACGAACACCCCCAGACCGACCCACAGCGAACCCGCATGCCGACGAACGACGACCGCGAGACCACCGCCAACCGCCCGGGCGCCCTGCCCGCCGACGCGACGGTCGAGGACGTGACCTTTCGCGAGGTGGCCACGCCGGCAGCGCCTGCTGATGGCCAGGCACCGGCCGCTGCCCGAGCGGCCCCGGAGCGACGGCGCATCGGCCTGCACCACATTGCGTTCTTCCGCACCTACCTGGAGGGGCTGGACCTCGCTGACGCGGCCGACCGCTACCTGGATTTCGGGCGCGACACGCCGCGCGCGCGCCGCACCCAGCGCTGGCTGCTCGACGAGTTGGTCGCGGCCGCCCGCAAGCACAAGGATTTCGCCACCGCGCGCCTCCTGAAGATCCGCCCGGCCGCGATCGCGCCGCTGGAGGCGGCGCCAGTCACGCCCGGTGCCCAGCCCAAGCGGCAAGCGCCGTCGCTGGACGACTTCGCCGCCGAACGCGACCCGGACGGGTTCTACACCGAGGCCGAGCTGCTCGAGCTCTTTACGGCCGAGTTTCCCGCCGGCGGCGAGAGCGAGGATCCGGCCGAGGCCGCGGTGCGCCGCCGGCAGGAACGCAACGCCCGGTTGCGCGCCAAGCAACTGGTCGCGCTGGCGGAGTTGGAGCGCCTGCTGGTGGAAGTGCCCAAGCCCGAGCACCACGTGCTGGGCTGGTTCGACGTGTCGATCGCTCTCAAGCTCGCCGACGTCGGCCTCAACACCCTCCGAGGTCTGGTGCAGGCCGTCAATGCGGCCGGCTACCGCTGGTACCGCAACGTGCCGCGCCTCGGCGAAAAGGGTGCCGGCCGCATCACCGCCTGGCTGGAAGCCAATGGGCAGGCGCTCGGCATGCCGGTGGCGCCGACCGCCCTGGCCCGCCCGCCGCGCTGGGGCCAGCCGGTGGTGCTGGAGCGCGCGCCGTCGACGTCGGTCGCGCCGTTGGAGTACTTCGTGCTGCCACGCGCGCTGGACGGCAGCCTCGGCACCAACCGCGACCTGGACTCGCGCAACAAGACCGAGGCGCACGACGACAAGGCGGCGATCCTCTGGTGGCTAGGCAAGTACGCCGGCAACGCCAACACGCTGGCGCGCTACCGCACCGAGGCCGAGCGGCTGCTGCTGTGGGCCGTCCTGCAGAAGGGCAAGGCGCTCTCTAGCCTGTCGATCGCGGACTGCAACGAGTACGTGAACACCTTCCTGCCGGCACCGACCCCGACGTCGACCTGGATCATGGAGCGGGTCGAAGCGCGCTCGCACCCGCTGTGGCGGCCGTTTCGCAAGGGCTTGGGCTACAAGAGCCGCGACCTGGCCCTGCAGGCGCTCAAGAGCCTGTGCGAGTCGCTCACGCGCGCCCACTACCTCGACTTCAACCCGTTTGCAGAGGTGCGCCTTTCGCGGCAGATGCGCCTGGCCGAGGATGGCACGCCAGCGGAGCCGGAGACCGTCACCAGCCGCATCCATACCGAACGCAGTCTCACCCACGACGAATGGCAGTTCGCCATGCGCTTCTTGCGCGGCTTGCCAGCGGAGACGCCCGCCACCCAGCGCATTCGCTTCATCCTGACCTTCGCCTATGGCACCGGTTTGCGCCGGGCAGAGCTGGCCGGCGCGCGCACCGGGCACATCACCCGCACGTACGCGGGGCCCGAGCTGGGCACCATCACGGTCCTACGGGTGATCGGCAAGGGCGGCAAGGAACGCTTCATCCCACTGTCGCCGCGCCTGCTGCAGGCGCTGTCCGCGTACCTGGTCTACCGCGGTCTGCCGGCGGATCCGCAGGCCTGCCCGGCCGGCACGCCGCTCATCCCGGCACTGCAGGACAAGCGCGAACTGCAACTCAAGCGTCTGAAGCCGGCAGGTGCAGAGGCCGTCGTGCCCGCGGACCGTACCGAGAAGGCCGTCACGCTGGCCAAGCTGTACAACGCGGTGAAGCGCTTTTTCGACAATGCTGCGGCCGCCGCTCACCTGGAAGCGCCCGAATTCGCAGACGCGTTCTCGCGGGCAACCACACACTGGCTGCGCCATACGTTCGGCTCGCACGCCGTGGCCGGCGGGATGGCGTTGGAAACCGCGCGCCAGTTCCTGGGGCACGCGTCGATCAGCACGACGGGCATCTACTCGGTCGCCGACATTGCCCGCCAGTACCGAGAGGTCGATGCCTTCATCGAATCGTCGTTTGGCACGTAGGCGCCCTACCCGGCTTCTGCATAGCAACGCGCTTTCTATTGCCGACACAAGTCGACGAAAGACACGCGCCCCAAGGAAACTTTGCCTCCCTACCCCAGGGTAATGCCACGCTGGTTCAGGGTGCACAGTGGCGCTTCCCGCCCGTAGCTCTGGACAAGTCGCGCACGAAAAAGAGTCACGCGCGCTTGCGCTTCTTCCCTGACCTCTCTTGACCGCCCATCGTTCAGCGTTGGCCAAAAGCGTTCCTATCTGGGTTTTCCAATGGCAGCTGCATTTTGGGCGGATCGAAGATCCGCCTCAGTCCCGACTTATGGGCGCTAAAGCGTATATAACCCAACATGGGGGTCACGCAGAACAAGGGTGCGCGAACGCGCACTGAGGCGCCGGCCACTCTGTGGGAGACGAACATCTATGGCCAGCCAACCTGCGCAGATTTAGGGTGGATTTCCGTGCACACCCCAGCACTCTTTGCCCTGAAAGCGACACGCTGATTCAGGGTAAGCAGTCGGCAAACGCGGCCAGCACACTGTTGCCGAGGTGCCGGCGGCCAGCGGCCATTCCCTCCGAACGAAGATTCGGGGTGAATCTAAATCGACCGGTTCCGAGTGCGCGAAGAATCGGGGTGCGAATCTGCCGTCGGCGCGCAGCAGCGCCATGCACTGGTTGCGATGCTGCCAACCGCGGCTACAGGCTCGAGCGGTGCGGCAGCCGGAGCCATGCCCCTTCCACCCTGATTCTGCGTACCCTGAATCTTCGTGCCCCTTTGGGCGGCAAAAACAAGCGCAAGCGCCACCCTGATTCTGCGCAATTGAGCGTTCCCGCTCTACCTCCCACAATGGCAGACACTCTATATATGGGCGGCCTGCCAACCACCACCGCAAGGGCCTTCAGGGACGATGCCCACCCTGAATCTGCGCTTCGGGTGGGATAGCATGCCGGCCATACCGCGCATGGACGTGGCCCGCTTGAGCAGATCAATGACCTTAGAATGGCCTCAGCCGGACCGATTGCTCATCAGAAAAACCCGTTAACAATCCGATAGTTGCGCCGGAATCCACCCTGAATCTGCATTGCCGCTACCTCCTAGGCCAATGCGGACGGTGAGGCAAGTGGCAGACCAGTCCGATTGAGCAATACACGCAGATCCAGGGTGGAAATGCGCCGTACGGCCTTCATGCCGATCCGGACCTCGAGACGCCAGGTACGCCGCCGTCGACCTCTGGTAGGCCCTAGAACCTCAGCTCCAGCATGCCTTGAAGGCGATTTGCGAAGATTCAGGGTGACTCTGGGCGCAGATTCAGGGTGGGAAAGGCTCTGTGGCCGCGAGCTCGATATCGACGCAAGGGCGCTCTGTGGACAAACCTGTGCATTGTGAAAGTTGTCCACAAAGATTCAGGGTGGGCCGGCGAAGAATCAGGGTGCGGAAAGCATGCTTGTCCAAGCAGATTCAGGGTGTACCTACGCAGATTCAGGGAGAGAGAACGCTGATTCAGGGTTGAGGGTGCCCGCAAACCTAGACGGGACAACGGTTCGCGGGCACCGCATATATGTTGGCATTTATCTTCTGTATCTAAGACTTTCTATATCTCTCAACTAGTTGAGGTCGCCCGGCCCGGGGACAACTTTGAAAAACCAAAGTTGCCCCCCGCCCAGCGCGCCCGCGAACACGATGTAGAAAAAAAACGACCAAAACCCCAGTTTCACCCTGAATCTGCGTTACACCGAGATCGAAGAGCGTGTAGATTTCCCCAAACGTTCCGGTACCGGAGCTCACATGAACAACGAAGATTCCAAGAAGCCCTCCCAACTCGTCTTAGTGCCCCGAGATTCCACGTCGGAGAGCAAGCGCGCTCGGGAGCGACGCTTCACCGCTTTGTATGAAGAAGCCTTGGCAATCGAGGCGGAAGATGCAAAGAAGGCTGGCCAAATTGGGTTCGTGGCCAAGTGGATGGTGCACGCCACTCTTCCGTATGTGCAGCCTAAGAACAATCCGCCCGCATGGGGGCGAAATAGCGGTAAGGTCAGCCTGCTAATTCAACCCGGCCACTACATGAAACGGGTGGAGACGATTGTCCGCGGCAAGCCGAAAATCACCCAGGAGGCAGTGTCCATTGGGTATCCGTACGGCGCATACCCGCGCCTGATCCTGGCTTGGATTGCGACCGAGGTTGCGAAAACAGGTGAGCGCGAACTGGTTCTCGGCAACTCACTCAGTGAGTTCATGAGCAACATCGGCAGAGAACATGTGTCAGGGGGATCCCGAGGCAATATCACCTTGATGCGCAACCAGATGCAGCGGTTGTTTTCCGCCAATATCGCGGTGACGAGTGATCCGGATGCGGTGGCTTGGCAGACTGATGGCTTTCGCATTGTGGACAACGCGAACATCGAGATTTGGTGGAATCCGCACAACCCTGACCAAGGCTCACTCTGGCAGTCTCGGCTTCGTTTGACCGAGCGGTTCCATGAGACGCTGTCGAAGAGCCCGGTTCCAGTCGACCTGCGGATTGTGAAGGCATTGTCTCGATCCGCAATGGCGATCGACATCTACTGCTGGTTGACTTATCGATACGCGATTATGGACAAGTCGACCAAGATTCCATGGGAAGCTCTGATGCTGCAGTTCGGCTCTGAGTCGTCACCTCACAAGTTCAAGGAAAACTTCCTCAAAAACCTGAAGGATGTGAAGGAAGTCTACCGCGACGCGAAGCTCGACTACGACAAATCGGGCATTCTCTTGCTCCCGTCGCGCCCCTCGGTGCCTAAGCGAATCGCCTAGGGCTGCACAATATCTGCCCCCAGCGATTCCTGATGGGAAGTAGTTCTTGACTTTGCTGGCGAACTGAAAAAGAATACCCACGTGCCGAACACCGGCATCGAGCAGCTGGAACTCGCACCATTTCGAGCCTCACTTCTACGCAAGCCTCTACGCGGATGAAGATTTGGGAAATGCAGTGGCTTGCATTCCCCAAGCTTTCATCCAAGTCCCTCTGGGCTTGTCTTGCTCTCCTTGGTTGCAAGCAGCAGGATTTCGAACACGTTCGCGTGTCCCGTTTTTCCCGCGAGATCCTTTGTGATCTTGCTCGTCCCTTTGTGGACGGCTTGCTACTCCGGTAGCCTCGAGAACTTCACCGTTCTCCTGTCTCGGCATCGCCTTTTCAGCGATTTGTCGTCTTGTTGTGCCTCGGTTCTGGTAGCTGTCCGATTCGATCGGCTGTTGCTCGTTCCGTTTTTCTTTCAACCCGCGCGGGGACTCGATTCCCTCGTGGGGACGATGTCTTCGCATTCTCCTTTGGAGATTGTCATGTCGAACGTCGTCCTGTCTGAACGCGCCCTGCGTCGCCAAGCCATTTCGGAAGCTCACAGCCATCTCCTGGAGGTGGCTGCAAAGCAACCGAAGACGCTCCTCGAAAACTTCCGCATGTATCCGTCCCTTGTGGGCGATCTGGCATGCTTGGAAGAAGTCGTGGAGATTCTCGTGGAACAGGGATTTGGTAAGCAGCTCGAGCTGCTGTGTGATGCGCCTGGTATCGGGCGCTACGCGAGTACCGTCATCTCTCGCGTGGTTCTGTTTGCGACCAAGGCTTCTGCTTAATCGCACACAGTTCCTCTTTGCCAATCAGCGCTGGGGGTTCCGCTATGCGGAGTCTTCCAGTCTGATAGGCATGTGGTCGCAAGCTTTCGACGCAGTAATGCGCCACAAGCGAGTCCACCGTGCCATCCGGCACTTGTTGTTTCTCACCCATCGGGGCCTACTCCCCGCTGGGGGGCAGGCTTCGAAACATCTTTGGAGCCTAGCATGTTGAACATCGAATCCCGTTCGTCTGCAGTTGCCATCTTGGCCGTCGTCGTCCAGCTGTTTGCCGCCCTCTACTTCCTGACCATTCCGGTCAGCAGTTCGGTGCTGCGTCATCAGCTGGGTGTGCTCGCGTTCTCCATGATCGTGATCGGTCTGCTGTGGCTCTTCGCCAAAGCAAACGAGTCGGTCCCGTCTGCACGGGCCTATCGTCCCGCCTACTGATTTGGTGGGGCATGGACGAGCAAAGTGGCTCGCTTGGAACGTACCTGGCGACAGGTTCTACCAGCTAGCCTTATTGCTCGCATGGATCTGGCCTTGATTTGAACTTCGGTTCGGTCTGGATCAGTTCCCCTTCTGCCAGTCGTGCAAGAAGTTCCGCATCTGCGGATCCTTCTTGCGCGGCCAGCAGTTGGTAATGCTCTGCTGTTTTTAGCAAGGCCTTGTTGTACTCCTCCACCGACTTCGGTGTTGTCTGGTCACCAGAAATCGTCTGAAAGCGCTCAGTTTCCTCTGGCGTCAAGCGCAGAACCTTCCCCAATCGCAGCATCCCCCCCTCCCCTTCTCCGGCAAAACTATTCAGTGATGCTTCAACCAATCTAGGTGCGCTAGTCGGCGCAACTAGGTAGTCCCGTGCTGTTGTATTACGCAACTCTTGCTGCAGGCTCTAATTCGTATTACGTGGGACCCTCGGAAACGCGGCTGCCATAGTGCAATCAACTGTCGTCGCCACCAACGAGTGTCACGTAACTTGAGTCGGGAAAAGATCTTTGATCTTTCTCGCGACCTCCTCGGCCTGTTGTGCGCTCAGGCCCTTCAACTTCAATTCAAGTCGGCCGTCGGCCTCGAACGTCCTTAGCTCCCCTTTTGCCTCGCCAAAGCTTAAGTGTTCCCGAAATGATCGTGCCCGGCGCACTGGGCCTTTGGCTGCTAGCTTGCGGCGAGCAACCACGTCACGGTAACCCAGACCATTCCTGGCTGCGTCTTGAATTAGTTCGAAGGTCTCGTCATCGCCTTGCTGTTCCCAGTATTCACGCAAGGCGTTGAGCATCTTGTGATTCATTAGCTCTGAATACTCAGATACCCCCAAGACAATTTTGTGAGGCAACTGCGCGAGTGATAGGGTGCGGGACACATAGTCTTCACCGAGATTCAACGCCTTAGCGAGTGCACTCTGGGTTGGGTAGATCTTTCGTGCGAGCAGTTCCTTCCACCTAATAGCGTCGTCGAGCGGAGTCTGGTCTCTTCGCTCGACGTTCGCAGCGCGCGCCATTTCGTACAGCTCGCGTTCGCTTGCGGGCTTGGCACGAATTTCGACCCGGAGCGTCGGGATACCGGCCGCCCGGGCGCCGCGCAAACGCGTCTCGCCCTCAATCAGTACGATTGCTCCGTCGTCCTCCTGATAGCCGAGTGCGGCAACACGCTGCCCGTTATTCGTCAGTGAGATCGCCATTTCGTCCACTGCTGCACTCGTATAGACAGCACGTGGATTCAGTGGATTCGACCTGACCCGTTCAACAGGCACTTCGATAATTTGGCCGATCACAACATCTTGGCTCGAGCCAACTTTTGTTGTTGCGTCGTGAAATACCGGCTGAGCAAGCGCCAACCCGTCATTGTGCGTCCGGGGGTCTCCGACAATTGGGGCGCTTGCTGCATTTGCCTCCGCAACTGCGACGGCGGCCGGAGAAATAGTCTTCTTTTTAAATGTGGCCATTAGATCACTCCTTATTTGCCAGTTCGACGATTTCTTCGTATAGCGCCTGCATCTCTTCAATTGCTTTTAATGACCGGTCGGAGCCTTTGAGTTCATGCAGGGCGCGACCAGTTTTTCCCGTCGCCCGCCACGCTTCTCGCTGTGCAATGTGTGTTCGGCACACTGGAATGGATTCTCCCGCGAAGTATTCCCTCAATTCATTCGTGGCTTTTGCATTTTCTTTTGTAGACACTCTGGTCAGAACGACATGAGCTGGAATACTGCCGTTCTGGTGCCGATGATCCAGAGCACGCAGTGCTTCGAACACATTGAGTGTGGATTCGACTTCTTGCTGATCGGGTCCACAAGGAACCAGCACAAGATCCGATAATTGTGCGCATTCAAGCATCGTTCGATAGTTTTGCGCCCCGATATCGACGACAACTAGCGTGTACTTGCCGGCAAGATTAGCGAGCTCTCTAGCCGGATTTGGTGGCAAAGAAAGTACAGGAATCGCCGGAGTTACGCCTTCGTCATTGCGTATGCGAGACCAAGACATCGCGGAGCCTTGTTTGTCCGTATCCAAAAGAACCACATCTATTCCTTCAGTTGCTGCCAAAGCTGCGAGATGCGTAGACAACCGTGTTTTCGCGACCCCACCCTTTTCGGCACCGATAGTGATAACCATGGATGTCCTCCAGACAAATTATCGAAATTTAGTGAATTCTAATTCAGAAGAAATCGCTAAACAAGAGATGGCAATCCAAACGTCAAGAAATTCCGCGCGCAAAGTTCGCATATAAAAAGTTGGCTCGAGCCAACCTAGTGCCGCAGCCGTGCACCGGGCGACTCGAACGCAAAGATTCCGAGGATATTGCGGCCCGCAGCGTGGCCGGTGAAATCTTGGCTCGAGCCAACTTTTTCCGATGGTAACGGGCCTCTATGGAAGAAGAGAAATTTGTAACGCACAACTGAGCCCCTTTGGAAGTTGGCTCGAGCCAACTTGCCGTAGACCTAAGTGCGTGGCTGGATTCGGAAGTAACGGATTTGCTGATTGGTCGGATTCAAATATGGCCGAGAGAATCTTGGCTCGAGCCAAGATCGCCGGTGGTCACGGGGCTCTCTGGAGGAAGGCGTGTGAATGACGCGCACCCGAGCCCTTTAGAAGTTGGCTCGAGCCAACTCCCCGGAAACGAGGCGCGTAGCTCGATTCGGAAGTAGCGGTCTTGTTGATTGGTCGGACCCCAAAGTGGTCAGTGAAATCTTGGCTCGAGCCAACTTTTCAGGCACTCGCAGGGTTCCATGGAAGAAAGCAGTCGTATGGCGCACTCCAAGCCGATAGGAAAGTTGGCTCGAGCCAAGTCGCTTCGCCAAGGCAACTGCTCCTCGAAGAGGCGCCGCCCAGGATCTTGATTGTGTGTTTTTACTTTTACCCCTTAGCCGCCGCCCGATCGGCACAGTGCTGCCCGGTATGACGCTGAAGCGGTTGCAAGCTGGTCCCGCGCAATCAAGCGAGTGACTTCACAACAATTTGACGATAGAAATAAAAAAATATAAAGAAAGTACGACAAAAATCCATCAAATTATGCAGATATGTATGTGTACAGTAGGTCACGACAAGGCTGCCGCAATCGCTCTAACAGCATTTCCATTCACTGAGAGCGCAATTCCTTTGACCAGAAACGGCGGTGGGAAAGGTGTAAAGCGGCAACTCATTACGCACCTGGACAGCCTGAGGCCATAGTGCGCCGATCAATGGCCGGAAAGTGGCCATTGAACTGGGGGACATGCTCCTCCTTGCCTGTCTGTGGCCGTTGTGTGGCCATCTGAGGCCGATCGCCGGCCGGACTCAAGCAAGGAAGAATAATGGAGGAACGGGGAGGGGGGGAGCAACTGCCCTTACACGCCCGGCAGAACCCAAATTGGCAAGGCTAGCGGAAAGATATTGCGGCCAATACCAGTAAGAAGCTACAGAACACGCAGGATCTCTCAGTTCTTGAAGTGATAGGCGTACAGATCGGCATCACCAGGTTCGCCCCACAAATGCTGGTTCAAGAACCGGATAAACCCAGTTTTTGCCAGTTTTGTACTACGGGATGGGTCGTACAAGAGCTTGTCGTTCCGCACACTGGAGTTGTATCGCTGGAGCACCTCCGCCTGCTCGTCGAGGGGCATCTCCAAGAACGCTTTTTCCGCTTTGGCGTCACGGCTGCACATGAACGATTCCCTGAGGTCAGCGTCGTTCAAGACGGGGCGACGAGGGGATGTCCCAGCGTTGAGTTTTCCCGAAACACCTGATCGCGAATATCCATTCTCAATGCTGCTGACAAAGAACGATGCCCGACTCTTCAGGGGCTCTTTGTCTTTCGACGCGTCGCGAAGCAGGGTATGTTGGAGCGCGGCCCTGACCTGCTCCTCGGAGAACTCGCTCATGAGCTGGGCGGCTTTGTTCGGCGACACACCAAGCTTAAGAACCTCCTCCAGCAGCGCAGTTGTTGATGATGAGACTTGTGGTGGGTTCTGAGAATCGGCCTCTAATGCCAGGTCGCCCCCCTTGCGATCCACTTTGAACTGGATCTGGTTTACGACGCGCCCCACCTTATGAAGGATGAGGGTAACTTCGATGTCCGTGAGCTCATTCACTTCCGCAATGGCGCGGTTGAGAACTTTGGCGCGGAAATGTTTGAAGTGTGCGTAAATCGAGTCAGAGTCAATGATTCCAACAACAGCATGCCTGAAGTCCTCCCATGACCATCGACTGGTCATGCCGGTGCGCTCGTAACGTTTGCACCACTCATATAAAGGTCCACTACCCATCGAACGGAAGCGCTGCGAAATGAGTAGATTGATGGGTAATACCCCCTGAAATCCACCGCTGGGAGAAGTAGAATTTTCTCGTTAAGAGGGAGTTCTGCAGATGAAGAAGTCGAGATTCACAGATAGCCAGATATTGGAGGCGCTCAAGCGCGCGGAGGCTGGGCTTGCGGTGCCGGAGCTATGCCGGGAACTGGGCATCAGTTCGGCAACGTTCTACAAATGGCGCTCGAAGTACGGCGGGATGGACGCGTCGATGATGTCGCGCATGAAGGAGCTCGAGGCGGAGAATGCCCGGCTGCGCAAGATGTACATCGAGGAGAAGCTCAAGGCTGAGATTGCCTCGGAGGCGCTGCAAAAAAGTTCTGAAGCCATCTCGCCGGCGCGAGATGGCAAAGCAGGTTGTGCAACAGCGCCGCGTGTCAATTCGTGTGGCGTGCACAGTGTTCGGCATCAGCGAGTCGTGCTACCGATACGAGGCGAAGTTGAACACGGAGAACGAAGAGATTGCAGACTGGCTGATGCGTATCACGGGCTGTCATCGCAACTGGGGCTTTCTGCTGTGCTATTACTACTTGCGTAACGTGCAGGGATTCGGGTGGAACCACAAGCGCATCTACCGGATTTATCGGGAGCTGGAGCTGAACCTGCGCATCAAGCCGAAGAAACGCTTGGTGCGCGAAACGCCGCAGCCGCTGTCGGTGCCGCATGCCATCAACGAAGTGTGGTCAATGGACTTCATGCATGACCAGCTCGTTGACGGGCGCAGCATCCGGACGCTGAACGTGATTGATGATTTCAACCGCGAGGCGCTGGGCATTGAGGTGGATTTCTCGCTGCCGTCCGAGCGGGTGATTCGCACGCTGGAGCAGCACATGGAATGGCGTGGCAAGCCGAAGGTAATTCGTTGTGACAACGGCCCAGAATACCTGAGCACAGCCATCGTGACTTGGACGCAGAAGCTAGGTATACGGCTGGAATACATTGAGCCGGGCAAGCCGCAACAGAACGCGTACATCGAACGGTTCAATCGGACCGCGCGATACGAATGGCTCTCGCAATATCTGTGGGAAGACCTGGAGCAGGTTCGGCAGGCAGCGGCCGACTGGATGTGGACTTACAATCACGAGCGCCCAAATATGGCATTGGGCGGCTTTACCCCGAAGCAGCGGCTGGCCATGGCCGCTTAGTTTCTACTTCTGCCGACTGTGGAAAACGGGGGCATTACCGATGCGCTGCCAAATTTTGGGATCAAGAAGAGCTTCCCGAAGCTTCGGGCTGAACGAGAACTCGAACGCTTTTTGGTCGACCAAGTGCGTCACATCAGCAAGCAACGTCGAGGCTGAAATCTTGCGGTCCAACGGGTTCGTGGTCGCATCCCAAACCACATGCTCCTTCATGAGGCTAAGTAACTCGCCCATGACATAACGGCGGTTGCTCGAATCTTTATAGCCAATGACGTGCTCGAGCTCAGAAATCAGAACCTTCCAGCTGTGGAGTTCGGGCTGCCGCTGCGCAAAGTAGACGCAAGAGTTGAAGAGTCGTTGCTGCAGGACTGACAGGGGCCTGTCTGGGAAAACGAAGATGGCTTCGCGCGCCTTGCGCATGGTGACGGGGCTACCACGCTTCACCATAGGAAGCAGTGCAGCCTGCTGAGGCGCAGGCAACTGTGTGATCGACCCACTAGCTTGAACGCTCATACCCTTGTCGAACTCGGTGCCCAATGCTCGATTCCACCGTATAGCAACGCTCGGTTGAAGATCCGACTTCATAGAGGACGGACGACGAGTGAAAGCTGATGGCTAAGCTTGGTTGGTTTCGAAACTACTTCCCATCTGGAAGCGGAGACTGTGAAGATACCCGTTGACAGGACTTGGAAAAAGCCGAAAAGAAGCGCCATACCCCCACAAATTCGAATTTGAGCTGGACAGCATGACAGCGCCGAATGGCCTACGGGCCACTTCTACCGAAGGCAGGGGAGCGTTCAGCGGATTGTAGAAATGGTTACCTATCGAACGGAGAACCTTCTCTTTTTGCCTCTCTGGAGGCCATTGGTAACCACCTCTACCCCTTACTGGAAGAGCGGCACGGGAAGGGCGGCCAACTCCCGAGAGAGCGTGAAAGTGGTTACTTGTCAGGCGAGCCGCTGAAAAGCTCGTATCTAGGCTGACAAATCACGATGTGCAGTGCCGAAAGGAAGCCGCTGTGGTGAGAGGCCCACAGAGCCGCCAGCATGCGTCACTCAGCGCATCCCAGATCAGTCCCACCTAGTAGATCTGGTTACCTATTACCACTCAGAACAGATTGAAGCGCCGCTTAAGACGCGACGGCACAGGTTTGGCAGCCCGCTTCAAGGGAAGGTGGGTGAGTTGCACAATGGATAGGCATCGACGGTTATAGGTAACCAGGTCTACCGGCCTTGCCCCGGCCCAAATTACGAGAACTGGATACCTGGCTCTTGTGAAGTCAGTAACCTGACAAGCGATAGGTGCCGTGTGGAAGGTGCCTAAGTCCATAGACTAGGTTACCTTCTGAGCTGCCAACGCTTGCGCGAAGCCAGTTCTCGACCCGTAAACAAGTAAACAAAGGATGTTCTTCTAAACTAAAAGAACAAACTCTTCATGGTGGCCCTTAGAAGTGGTTACCTACCAGCAGCGCCCTGTTGATAACTTCTCAGCAAGAACCGGCTCGTTGCCAGTTCGCAGTTGGTCGGCTACGATGTGTGCTCAAATTGAGACCGACCATTCGTGTTTCAAACGACCAGCTGGGGAACCAGCCAATTCGGGCGACCGGATAACCGACCCGTGGGGCACTCGTACCCCGCGGTCGAGCTGCTCCACTTTTCGAGGAGTAGCTATGAAGACATTGTTCAATTGGGCAGTGGGTCTGTTCGTGCTTTTCTGCTTCTTCGTCGGCTTCTTTGATCAAGACTCTTCTTCGAAAAGGAAGCGTTCATCGAGCGAAGAACAGTTGACTGATGAAGTGGAGCGTCGAACGCATGCGGCGGAAGACGCGGCGTACTACGCCGAACACAACCCGCACGATCATCACGCGTAGAAAAGAAAGGGAGGAAGCTGAGGCTTCCTCCCTTTTTTTGTGTGCAGACCAGCTAGAGCGCTGGGCGCGAGAACTCGTACGCGAAAGCTACCCCTGATGCGTACCGTTTCGCGCTGGCTGACTTTGGCTAGTCCGAAAAAAATAGCGGAATGGAAGATCTTTCCCATCCCGCCCCTTCGCCGATCACGAGCCTGCCACGTCGACGCTTTCTACAGAGCGCGACTTTAGTGGCGGCGGCGGCCTATGCTCCAGCCATCTTTGCGCAAGCGCGGGATGACTACTGGTCCCGACCGCGGGCCCTGTGGCTGAGACGCAAAGAAACAGGGGAAGAAGTCAGAACCGTCTATTGGGCAGACGGAAAGCTCGTTGTCGATGCTTATGTCCAATGCTGCACGTTGCTTCGAGACGTTCGCGCCGGCGCGGTGGTTCAGATGAATCCCACCCTCTTGGACATTCTGTGCGGAGTCTACGGCTGGTTCGCGCAGGCAGGGATCGAACGTCCAATCGTCGTCACATCAGGGTACCGAACGCAAGCGACGAACGGAAGAACTGAAGGTTCAGCTCGGAATTCCATGCACCTGGTCGGCCGGGCAGCCGATATACGTGTACCCGACGTCCCAACAGAGTACTTGGCAAGGTTGGGGCTATACCTCCGCGGTGGCGGTGTTGGCTATTACGCGACCAAGCAGTTTGTCCATGTAGACAGCGGGAGACTCAGAACATGGGCAGGCTAGGCCGAGGCCAGGATGTCGTGGTTGGATTGGTATTCGTGCCACCGATCCACTTCGAGAACATAGTCTCCCGCGTACCCCGGCCAAGAATCATGCGCGCGTGCATGGTTCAACCGATTAAGGCCGTCCTCGAACTTCTGAGCACCGTTGTCGAGCAGGGAGTCTCCTGCGGTGTAGGTCATGACGCTGTAGGGCGCTTCCTTCTCAACCGCAATGAAGACGAATGGCCTCTCCTCACCAGTAAAGTACTGGACGCCCGTCTGGTATATGAACGCCGACAGATCGTAATGGTAAGCGTGGACAGAGCCGTTGAATGCTGCGGGTCGAACGTCGACGGTCGACTTCAGATCGAAGATGAACTCGGGGTGCAGGTTATCTACCTTGACCCGGCATTTGACATTCGTTACCCGCTCAACAAAGTAGATCGCCTTTTCCGACTCCCCTTCGTCAAACCACTCTCCAAGAGTGCGGCCGCGAAAATAGTGTTCTCGAACTGCCTTGCGCATGGACAGGAGTGCGTCGAATTTGTCCTGCCCAATGACAGTATGGTTCGGATGATCAGCGATAAACGTCTTGCAGCTACGAAGGCGTCGGTCAAACTCGCCGTCATAGGGCAGCACCACGTCCTCAAATCGCCACGGCTCAAACACGGCCATATGCGCAAGGCGACCGAATTCCAACACTTGCTTGTCCTTGCCGGCCCCTTGAACAGCCGCGAGAAAATGCTTTGGGGTCTTGAGGATCGACTTCAGCTGCGTCGACGACACGTAGTCACGGTCAGAGTGGTACTCCTCGTCGGTGACGGCCATCGAGTAGCTGTCCCTATCCACGCCAAAGACCGCCTTTTTCTTACCTCGCCAGGCCGGAAGGTTTGCTCTTTGCATCATATTGGGGAACGCATTCATCTCACACCTCGAAAGTCTGAGATCAGCGTACAGGGCCATTACTCCGATTCAAGCCCCTTTCTGGCGTCAGGCACCTTGAACAGCGGGGATAGAAACTGGAGGAAGGTTCGGTATCGTTGGCTGCATGAAACGACTGAACACACTCTCTCGCCCCAAATCGCCTGCTCTGCAGGCGTATGTGAAAAACACCTTTCTCGAGCTAGCCGAGGTCAACTTTGTCACACAGACAGACTTCTGCAACGAGGTCCGCGCGGTCTACAACAATCTAGGGAACCCACCCCTACTGCGATCAAAGGCTCTTGCCGTCTTGCTCGCAGCCTCCGAGAAGTTTCCGACTCTGATTACGCTGAAAGACGAGCAGGGCAAGGTAGTTACTGCCGGAGCCACAGGCTTTCGCGAAATCTGCGGCTTGTTTCCCTCAGTTCCGAAATCCGAGATCGATGCGATCTGCCGAAAGGTCGGGTTGCTTCGCGGCGTGCCGAACATGCTTGCGCATGCCAAGCCGATGAACGTCCTGGGGATCTGACATGACGAACAAACCTCTCGAAACCTTCAGCGGCGCACTTTTCGGGGTGCCGATTCTGCTGCCTCGCCAACGCAAATGTCGCACTGAGTCGGCTAAGGGGCAGTATCGGTTCATGGAGGAACTTGCACTGTTGATGCGCGCGACGACGCCCTACAAGGTGAGGACGCTAGACCGCTTTATCTCTCTTCAAGGTACGACCGTGATCTCTCCAGCGTCCATGCGCAACTTTGAGAGGGAGATGGTCGCAATGACGATGAAGGGAAAGACCGCGAGAATCGAGAAGTACGTTCACGCAGTGGGTCCTGGTGACGAATGGCCGCTGGTCGTCATCGCCATTGGAGTCGTAGCCCGGGCGACCACCGGAGCGTCACGATTCAGCCTGCCTGCTCCCGATGTTTGGCAAAGCATACATGCGAAGTTGCAGGGCTACTTGGGCTTTCATGTGGAGGAGTTCCAAGGTGCCGCCATTGGCCAGATTCAATGGATCGACAAGGCTATCGACGACGCTCGCAGGATGTTGCTTGGTGCTGGTACACGCCGTATCGAGGGGGCGCTAGGGGACGGTGCAGCGATTGAAGGCGTCACTGTCACGACGATGAGTCAGGGATTCCGAGTTCATCTTCATAACAGTAGTGGCGTGAACGTTATCGAAGTACCAGCGAGAAGCGGAGCGGATATCGGAGCCGAAATCGCCGGAATCGATGAGAGCATTCGATTCCTAACGGGAAAAGCGGCCGTTTGGGGGCTTGAGACACGACATTGAACGCGAGGGCTAGAAATTGACGCGCGGTCTGTTGAAATTGTCTCAAGCGACCTACAGGAGAATGACGTGATCACCGGTCTCGAATTTGATACCCCAATTCTTGGCACCGTGCGAATGGGCGAGACTCGCCCTGGATTGGGTGGCGCAGAGGACTATCTGGTGCATTTCGATTACTTCGAAGTGCACAACCGCGAACGCAATGCCGACGGCAGCTGGGCAAAGCATCCCATCCACGACAAGCTTCACAACAGGCTCAAGTTAGACGGCCATGCAGGCACAGCGACTGGTGAATTGAAGTTGCGCGAGATTCCAATCACGCTGCCTTACAACAACCCCAAGCTGCTGCTTACCCAGCAACTAGAAGCCCGTAGTCTTGTGGATGGTAGACGAGTGTGTGTCGGCAACGGGGAGAGCGCTGTTCGCCTCGAGAGCGACCAGCGAACAGTCGCAACGGCCTGTCCAGGATGCGAACGTTGCCCCTTCGGAAACACGCAGGAAGTGCAGTGCCAACGTCGCACATCGTTGATTTTTCGAATTGAGGGGCAAGACGATCCGTTCTCGGTGTTTGTTCTCCATTCCGCTGGAAGGAACACGGCGCAAACGCTCGTTACAAAGGTTCACTCAATGCATGCTGCGTTTGGGAATCGCCTGACCGGCATTCCGATGACGCTGAAAATGCGCAACACCGTGTCCGCCGACTCCGACAACTCATCTGTGTTTTACGCCGATCTCGTTCTCCGGGATATCAATCCAAATGAAGCGGTGAAGGTGGCGATGGAATACGAGCGTCAGCAGAAAGAAGCAGGCTTTGACCAAGGCGCGATGGAGGAGGCTCTTCTCCAGTTGAAGGCTCAGTCTCAGTTTGCGCCTCCGGAAGACTTCGGCCAGGTTCAGGACTTTTACGGCCGTCGACGAGCAGCTTCTCGTGGAGAACATGCTTCTCAATCTTTGCAGCTTGTGGCCGTTAATGCAGATGGTCACACCTCGGAAGCTGTCGCCGGTGGCGACCAGCCGATTGCTGATCTCGAGGCGGCTCCGCCGCTTCCCCCTCCAAAAGGGGGGGCGAGGTTCCGGATGCGTAAAGCTGTGCAAGCTGCTACCAGCGTTACCTCTCTGAACGAGCGCCTAGCTCCTAGTGCTGAATTGTCGGCCAAGGGCGCTGAAAGCAACTTGAAATCCGAAATGCTGCATCTCGTTGCGCCCGCAGATGCAGATGTGCCGACGCCTGTCCCGATGGTTCCATCGGTGCGGGGGTGCGCACTTGGAAGGGTAACTGCGGCCTCCTTGGCCGGTATCCCGGAAATGCCGCGTGCAGTAGCAGGCGGGACAGGTTTTTGATACATCGCAAGGAGCACTATGGCCTTTGAAGAACTAGACGCGAGGGTGATCGGCTCATCCATTACGGTGCGTCTCGAACAGTTTGTTGGAGGTACCCCCACACGACCGCCTTTTCAATCCAAGGCGACTGCGGCGAATGCGGCCGCGCCTCGATTGGGGCCGTTACCACCAGCGCCCAAGCCTGAAGTGATGTTCGCAAAGCCTGAGGACGGCTCCAGGCAAGCGCGAAGCCTCACTGCTAAGACGGGATGGCGAAAGCTGGGGGGGGTATTCGTCATGAAACCGCTGAGCGCGGAGCGCCTGCGGGTTGCGTTGACAGTTGGATGCGTCGGAGCGCTTGCGTTCACGGCCGGCACCATCTACATGCGCGACGGATGGAAGTTTTTTAAGGGTTTTCTCCCGACGGTTCATAACGAGACGAGGTCGTCTGCGACCTCAAGCACTCCGCCAACTTTAGTTGCTGGTGGGGCCGTCACACAGGCTCCGGCTTCAGCTGTGACCCCTTCTGCAGCGTCTGCAGTGGTCACGCAAGCAGCTGCTGTCATTCCACCGACGCAGCCGGCAGCCCCAGTGGAGGTTCACAGCCAAGCTTCGGCGGTGCAACCGTTCGCCTCAGCGCCTACAGGACCTCAACAGGCGAATGCCCCGGTGGCGCCACCGGCTCAGGCTGCTGCGCCGGCTCCCGTCGCGGTGGAGGCCCAGCCGGTGAAAAAAGCCGAAGTTCAACCGGTTCCCCAAGCTCTCATTGAACGGGCGCCGCTTGTGCCCCTGCCTGCTGCTCCGAAGATCGTGAGGCCTCGCGTAGTGCATCAGGAGGCTCCTGTGCGGCCGCAACCGCACGAGGCGCCGGCAGCGGAGCAGAACTCGCCGATCTTGGTTGGCGGCCAATTCAGTAAAGGTAAGGAGTCAAAATGAACATCACCCCCATGAATGATCAAGCATCTGAAACGGTGTCGTGCGTGCTGAGCATCGATCCCGTAAAGGAAAAGATCACAGCGGTACTGCCAGCCGGCGCCACTATCGAAGGGGCGCTCAGATTGAAAGAAGGCGGTCGCATTGGTGGCGTGGTCAAAGGCAATGTCATCAGTGAGTCCGGAACGCTGTTGATCGACTCAAGTGCCATTGTTGAGGGCGATATCGTGGCCAAAGGCCGTTGCATTGTTCTAGGCCAGGTCGGAACGTCCTCCCACCGATCGACGATTCGCTGCGAGAAGATTGACGGTCTGACAATCAGTCACGCCGCCCAAATTCACGCCAACATCGAGCACAACGGGATCTCGGCGACAAATGTAAGCGGGCAGATTCAGCGCATAGGTGAAGTAACTCACCAGCAGCCGCTTGCTCGAGAAGGCTTGCGAACGCCTGGGCAGGATCTCCATCTTGAAGAGCTGAGTTCCACTCAACCGCCGGCGTTGACGCACGATCCGTCGCCCGTCGCCAACTTTACGCAGCCTCCGGCACAAGCTCAGCAGGCACCCGCATTGCGAGTCGTCATTTCTGACTCTGCACAAGTCGCGGCAGTAGGCTGAACGACTAGACATAGACCGCGGCGGACCTCAAGATCCGCCGCGGTTTGCTTTTGAGGAATGGATCTTTATGGCCGGCAAGACTTGGGGCAATTTCAGCCAGTGGCGGGCGACAGCGTTGCCATTTGGCCAAAGCAAACTTGCGGGGTGCTTTCTCGCGTTTGCGGTTGGAGCATCGATGTGTGCGTTCAGTTGGCGAGAGCATGCCGCGCCCTTGTTGGCCGCACTCTTCCCTGTGGTGATGGTTATGTGCACATCCCGCTTGCAAGCCTGGTGTCTTGCGTTGGGATACGGTCTCGACATTGGCCTGATGGGCTTCGGTGGTGCCGGTACCTTCTTCGGCGGATCGTGGCTTCTGGGGCTTGCAGCAGGTGCCACTTACGGTTTGATTTTCAGTGCAACCGTTGCTGCGCTGTATCCGAATGACACTCAAAGCCCAAAGAAAAAGGCGGTTGCGGTCATGGCATGGACCGTCTTGTGGACCTATCCGCCGCTGGGAGCGTTCTTGGCAGGGTCGCTTGTGGCCACTTGGGGATTCTGGTTCCCAGGAACCAAGTGGTTGGGGCTTGCTTTGGGCGCTGGCTTCACCACGTTGCTCGGCGCTTACGCACACAGATTTTTTGGCCAGGTAGCGGTGGGCGTTGCAGTGGTTGTCGCGCTGGTCTTTTCGCCCTTGGAGGAGGCTTCGTTCGCACGTTCAGAAGATTGGGTGGGCGTTTCTACGGAATGGGGTGTCCAAACGCCAGATACCCTTCCTGAAACACTCGTGAAGATGCGCACGATCATCCATGATGAAGCTTCCCGGGGAGCAAAGGTTATTGTGTTCCCAGAAAGCATCATAGGCACCTATGACTCTTCCGAAGATGGCGTGCTTGAGATCATGCTCAAGCAGGCCGCTGCACAGAAGAAGGTGAGCGTGGTGTTTGGTGCAAACGCGATGACTGACGTCGGAATGGCCAACATTGCGCGCGAGTACGAGTACACCTCGGACGGGGTACACGAACTTCAATTTCAGGCACGCCAGACGGTGCCCGTCGCCGAATGGAACCCTCTATCTCGTTATCACTATCCCGCCCAATGGTTTTCCAGCGGGGTGATGCCTATCGGCGGAAGAGGGGCACTTTTTCTCTTCTGCTATGAAGAGTATCTGCCCTGGGAGGTGCTCTACTCGATCGGGCGGGAAAAGCCGGATTTGATCGTGGCGATGTCCAATTTGTGGTGGACAAAAGGCACGGGAGAGCCTGTTCTACAGCACCGCCACGCCGAGGGCTACGCGAAACTTTTTGGGCTCCCCCTGGTAATCGCTACCAATAGCTGACACTAGGCCAAGCGGTTGGATTAACGCATCAGAGATCAGAGTTTCGTCACCTGCAACGGCAGCCCCCGGGGCAGGTGAGCGGAGTTGGAATGGTTAGGGCCGGGAATGAGTGCTTCGGCGAACCGAGGACTTCGCGTTGACCAACAGCCGAATAAACGGAAGCACGTAGAACAAGCCCAAGAGTGTGCCGACCATCGCCATTGAGAGCGCTTCTGCCTTCTTGACGACGATGTCGTCAATGCCCACCTCGCCGGCGGAGTTGCTCGCGTCACCGACCGCTTCGGATGTCGTCCTTGATGTATTGAGCCACCACCTTCGCAGTGATGCGGCGCTTGACTCGGGAAGGCAAAGTCCAACGGTAGAAGAGCGCGTGACCTAAGAAGCTAAGGAAGTAGAAGCCAACGAAGTACCGGAGCAGGAGATTCTTCAGATCTTCAAAATTGCTCTGATTGAGCAGTTCCCGGACATAGGGAAGATCCGACGCACCCACCCAGAAGGCGGCCACGGGGACCAAGACAATTGCGTACACCAAGCCTTTCCATGCGAGGACGCAGAAGTCATACAGCCACGCGGTGTCGGCCCACTTGTCTTGGGCATACAGCTCGGCCTTCTCTTGTCGGTACAGGCGCTTGTAGTCAGCGACAGTCGGCAGCACAACGCGGGTCATGTGGATCGTCTTTTGATGTAGATCGTTGGAATCGAGGCTCAGTCGGGGTAGACCGTGGCAGGGTTCGAGGCCAGCCCAGCCTCAGCAATGTATGGCGTGTCGTTCGCGGGAGAGTGGAGAATGAAAAGGCGGTTCTTCGCTCGAGTCATCGCCACGTACATCAACCGCCGTTCGTCGACCTCGGAGCTACCCTCTCCAAGCGAAGGGATGATGTCCTTGTCGGCGCCGACAATGGCAGTGTTGCCAAACTCAAGACCTTTGCAACTGTGCATGGTGAACAAGCCGACAGAGGCTGGATCGTCCTTTCCCTTGGGCTTTTGGACGCTCTGAACACGAGACACCAGCGAACCACTACGACGTTTAAGAATGTCCGCCGCCTTGGTCAGATGTTTAGAGACGCGGTCCCTATACTGTCCTTGGCGCATTCCCATGGTGAGGAAGGTGGCTGCGCTATCGATAGCCTGGTTGACCGCACGCATCGGTGTGTTCGTGCCAGGGATTTTTCTATACAGCGCATCCTGTCGCCAAGTGACTAGCAGCTGCTGAAGTGAACGCATGTGCTCTGCATCGACCTTCGCGATATCGCCGTAGTCGTCGAAGTCCCGCTCGAAGAACGGAGCCATGGTCGCGCCGGGTATCCGCTTGTGAAGTTGGCTGAGGGCTTCTTCACCGGCGCCGACGAACGCGAGGGCGTGATCGATGCCGCTGCGGCTCATCGTCTCGACGGACACGAGTAACTGGAGATAGGTATTGATGTAGTCCTTGTCCCAAAACGAGGCGCCGTTCCTTCGGGAGCGGATGTTGAACTCGTCCAAGACTGCCTCGACCGTGTCGAGCATAAAGTTGGTTCGCGCGAGAATCGCCCACTGTTCTGGTTGAACTGCAATTCTGCCGCCCGGTTGCTCGTCTTCGGGTAGCGCAAACTCAAGGATGAAGGGCACGAGAAACTGAGTTTGAAGGGCAACGGAATCGTGCTCCTCTCCATCCTGCCGGTTCGCAGCAGACACAGCGTAGACGTGAGCCGATCCACCAGGGCCGCGCTTTGCGACGAGGTTCTTCTCCACTCGCTGTCCAGCGTTGTGACGGATCAGCCTGTCTGCAGGGCCAAGGATCTCAGAGTGGGATCGATAGTTCTCGCCAAGGGGGATGATCTCAGCGCCGGTTTGCTCGACGAAATCGATCATGCCCTTGTAGCCGAGAGCTCGACGCCAAGCGTAAATCGACTGATCGTCATCCCCCACGATGGTGACAGGGATGCCCCTGTTGGCGTGCGCCATCATCCAGACGAACTGGATCTCGTCACTGTCCTGGAATTCGTCGACTAGAAGGTGGGTGACTGGAAGAGGGGGAAGCTCTCCGCTAGTCATTTTCAGAGCACAGTCGCGCATGACGTCATACAAATCGACAACGCGGTTGCGCTTTAGCATCTCGTTGTATGCCGCGATGAACGGAGGAACATCCGACTCGTCGGGCGCAATCGCGCACTTGAAGTTCTCGAACAGCTTTAAGGCCGTTTCGTTGTCGATTTCGGTATTGGTAACCGCGATCGCGCGCCTGAGGAAAGTCTTCTGTTCAGGTGGTGTAGCGATCTTGCCGAGCATCTTGTGCCGGCGCAGGTGATCGATCGAGAGCTTGTGAAAGGTACCCAACTCTACGCGTTTAAGTACGTCGGGCCCGATGTCTCGAGTTAGGCGATGGCGCATTTCAGCCGCCGTATCGCTCGTGAAGGTCACTGCGCCGACTCGATTCTTCCGGTCGGCCTCAAGGGTGACCCCGATTTTCGTGATGATCGTTTTGGTTTTCCCCGAGCCGGGGCCGGCCACGGCAAGGATGTTGCCGTGGCCGTACGCCACGCGGTGCTGGGAAGGATTGAGACTCACGAGTTAGGCTGCCTCGGCATGCGAGTGGGCTTCGGTGGATGCCGGCGCGACGGAGATTGCTTCATCGGTAGCTGATGCAGTCGCGCCTTCTTCGGTGGCGTCGGTCTCCACGCTCTCGTCTCCCGTGTGGGCAGATCCCGCAGTGGCAGCTGCGGAGGAACCGGCAGGCAATCGGGCTTTCTCAGCGGCCTGCCAGGCATTGAACTGCTTGTACATCCGGAACTTCACGTCGCGCGCGAGGTTGGAGATCGAGCGAAGGCGCTTGCGGACAGCAATCTCGGCGCTGTGACGGTCGCGCGCGCTTACGAGGCCGGCAAGATACGCAGCCCAGATGAGCTTGAGGTACTCATCTGCGCGGCGCAGGAGCTTGATGTACTCCTTGACGCGCGGAGAGACGTAGGGGAGATCCTGCTTGAGCATGCCGGGAAACTCAGCCGCCGGTGTCTCACTGTTGTTCTCGAACAGCGCCCACAGCTGCTTGGTCAGATTGTCGACATAGACGATCGTGTCGCCAATCTTCTTCTTGAACAGATCATCGATTTCGTCGCACGCAGTCGTATCGAACCGGGGCAACGTGCGCGGAGCGTCGATCGTGAACGAGATATTCTTGTTCAGCAGCAGGTACTCTCGTCGAACGATGGATTGCACGATGGTGGAGCAAAATTCAACGGGCTCCATCGCCACAGCGCCGCGCATCTGGCGGCCGAAAGCTTCGCGAGCGAACTCCGCGACCGATTCGGTCACGGTCGGGCGCAGCAGGTTGACGTTTTCTGCAGTTGTCATGGTGATTCCTCATAGGAAGTGGGTCAGCCTAGAGTAATTGTCGCCACCGGGTGCAACAACGCGGAATCGTCGTCTATGAAGGGTGTCTTTCTTGCAGGTATGCGGCGTAATGCGCTGTTTGGCGCACCAGTCGGTACTGCATAAGGGCCGCCTGTGGTTCTTGGTAGGAAGCCGTGCTTGCAATTTCTACGGTCGCGGTACAGAATGGCCACGTGTCGGTAGAGAACCCACACCCAGCAGCTGGAACTGGTACCCTTTTCGTAGCCCAATTGTTGCGAGCTGGCGACGGCCGGCCCCTAGCGGGAAACCGCTAATTCGCTAGTTAAGCGGGCCCTTGGCCCGGGAGTGCCTCAAGCACTGCCAGAAGTACCAGCCCCTGGTGGAACCGGGGGCTTTCGAATAGGCGTTGATACGCTTTCCCTTCCTCCATTGTCTATTCCAAAGCCAGGTATTTCGTGCGGCGTAGCTGTTGAACGTCGTTGAAATGCTCTCTGGACACTGTTGTGTCTTGGGGGTATTGCCGGAGTTTTCCGGCTAAAGCTGGTGTTCTAGCCTACCTTTGTTACAGGCCTAGCCTGGCGCGGCAACCTTGCCGCGTATTAACCCCTGCGGGAATCTCATTTCCGCAGGGGGATGGGTTTCTCGCGTCTCACAGATGGAGAAGCCTATGGACTGGACGCAAGTCAGTCGTCTGCAGGGCAATTCTCGTGTCGTGTCGCGTGTCGAGGTCGACGACAACGTTTCCAAAGACCGGTTCTTTACGGTCTGGGAGTTGTCGGGCTCCGGGGGATGTATCGTCCTCGCCCGGAAGCGCAAGGCCAATGGCCGGCACGAATTCATCAGTGCAAAGAAGGACGGTCGGCGTACTGCCGATATCGTCCAAGCGCTGAAGGATGGTGCCGAACTGTTCTCCGAGAAGGAGGATGGTTCATGAGGCAAGTTTCGACATCACCAATCCAGGCAACGTTCTTCTTCATTCCGGCGCACGAGCAAATCGTGCGGGAAGCGAAGGACGCCCAGGAAGCGCGAGAGCGTGAAGCGAGGCAAGTCGCCTACGCCAAGAGCAAGTCCAAGAAGGTTCGGCCGGTCCCTGAGGGATTCGACGATCTGGACATGCCCCTGCTGCGCCAGATGTTCGCTGAGATTTTTGAGGCGGCAGACGGTGCCACGGTAGATAAAGCAGTCAACGTCGCTGGGGCGGTCGAATCGAATGAGGAATGGAGTGCGGATGCCGTCAAATGGCTCCACGCTTTGCTCCTCGAGAGATCGATCGAACTGCTGTCGATGCGGATCAGCACTGAGGAAAAGCTCGATATCCTTGATTGGATTTTGAAGCCCAACTTTTGCGGCTACCGCGACCAGATTCTCTCCGATAGGAGGGATAAGGATATCGACGGACGTGAAACTGATGTCGTTGAGCAGCGCCGGGTGCGAGTGCGGGTCTATCAAGACGAGATCCCCTTCACTTTCGCTACCTGTTGCCGTGTCGCTGGACTGAATCCTGAAGAACTCAGGGAGCAGATTCGGTCGAGGCGGGAGCAGATTCTGAGTAGTTAAGCCCCGGGGGCTCCTGTCCCCGTGGGGACTGGAGTCTCCAAATCATCCGGAGATTTTTATGACAACCCAAGCTACAACGTCCGCTGGTACGGGACAGAAGGGCAGAAAGAAGGCTTCACCTGCTCCCACTCCCGCGCCGCAGGCTGTCGCTGGTGCTGGGCTGGCCGAAGAGCAGGTCCAACCGCAATGGGTTCAGCACGACGCTTATCAAGCGTTCGGCGTTGAGCTGATGCGTGGTAAGACGATGATTGGTCTGAGTGCGCCTTCGGCGTTCACGCCGGCCAAGGACCCGACTTACAAGTGGCCGATGGAAAACCTGCGCGATCTGGCGTATTTCTACGTTGCTGGTGGGAATGCCTTCTGCGCAATGGGTCACCCCGGGACAGGCAAGACGGCAGGCGTGCAGCAGTTCCACGCCGCGTTGAATTTGCCGCTTCTTTGCATGTCGGCAAATCCGAGGACCCAGGCGTATCACCTGATTGGCCGGCTCGTTCCGAACCAAGAGGGTGGCGTGTCTTGGTCAGACGGCCCAGTGCTCATGGCTGCCCGCCTCGGTATGTCCGTTTTGATCGATGAATACAACGTCATCGATCCGGGAGAAATGACCGGCTTGAACCTCCTTCTGGAGGGACGGCCGTATCTGGTTCCGGAAACAAGCGAACTTGTTGTTCCGCGGAAGGGGTTTCGCGTCTACGCCACCTGCAATCCAAAGGATGACAAAGGCTTGGTTCATGGACGTCATACGCAGGACAACGCGAATGACGAACGCTTCGAGTTCAGCTGGTTCGGCTACCTCCCACCTGAGGTCGAGATCGATCTGGTTGCGGGGCTGATCGAACCATTTCAACCTGGTCTGCCACCAAAGACTCTTGCGGAGATGTTCGTTACTGTCGCCAACCAAGTGCGCAAGCTCTACGCTGGTGAGTCCGACGAGTCCGGTGCTCTCGACAAGACGATCTCGACACGCGTTCTGCGTCGTTGGGTCGGCAAGGCGATGTTGGCACAGGGTGGAGGCCTCGTTGAGGCACCCATTCACTACGGTCTCGAACGTGCGTGGTCCTTGTCGTGTTCAGATGAGGTTCGAGTTGCAGTTCACGAGCTGGTGACGCAAACCTTCGGGGGAGCTGAATACAAATCCAGCAAGGACAGCTTGCATGCACTGGATCTAGCGGGAGGCTGATCGTGAATAACGTTCTGCTGTTCCGTAAGGCCACTGATGGTCTCGACGTAGCTTTGTCGACGACGCAGGATTCCCCGCTGTGTTTGCACATCGGGGTATCTGGCGGGCGGATGACGAAGCATATCGTCGAAGGCTACACGCAGAGCTCACTCAAAGAGCAGCTCGGGGCCATGGGCTTCGAGTCGCTCGGCGAAAGAGAGTTCGAGGAGGGCTCTGTCGTAGAAACGGCGGCCTCAGACCTCCTGTTCGTAGTACTCGGCGTCAAGGAGTCAACATTCAGGAAGTCAGTCGCGGGCCTGGTCGGAGGTGACCTTGACTGGTCGTTTGTCGATTGCCACGACGAGATGTTTGTCGTGGGAACCCGTGCGAGCAACCAGACGGTAATCGGTGTCCTCGGCGCGGCAATCAGGTTAGGACTTGAGGTTGCCAAGCCGCGCAGTACGAGCGATGAGCTCGATCTCGTTCCTGTTCGCAAAAGCGGGAAGGAGATGTTGTCGTTCTTTGGTCGCGACCTGTTTTTCGGGGCGCTCCATGGAGCATCTGTCAAAGCCGGACTGGTTGTCTCTCCAACAGTTTTCTCAGTGGGGAGGCCATTGGTCAATTTCTGATGAGAGGTTGATATGTCTCAGCAAGGTAGCGTTTACCGCCGTCCGCAAGGAGTGTGTGAAACGATTGTGGAGTGGTGCTTCGTCCTGATCGGGTTCGCCCTCAAGACGGCGGTCACCATCGCTTCACTGGTGGTGCGTGGCGCAGCGAAGTTGCTGCTCGTCAGTTGTCGCTTCTTGTTTGCTTTCGGAATGAAAGCAGCGAAGCGCCGTGTGCCGAAGGATCTGGAGGCGACTGAGCCGGCAAAGACGAAGTCACCAGAACCGGTGCCAAGTCTCAAGCCGGCCATGAGCGTGGCTGAACCGAAGAGCCGAATTGCGTTTTCGGGTCCGGTAACGGCAGCGTTCACACGAACCATCAGCTTCGAGAAGGGCTTTGGGTCAGTGCTGTTGTGGTTCTACCCGGGCGGCAAGGTTAGGAGGCTCGTAAAAATCTACGACCGTGCCTTGATCGAGCAAGTTGGCTTCGAGCGGTACGAGTTGGAGGAGGTTGCATACTCCGGCCAGGCCGAAGTCGAAGTGGTTATCAGGCAAACCATCGCGCAAGTCCAAAGACTTCTGCGAGGCAAGCATGAAGTGAAACTTCGGATCGTCGCTTCGGGTTCTAACGAGTCCGCCAGTGACGCGAAGAAGGAAGAGGGGGGGTCCACAAAGGTACAAGTGGAGGACACCCAAGTAGCTTCAACAATGGAGGCCAAGAAGGTTGACGGTGATGTCGCAGTGATGCCGAAATCCTTCAAGGATGCCGTGGAGTTGAAACGGTCGAAGAGCCGACCTGCAAAGGTCTACACCGGGCGAGTCATCGAATTGGGCGTCAAGTCCAGAAAGATCTCCCAAGAGAAGGGGAAACCCGCAAAGCAAATTGACCAGTTCTGCGTGACCATGGAAGCAGACGAACTCCAAGGAAACGCCCTGCCGGTTTGGGGTACCGACCTGGAGAGAGCAATTGATGAGTGTGGGGCTAAAGTTGGCGATCGCGTTCGAATCGAGCACCTCGGTCGTATCGAGTGGCACGAGCAGAACGGAAAGAAAGCTTGGAAGAACGCCTTCAACGTTGAGTTGCTCAGTTGATTGATGAGGTAAGAGATGAAAAACACGAACCATTGTGTTCTCCACGGCTGGTTGGGGAAGGACCCTGAAGTTCGTTTTCGCAACTCTGGCGGTGCCACTGTGTTGTTCTCGCTCTGTACGAACGACGACTATCACAATGGAACCGAATGGGTGGAAGTCAAAGAGTGGCACGACTGCGTCGTAGTTGGGAATGCCGCTGAGCAATATGCTGAGAAGTATCAGCAAGGCGACGAAGTCATCGTCCAAGGCCGTGTGAAACCTCGTTTTTACGAGAAAAACGGTCAGAAGGTGAAAGTTGTCGAAATCTATGTGTCAACGATGGAGCTGATCGCCAAGCGCGCAAAGCCGATCGGAAACGATCAGCAGCGAGGCGGTGCTTCAGAAGGGCGCAAGGCCGAACAGCGCAAGCAGTATCAAGCTGGAAACGGTAGACAGGAGGTAACTTCTGTTGCTGGTTTGTCGGACGATTATGGTGGCAAGAACTTTTGAAGATCCTGCCGGTGTAGCGTCGCAATGAAATGAGTTTTTTCCCGAGATGGGGGCACGTTCCCCATCCCGGGGAATGTGTCTGCCTCAACTAGATTTGGAGACGGACATGGATGCTCAACGAGTCGTAACGGGTGCAGAACTGATCGAGTTCATCAAGAACGAGCAGGTGCTCCGAAACGCGTTTGCTTGCAGAGTGCAGGTCGAAGCAGCAGGTAAGACGGTGGAGAAGAAGGTCGCCTTCGACGGTATCGGTTTGGTGGTTGACAACGAGAGTTGTGATCCCGATCAGTTCGTCAAAGCGAACAGTGTCTTTGTGCCCCCGGTGCTGCGCTGACCGGATGTCTTCGTACAGCGAATTTGCTGTACACAACCCGAAGCCCGCTCGTTCACTCGAGCGGACTTCCCCAAGCTTCTCTGAATGAGAACCTTTGGGAAGTTGCCGGTTTCTTTGAGCGCAAGTCGCTCCCGAGCTGACGGATTTAGCCCAGGCCGGACCATTGGCTAGTCTGGTGATGCTGTACACACCATCGAGAACACCTCGTTCTCTCTTTCACTGTTGACCCTCGCGGTCGACGTTCTTGAACCCGGCGGGGAAGCTTTCCCGTCAGGGGAAATTCCTGCCGAACGTATGTCACCCAGTGCTTGCGGGATCCACTTAAGCGATCTCGCAGAGAGGCCGCTTAACTAGGCCTCGTCCAATCATTTGGGTAACACGCATTTTTGTGGGAGTTTTGTATGAAAAGAGATTTTGTCGGTGCTTACATGGTCATTCGCCGAAATGGCGAGACGGTGCCGTTTGACGCATCGAAAATTGCAAACGCGCTTGCCAAGGCGTTTCTGTATGACGCACATGGGAATCCGTATCGCCCAGGCGTCGTATCGCTCAGCGCCGCACAACGTGAACGCATTGAGCAGCTGACACAAGCAGTCTGTGATGCGCTGGGTCGACGAGGGGAAAGCAGTTCATTTCACATCGAGGCCTTGCAGGACCAAGTCGAACTGGCCCTGATGCGTGCGGGCGAGCACGAGGTCGCCCGCGGCTATGTCCTCTACCGCGAGATGGCGTCGAAGAAGCGTGCGCCGGCCGAGACTGCAGGGCGTTACGACCACATCAAGTCGTATCGCACGCGCAGTGGCGGTGAATCAGCGTTCGATCCTAACTTCTGGATCGCTATTGTCGAGTCCGTCGTAGCTGGACTCGAAGGTGTTTCAGCGACAGATCTGTTTGATGAAGCCGTTCGAAACCTCTACAACAAGGCGAAGGAAGAGGAGATCGAGAACGCGTTGATTCTTGCAGCGCGTACGAAGATCGAGTTGGAGCCGGCTTACACCAAGGCGGCTGCCAGGCTTGTCCTGGCGCTTCAGTTGGGACACGACGTGTTCGGCAAGGCCGTAACCTTCGCTGAGCTTGCCGGTTCTTACGGAGAGGCGTTCGCTCGCGGTATCAAGGAAGGGGTGAACGCTGAACTGCTTGCCGACGACATGTCGCGTGGGTTCGATTTGCAACGTCTGGCAAGTGCCATTCGTCCGGACCGAGATCGCCTTTGGGACTATCTCGGGATGCAGACGTTGTACGACCGCTACTTGTTGCACATCGACGGCAAGCGCATCGAACTACCGCAGGCATTCCTGATGCGGGTGGCGATGGGGCTGGCGCGGAACGAGGTGGAACGAGAAGTACGTGCCATCGAGTTCTACGAAGTACTGTCGACGTTTGACTACATGGCCAGTACGCCGACGCTGTTCAATACGGGATCGCTCCGGTCGCAGCTTTCGAGCTGCTATCTGACCACGATCTCGGATGACCTCGAGGGCATCTATGACGGGCTTAAAGAAAATGCCCTGTTGTCGAAGTTCGCTGGTGGGCTCGGTAACGACTGGACTCGCGTTCGCGCATTGGGTTCCTACATCAAGGGGACCAATGGCAAATCGCAAGGAATTGTCCCTTTCCTCAAGGTCACCAACGACACAGCCGTCGCCGTGAACCAAGGGGGCAAGCGCAAAGGTGCGGTGTGTGCGTACCTTGAAACGTGGCACCTCGACATCGAGGAATTCCTGGAGCTTCGCAAGAACACCGGGGATGATCGGCGTCGTACGCATGACATGAACACGGCCAACTGGATTCCGGACTTGTTTATGAAGCGCGTGCACGAGGGTGCAGACTGGACGCTGTTCTCGCCGAACGATGTTCCGGACTTGCATGATCTGTACGGTTCGAAGTTCGAAGCGCGCTACAAGCATTATGAAGCTTTGGCCGATGCTGGTACGTTGAAGCACTTCAAACGGTTGCCCGCTGTTGATCTTTGGCGCAAGATGCTCGGTCTGCTGTTTGAGACCGGACATCCTTGGATCACGTTCAAGGACCCTTGCAATATTCGGTCTCCGCAGCAGCATGTCGGCGTGGTGCACAGCTCCAACCTCTGCACGGAAATCACGCTGAACACCAACGACAGCGAAATCGCCGTGTGCAACCTTGGTTCGGTGAACCTTGTTGCTCATTTGGTGAAACTGCCAGATGGCAGTATGGCGCTCGATCACCAGAAGCTGCGGCGCACTGTCCGGATCGCGATGCGGATGCTGGACAACGTGATCGACATGAATTTCTACGCTGTGGCAAAAGCTCGCGCGTCGAATATGCGGCACCGTCCGGTGGGCCTTGGCATGATGGGGTATCAAGATTCGCTGTACGTGCTTGGTATTCCATTCGGCAGCGAGGCAGCTGTCGATTTCTCCGATCGCTCGATGGAAGCCATCTGCTACTACGCTTACGAGGCCTCTTCGGATCTCGCTGTTGAGCGCGGCGTTTACCCGAGCTACAACGGGTCGCTGTGGTCGAAGGGAATTCTTCCACTCGACTCGATTGATCTGCTGGTGCAGGAACGCGGAGAGGGCTACCTGGATATCGACCGTTCGTCGTCGATGGACTGGGATGCCCTGCGGGAAAAGATCGGGCGGCAGGGTATGCGCAACTCGAATTGCGTAGCGATTGCTCCGACTGCAACTATCTCGAACATCGTGGGTGTCTCTGCGAGTAACGAGCCCCAGTTCCAGAACCTTTACGTGAAATCCAACCTCTCGGGGGAGTTCACTTTGGTCAACGAGTACCTGGTCGCCGATCTGAAGAAGCTCGGCATCTGGGACGAGGTGATGTTGTCGGACCTGAAGTTCTACGATGGTTCTGTTCAGAAGATCGATCGCGTCCCTGATGAGATCAAGGCGCGTTATGCCACAGCGTTCGAGGTCGAGCCACGTTGGTCCGTGGAAGCTGGCGCACGCCGGCAGAAGTGGATCGATCAGGCGCAGTCTTTGAACATCTACATGGCCGGCGCTTCTGGAAAGAAGTTGGACGAGGTGTACAAACTTGCGTGGTTGCGTGGTCTCAAAACGACCTATTACCTGCGCACGATTGCCGCTACGTCTGTTGAGAAGTCTACGGTTGCTTTGGGAACTCTCAATGCTGTTGCGCCTTCGTCAGCAATGGCGACGCAGCAATCAACGCAGAGTTCGGATCTTGATGTTGAGGGACGGGTATGCATGTTCCGTCCTGGGGATCCGGATTCTGATGGATGCCAAGCCTGCCAATGAAGTCGGACTAGGTTTGCAGTGAATCATTTTTGGGGGCAGTCAGTCGGCTGCCCCCGTCATTTTCAGAGAGAGGTTAATATGGATATCTCGTCAGTCGAAACGACTGCGCTCGCTCATGCGACCGCAGCTGCGAAACGAGTGAACGTTGCCGAAAAGCGGATCATCAACGGTAAGACCGATGTGAACCAATTGGTGCCGTTCAAGTACAAGTGGGCGTGGGAAAAATACCTGGCCGGCTGCGCGAACCATTGGATGCCGCAGGAAATCAACATGTCGCGCGACATCGCCCTGTGGAAAGACCCGAACGGTCTGACCGAAGACGAGCGACGTATCATCAAGCGCAATTTAGGCTTTTTCGTTACGGCCGACTCACTGGCTGCCAACAACATCGTGCTCGGAACCTATCGGCACATTACGGCACCTGAGTGTCGCCAGTACCTGCTGCGCCAAGCGTTTGAGGAGGCGATTCATACGCACGCGTATCAGTACATCGTTGAATCGCTGGGCCTGAACGAGGCCGAGATCTTCAACGCGTACCACGAGGTGCAGTCGATCCGCGACAAGGACGAGTTCCTGATCCCGTTCATCGACACGCTGACGGACCCGTCCTTCGAGACCGGCACGCCCGAGAACGACCAGAAGCTGTTGAAGTCGCTCATCGTCTTCGCCTGCATCATGGAAGGCCTGTTCTTCTACGTCGGCTTCACGCAGATCCTCGCGATGGGCCGTCAGAACAAGATGACTGGTGCTGCCGAGCAGTACCAGTACATCCTGCGCGACGAGTCGCTGCACTGCAATTTCGGTATTGACCTGATCAACCAGATCAAGCTAGAGAACCCGCACCTATTCACGGATGAGTTCAAGGCCGAGATCACGGAGCTGTTCAAGAAGGCCGTCGATCTGGAATACCGCTATGCGGAAGACACTATGCCGCGCGGTGTGCTGGGCCTGAACGCATCGATGTTCAAGGGTTACCTGCGCTTCATCTGCAACCGCCGTTGTCAGCAGATCGGCTTGGAACCGCTGTTCCCGAACGAGGAAAACCCGTTCCCGTGGATGAGCGAGATGATCGACCTGAAGAAGGAGCGCAACTTTTTTGAGACTCGAGTCATCGAGTATCAGACTGGCGGTGCACTCAGTTGGGATTGAAAATCTTCGCCTGCTCACGGACACATAAGTTGAGATTTCGGACACATAAGTTGAGATTTTGTGCCCTAATCGGCACGTTCGTTAGGTGTTTGCAATCTTGTCCAATGTGTCAGTCTCCGCCTCGGAAGGCGACTCCGGTATGGAGACACGACGAAGCGGTGTTGCTTGCTTCGTATCAGGAAACCCCTGTAAAAGTGGTTACCTATCTGTTAGGTGGCCGTGGGCAGCCCCCGCGCGTAAGCGCGGGGCCTCGTCCACGCAACAACAACTAAATTGACCGTTCCCGTTAGGAATCGCCCGTACTATAATCACCGGAACCTAGCTGGGGGTCTACACTAGCCTTAGCCGCGCCCGCGGCATTCTGTTCTTCCGAGACGTCATAAGCATGCCCCACTGGAATGCTTCTGACGTTTTCTTGTGCCACGGCACGGAAGGGCTGCTTGGTATGCCCGTCTTGCATTCTTCGAATGTGACTAGCCAAGCCTTAGGGAGCTTTCCCCTCTCGTCTTCACCAAGTCCAGCAATGGGCTGGTAGTGCTTCTCCCTGCGAATTTCTTCAGTTTCGGGGCCCCCCAGAGCGATCCAGAACGCTCTGGGGGGCCTCGATTCTGGGGTTCAAATTCGCAAGGAGATAGAAATGAACGTCCAACCCCAGGTTTTTGAGCGTCAGCTCATTGCGCAGTCAGGTGTGTTCGGGGCAAGCAATGGCACCGATCAAGGCACCAGTTGGCTTGCCGATCCTGTGAGTGACCGTGGTGTTCTCGTCTCCGAGTACACCACATCGACTGACACTAGCCGCGTGCTGGCGGTCAGTTTGGCGCTATCAAGCAGCCGTTCAACATACGACGTCCTGGCAGAAGTAGCTGTTGCCGGGCGGGTGGGTATGCCGCTTCTCGTTGATCTGGCGAGTGCGACTCAACTCATCGATGAATCTAATCCCCATGAGCCCAACAGGGCTGCGACCTTGCAAGCAATCGAAAGGCTGTACGCAGCGTCGGCGCGAGGCAACGCAGTTGATGGGGCCCCTCCGATGATCGTGATCAGCGAAGGCGATCTCGCAGATGCTGCTCGTCTCGGGAATGTGGAAAAGTATGTGCGTGTTGGGTCAAGCCAACACGTCGATTGCGAGTTACTCGCTCATCCGCAACGCGTTCCCGAATTGCTGGGAACGGAAGTCAGCGGAATGATTTTTGGTGCGGGTTCAGTGGTTCGGGATGGTTGCGGCGGCGTGTTCGGTACGAGCTCCGAGTTCGTCGACGCAAGCGAGATGGTGGCAGGATCGGTGATCAACCTCTGCGACTATCTTGCTGATACTCAACGCGGAAATGATTGGTTCGACAGCAAGCGGCTCGAGGAGCAAATCCGGCTGGCGGTTCGCGAGCTTGACTCGATGCACGACGTCAAGGAGACGCTGGGATGTCCGGGGCAACCTGGATTTGGCCGGCGGATCGGAATCGGGATCTCGGGCGTCGCGTTCGCACTTCAGCAGCTTGGAGTTGCAGGGAACGCGGATAAAGCCAGAGCGGCGCTTGCGCAGGTAACCAGGATCATTCGTGACGAGGCTTATCGAGCTTCCTGCGATCTCGCAGAGGAGTTTGGTGCGTCGCCATGGTTTGACAGCGTTGATTTCCACACCGGACCCGTCGCGGATCAGTTACCGCCTTCATTGGTGGAGCGTATCCGTACGTATGGGCTCAGGAATGCGCAGATCTTCGGTTGGGCGCTTATGGCGGATCGGCCGGCGTTTGCGATGTCTGTCGGAGTAACTTCCGATTGGGCAGTTGATGCAGTGAGAACTGCAGAGGGGGTCGGCCAACAAATTGCTTGGCACGAAGTGATCTCTCAGGGCTTTGGGACCCAGTATCTCGCAGAGGTGCTGATCCCGGACAGCTGGAGCTTGGAGCAGTCGGCGAAACTGACAGCTCTTAGCAATCGCGCTGACCTCTGGGGAATCACGGTGCGGTAATTAGGCGCGGGTATCCGTGCTGAAGGGCCTTGGCCGGCCCATATGTTTGAAGACATCTCCGGAAAGCGAGCCGTTTCCAGAGATGTTTTTTGCGCAGTGCGCAGAGAGGGTAGCTGACACACCTAACCAAGTCAGCCATTCGTTTGTTAACCCAGCCGGGGATTCCATGCCCGGTAGGGGGCATGGTGTCTTCGGGTTTTCGCAGTAAGGAGATCTCCATGTCGAATCAAAACGAAATCCGGACCATTGAACGGGTCCTTTGTTTCAGTCTCGAAATCCATATCTGGTCGGGCCGGCGCAAGCTGCGTACGACTGATATCGGTGAGATCGATGAGCTGCCGAACAGCGACCTCGCGTCGCTAGGAAGCAAAAAGGTCATCGATAGCGAGCACCTGAAACCGTTCGATAAGCTCAAGAAGCGCGCGCAGAAGGCTTGCGAAAGCCGCGGCGTACGCTTTCTTGGCGGCTATGCTATTCCGTACAACAAGGCCAAACTCGTCGCCGACGAGCTGGAAGCCATCGCAGTGGAATACGAGCAAGCTCGCGCCCACCTCGTTGCAAACTACGACCGCTTCATCCAGGAATGGCAAAACGCTCCGAACAACAAGGAGTGGGCCCACATCATCAAAGACGAAGCGCCTGGGAAGGCGTACGTTGAGAGTGCGTTGGGTTTCAATTGGCAGGCCTGCAAGGTCCGTTCGGTCGACGAATCGGAGGAAGCAGCAGAGCAACTGTCGCGAGGTCTGAAGCAGGCGGAGCAGGGGCTTGCGGGCACTCTCTTTCGGGAAATCGCCCAAGAGGCCGCAGCTTTTGAGGAGCGCACCCTCTGCTTTGGTGACGCTAACAAAGGTCGCCATGCTCGTGAGTATGTCACCCAGCGATGCAAGAACGCACTGGAAGCCATTCGCGAGAAGATGGAGGGTCTGGCGTTCCTCGACCCGTGCGTGCGTCCCATCATCGAGACCATCGACTACAGCATCAACTTGCTACCGTCGAAGGGCAAGATCGAGGGGATCCATCTGACGACTCTCTGGGGCCTGACAGGCATCTTGAAACGTCCAGATCGGATGCGCGCGTTCGGTCAGCAATGTCTGGACTCCGGTGATGTTGCCGCGACGTTCGGATTTGCTGTCGGCACGAACGAAAGTGCGGTCGACGACGAAACCGAACTCGCGCCTGTACAGGTACCTCAGGCACCGGTTCAGCACTCGGTCACAGTCGGTGCTTCGGCAGTAACAACTGTGCGCTCTTCGCGCCAGCTTCCGTCCCTGCCGCTGCCGTTGCCGACGCAGTCGGGAACTGTCATCAGTCTCGGTATTTAATCCCGTAGGGGCAATTTGTCGCCCCTTCGGGGGCGATTCTCATTCTGAGGAATCGCATGAACATCAATACCTTGAAAGGGGCTCTGCCAATCGCAGCAAGGCTGTTGGCACAGAAGTGTGGCCTTGTCGTGCGGTTTGGCGGCCAGGCTTGCACCAACGGCAGAGAGATTACCCTGCCGAATTTGCCGATTGAAGTCGAAACAGCGCGCATCTTGGGTCTTGGATTTATCCTCCACGAAGGCGCTGGACATGTGGTCGAAACCGACTTCGAGGGGGTTCAAGCCTTGAATCTGCCGCCGTTCGTATTCCGACTCTTCAATGCACTGGAAGACGTGCGCATTGAGGGGCGAGTGGAGCGTCGGTATCCGGGCGCGCATCGGGTCTTTATGGCGATGCGAAAGCTGCTTCAAGAGCAAGGCCGCCTGGCAGATATCTCAAACGTGGATTCATTGTCCGGGGCACTGGTAATCGGCACGCTGCAAATACTGCAGTGGCGAGTGCTGAAGCGCGAGTTCTACAAGGAAAGCGAGGCAACTGCTGTTGAGTGGTTGCGCAACGGGTTCGGCATTGCCTTTGCCGACTCTTACCTCGCGATCGTTGGAAAGCTTAAGACTTCGTGCTCGTCAGTTGAAGCCGCGCACATTGCCCTAGAGGCAGCTGCGCTGCTCCAACAGTTCGTGGACGACCTTGCAGAGTCAACTTCTCAGCCGGATGAAAGCGGCAGCGAGAACGAGTCTGCAGACGCCTCCAGCGTTCCTGGCCAACAGTCCGAAGATGATCCGCAAGGTGATGAGTCTGACGCGTCCCCGACGGGAACCAATGACTCGGACGCGGCTGCTGGCGACAGCACTCAGTCGTCAGCGACCAGCCCTAGTGGAGAGCAAGATACAGCCGAAAGTGGGCAACCGCAGCAGGCTGAATCTGGTCCAGAAGGTATCGAGGCTGGGACGCAAGTCCCTGCTGAGAGCGGCGGTGAAAGTCACGTCAACGGCGAGAAGGACACCGCCGGCGGAGACACTGAGTCATCGCATGCCGGCGAACCCGGAGCAGTTGGGGAAGGTAACTCTTCTTCATCAGAATGCAGCGATATCGCCGACAGCGAATCGTTGGCGGGTGGACAAGATGGTCACGACGCGACAGCCAATGGTACCGACGCAACTGAAGTCGATACCGGCGGGCAAGCGGAACCGTCGTTCTGCCTGGCAGATCCCGTCACAAGCGCCGCCCTTCAGGCAGCGCTTGGAGCGGCGTACAACCCAAGCGAGGACTTAGGTGAAGCGCTGCAAGCGATGCTGACCAGCATTGCGTCCACCACGGAGGACCCGCCAGTACTGTCCGAAGCCGTGCCGTTCTTGTCGGAAATTGAAGACAACGGTGAAATCGTTCAGCGCGTGAAGCGCGAAACGATCGCACTGCGTCGGAAGTTGACGACGGCATTGGAATCACAGACGTTGAGCCAGTGTTGGGAAGGGTATGCAGGTGAACGTCTTTCCAATCTCGGAGCTCTCAGGTTGCCTATGGGGGACTTGAACATCTTCGAGCGGGAAACACGACGGACAAACGTCGACGTCGCTATCCAATTGCTGCTGGATCGTTCGGGCAGCATGCAGGAGGAAGAGCGTATCGCATTGGCAATTGACGCATGCACTGCATTGGGTCTAGCGCTCGGTCAGATTGATGGCGTGCAGATTGCAACTGCTGCTTTCCCGGCGGGTGAAATCAACTGCGATCGCAACGTGCTCGTCTTGAACGGGTTCAGTGAGTCGGTGAGCAGGCGTGCAGGTCGAATCGCGGCAGTTCGGGCGGACGGGGCAAACACCCCGCTAGCCGACGCGATGTTGTTTGGCCAGTACTCGCTGCTTTCGACTAAGGCGACTCGGCGAATCCTTCTTCCCATCACCGATGGAGAACCGGATAGCCGGTCTGCAGTTGCCGAAGTTGTCGCTTCATGCGCTCGTTGGGGTGTCGAGGTGATGGGAGTGGGAATTGGCCTTGATATCTCCAGTCAGATACCCGACAGCATCAGAATTGACAAGGTCGAGGAGTTGCCGCAGCGAATGTTCGAGATGATGACGAATCGTCTTGTACTGAAGCAAGCGGCGTAGGGGCCCAGGCGCGATGATTGCGCCTGGTTTCTTTAACAGCTGTAAGCATGGGGATTGGAACCATGATTAGAGATGACAATGCTCGCCGTGCGGCGCGCGACGCGATGATCAAGGATGCCAAGTACCGTGCGGCCGGCAAATGGCGCGGCCTGCTCGAGTCAGCTGGCCTTGACAAAACTTGGTTGAAAAAGGGTGTTCCCTGCCCCTTCTGTGGTGGCCATGATCGCTACAGCTTCACCGACAAGTGGGGAGATGGGAACTACTTCTGTCGCGGATGTGGCCCAGGCGATGGCCTGAAGTTGCTGCAGTTCGCCCTGGGCGGCGTGAGCTTCATGGAAGCTATCGAGTGGGCGATCCAATGGTCGGGGGGAAGCGTGCCCGACCTAAGCGGTTCAGCGCTTGCTCCGAGGCCTGTCCTGAAGTCCAGCGACGAACTTACTCCCGCTGAAGTAGAGCGGAGGAAAGGGCGATACAAAAAGCTTTGGGACGCCGGTTTTCGGGTGACTCAAGGAGACCCGGTATGGAAGCACTTGGAGCGAAGGCTGCCCGGGCTGGAGGAATCTGAAGTGCCTCGAGTATTGCGGTTTCATCCTGCCTTGGAGTACTGGGAGAAAGACGACAACGAGAAGTGGGTTCATGTCGGCAATTTTCCGGGAATGCTGGCCGCAATTCAGGGCCCAGATGGCGTCTGTTGCAACATCCATCGAACTTTCCTGACCGAGGAAGGAGAGAAGGCGCCGGTACCGAGTGCTCGTAAGAAGGAACTCTCCATCGGAGTGAAGGGGGGAGCCATCCGGCTGCTCCCATTGGTCGGCCGGGAGATGAGCGTTGCGGAAGGCATTGAGACATCACTCGCAGTGATTCGATATCGCGGCGAGAGTTGTTGGTCAGCCGTTGACGCCCAGGGGATGGAGGAAATCGCCATTCCAGATGAGGTAGACCTTATCCGCATCTATCAGGACAACGACCTACCGGATCAACGGGGTCGTCGACGTGGTTTCGAGGCGGGAGAAAAGCTTGCTCAGCGTGCGAAAGCGATGGGCAAGCGTGCAATCAAGTACGCACCTGGAAAGGCAGGGATGGACATGGATGATTTTGTCCGATCGCTTCCCAAAAGGGCGTGATGGCAGGCCGGAAACGGTCTGTGTATGATGAGCGCGCCGGGGATATCCCGGCGCGTTTTTTTTGCGCTGTCGTGAGAGGAAAGTGGCTTGAAACCCAGGGCACATTCCGTATCCTCTAGGCAGTAGATAGAGGAGTTTTGATGACTGCAGCGATGGATCAACTCACCGTGCACACGCGGGAGGACGGTGACAAGTTTGTATGCGTTTGGAAGGTAGGCCGGAAGCAGGGGATGGTTTTCGTCAGCGTTGAGGTGGACGTGCCAGAAAAGGCCGTCGTTGCTGAATTGAGCGCAATTCACTATCTCGTGGAAGACGTCCAATTGCTTGGCGATAATCGGAGTGGCGCTAATCTCGCGCTCACTGTTTCGTCGTCGCTCATTGCAGACATCAAAACGGGCAAAAGCCAAAGATCCCACCTGGTCCCATTTGCGGCGCTTCTCACTACAAAATTCCTCGATGTTCCAACGAGTGTGAGTAGGGACGACTCTTGGGTAGGCGAGGGCGCGGGCACCCGCGTCAAGCACCTGGTGGTGACGGAGCCTATGCGAGTTCTACTGGACGTAAAAGGGCACGGAACGATCGGCGTCACAAAGCATGGGTTCGATCAGTTCCGAACTCGGCTGAACAACGTCGGTGCAGTTGATGCTTGGAAGGAGATGCAGCGAATCGCGAAGGTGGGAATGGTCTCAACGCGTGAGTACCATCGAGGAAGCCGAAAGCTCTTCCATGCAGAAAGTCACTGGGCGTTCATTGTGGGGGAGGACGGCAATCTGATTACCGCCTACTCAGACCTCAACGCGGGAAAGCATGTCCAGCAGGAAACCGATACACGGGCGCTCCGATAACGTAGAGGCTATCGCGTTGCTGATGGGTCGTATAGCCAATGCCAATGTCGGATTGGGCAATATCGATGACCGTGTTGTCTTCAAAAGCGAACTCCCAGCGCGGCGCCCCTTGTGGGTTTTCCGGCAGAGATCTGATCCTGGCCACGTACATCAAGTTGTTATAGCGAACGATGTAGTGCTGGCCATCCTCAAGGACCACGTTTTGCGCCGTATAGACAACAATGTCGCCGGCCTGGACGAGTGAGAATGCCTCTTCAGGCGCCACTTGCCAGTAAAAGAACAAGCCAGCCCACCCGATGGTCGCAAACTCCTTAATGCGCTGAGGCAAGGACATTGAAATCGGGTCCTTCCCGCGCGGATCGTAGAGAAGATAGCTGTTCGTGCCCTCTGCGCCGATCAAGAAGTCTGGCGTCACGTTGAGTCGGCGCGCGAGCTCCATCAATATGTCGTAGTTGGGCACGAACACGCCGGACAGATACTTGTATGCAGTCGGCGATGTGACTTTGATCAACTCGGCGATGAACCTGCTCCGAGCAAATCCAGTAGTCGGCAACCCTCTCGCATCCAGGACCAAGTGGAGGCGTTGGCCAAACGTCTGACGGACGGCGTCAATGCCGCTCTGTTCCATGTGGCTTACCCAAAGAAAGTGAGTTTTTAGCGGCGTATTATGCCGCAGGTCGACACGGGCGACTGGGAAAATCACGTCCGCAGCCAAGAAAATGAGAATAATAAATCACATTCGTCCGGCCGCGTAAGGTGACCCTCATCTAGGGCAAGGTGACGCGGTTGGCGCTAGGAAGTCAACGCGGTCTAGCTGTAACGGCTTGTTTTCGTGGAACTTTAGACCTGTTGCCTCGAAACATCTATCAACCCTTCCGAGGGGTGTCCTCCAGCTTGCTAACGGGCTGTCCTTTGTGTAGATTCCGCTCAGGGTTAGTTCTTGCCAAGAAGTTGTAATTCCCAGGCTTAGATCCAAACACGGGAATCGGCTGACGGCAAACATTGGGGGGTCTACATGATGTGTCCAATACTTGAGCTCGCGGCGCGCGAGAATACAAGGGCTTTGGAGAATCGCTGGAACGCGGTGCGACTTGATAGGAGTCGGGCCATGATGGTCTACAAGCTCAGCCAGGAAGCTGTGGACATGCTTCTCCAGACCCCTCTTGAAGTTCTTGTTGAGAAGACGAAAGAAGCCAACCAGGCAATTTTCGTCGACAACCAGTTTGAGGATCTCCTCAAGGTTGCTGCGATTGCGACCGCGTCACCGTCGGCGATCAAGAATGTCATCGCGTTGCGTGGGTAAACATGAAAAATACCCAGCTTCGCTTCTACATTGAGCACGAACGCAGACTGAAGCGGCTATGTGAATTTGGCGCCAGACCCAAAACGATGCAGGCGCTCCTTACCCCTCACGGGGGGGTACATATCGCCACCTTCCGAGAAATTTTTACTCAGTTGACGGGGCGAACGCCAAAGCCGGGCATGTCACCGTCTCCGGATTTCGGAAGCTTCTTCCAAAAACCGAATCGTCGATTCGAGTGCAGCCTCATACTCCACTCATACAATAAGCTCTGCAATCTTGGTGCTCACCATGTTGATGCGCTGATTGAGGCGTACGCCTTTTTTCGGGAGAGCGCGCCCGCGGAAAAGAGCATGGAATTCTCTTTTGAGCGCGCGCTCATGCTCGCTCGGGCATTTGACAGTGGCGAACTACGGCTTTCAGAGTGCGACTGTTGCTCCTCCAACCACGTTCATGAGCGTAACGAACCGGTGATGTGCCCTGTGTGCAATAACGGCAACTTCGGCGGCTCGCGCAAGCGGCACAAATCGCGTGTCGTTGCGACATACCAGCAGGCAGGCTGATCGGTGCTGCCTGCATCCTCAACCGGGTTCGTGTTTCTACAGGAAGTAGACAGCGCGATTTCTGGCGGGCACGAGTTGCTATGCAAGTCGGACTGAGCCCCAGCGGGTTGGCGACCAAACGCGCCAATGTAGAACACCAATCATGCCGGGAACTTGTGCTCGGGCGCGAGGGAGTGGTCTCCATCTCGGCCCGTCGTCCACTGTTCCTGCGCAGCCTTGGTGAAACTGGCTCCGGCAGGTCTATGGCAATCATGGGCTTGGCAGAGCAGATGCTCGCAGGCGGCGGTGCGGTCCTGTGGATCGATAGTGGCAACCATCCCCGCGTTGCCAGGGCACTGCAGAAGCTGGCGGACAGGCATTTGGTGAACTATGCCGCGTCAAACGAATTTTCCCGCGGTGATCAGGCGGCGATCGCAAATTTGATGGCGCTGGGAGGGATTGGCCACTGTGTTCCGGGGAATGACATTCCATCGGGAATGCCAAAAGACAAATACACGCGCATGCGTCTCGGAAACATCCTCCGCACCCTGGGTTCATGTGAACTGAAGGGCCTGGGGAAAGTGTCCCCAACGCTGATTGTGTTCAACCAGATTGTGGGTGCATTTGAGGGACGCGCGCTCGGTCTGGGCAGCTTGCCGGCGAAGCTTCGCGGCGGCGGGCACAGCTTTGTCTTCAGTGATACCTCGATCCTGAACGACGCGCTGGACGTTTCGGCGCACGTCCGCCAGTACTTGTTCCATCGCATGCCTTACGCCCACGCATTGCGCCTTGTGAAAGCATTGCGACCAGCGTGTCGACAAGCGCAGGAGCAAGTTTCGGCTTTCTTCGCACCTTCGGGAGGGGATGCTGACGAGGTCCTTGCGCAGCAGATTGCTCAGCTCGTGGACGAATATGCCGTCTACTGTGCAAACGGAGACTGGAGAGTTCTGCGGTCCGCCGCACCATCACTGTGAGTGACGAGGATTGATTACCTCCAGTTGATCAACTCCTATATAGGGTTGCCGTGCTCGACTCGGTTCGGTCTTTCAGTCGCCTCAAATGCCTTGAAACACCGTCGGTATGCAGCACGTTTTGCGCTTTCTTGCTCTGGAGGCCGGGCATAGACTTTCCCTATGCTCAAACGATTCCTCCATCGGCTGTTAGGTCGAACTGAAGAAGAGGCCGCCGCTATCCCTGCGGTTTCGCCTGTCATCGCAGCGCGGCTCGGTACGCCAGCCGCGCGAGTCGACACTGTAGCCGTTCGCGTCCCTGTTTATCCCCCAATAGATCCGGGGATCGACGTGTTAGCGGTGGAGCAACTTATTGATAGTCAATCCCAGTTGATGGGACGTATCCGTACAGTCGCTGGCGGTGCTGACGATGAGTTCAACGAGATGTACATGTCCGTCATCAGCAACTTGGCGGCGTACGTGCACCTCCTTCCGGCATCAAGACTAGAGACACACACCGGCGCGGGTGGCCTCTTTCGTTTGTCGCTCGAAATGGGGTTTTACAGCCTGCAGGCTTCTGAAGGCGTGATCTTCACCCCGACTGAAGGCGTCGAACGCCGTCACAAACTCGAACCTCGATGGCGCTATGCGGCTTTCCTCGCTGGTCTGTGCTGCGAGTTGCATCGCCCGCTGGCTTCACTCATTGTGAGTGGCCCGGGTGGAGTGCAATGGCCAAAGTATCTTTCGCCACTTCATAAGTGGTGTACCGATCATGGGTTCGAGAACTACTACATCTCGTGGCAGCCAGAGCCAAGGGCGGAGTGGGCCGGGGTAAAAGCCGAGGTGTCCGCGATGATCAGTAAGATCGTCCCCGACAAATGCCTTCAGTACCTGGAGGCTGGTTCCCCCACGCTCGCTCCTATCGTGTTCTCCGTTGCGACGGGCGTTGCACGCGACAACGAAAACGCCGTGGCCGAACTCGTTACCCGTATTCGAAAGCGAGTTCTGGATCGCGATAAAGCTGTGCGGCCGGAGTACTACGGCACCCTCACGGTTGGCAACCATTTGGAGCCTCATCTGCTGGAGGCGATGCGAACTTTGATTCGTGAGAGCAAGTGGACGATCAACCAAGAGGGTGGTCGCGTGTGGTATGGCACCGACGGCCTATACGTAATCTGGAAAAAAGCTGCGGACGAGCTTTCGAAGGCGATCGATGAGAAGGGCATACGAGGTGTACCTTCCGAAGCCAACACTCTTGCCGAAGCGCTGCTGAACGCGAAAGTGTTCGTTGGTAAGAGCGATCGTGATCCCTACTGGAAGGTAATCCTTCCAAATGGCAAGGAATATCAGGCCACGAAGTTGGCGAACCCGCTTACTGTCCTTGGTGACATTGAGGTGGCCCCTCTGCCGCATGCAATCGGAAATGGAGCCGGCGGAGCTCCGAATATTTCCCAGCAGGCTGCCGCACAGACTTTGGCTCCTGCCACGGTACCTACTCCAGCTGCCTCCCCGGCGTCCGCCGAAGCAACAACTACAGCGGATCCTAAAGCTGGCGCCGGCTCGACGCAGCAGGCGCTCGCGCGCGCAGAGAACGAAGCTGTCTCGACCCCAGCTGCGCAAACGGCGTCTACGGGCCCCGCCGGTGTCGCGCCAGAGAAGCTGCATGCGCTAATGAGCCAACAGGCGCAGGCGAGGTCCGCGATGCGGACGCTAGAACCTACCGAGTTGGAAAGCAGAAGCGCTGAAGAAGCAGCAGCCGAACGTGCTGAGATTGGAGGAGCTCCGATAACGGCGGATCCTGTGCAGGCGAGTGAGCGTCGCCGCAGCAAGTCGAACTCAAAATCTTCAGCGACTGTGGAGAAAGCCTCCAATCTTGACGCGCGTGTTGACGCGCGTGCGAAGAGCGACAAGGTTGATGGAGCCCGTTTGGATCCTCCGATTACAGAAGCGGGTGCACCGAGTGGCTTGCAAAATGCCCGCCAAACAGCGGCACCCTCACAGACTCTTACTTCGGGCGATCAAACGGATTTCTCATACGCGCAGTTTGTACCCGAACAGTTCCGCGCAAAGTACAAACCGTTCTTAGCGGAGACGCTGGGAAAGTTGATCTCAGACTACCGGTCTGGTGATCATCAGGCGTTTTTTCTGTTGGACCGCGATGGGCTTTGCGTGAGCTTCAAGTACGCCGGAACGTTGGGGGCGCCTTTGCCTGCACTGATTGACGAATTGGATCGACTCAACTTGCTCTACGTGGACCCCAAGAATCCTGGGAAAAAGCAACATCAGCGGCGCCTACCTGGCTCCGAGAAAGACACACCTTGTTTGGTCCTTGCGGCCCACGCGGCTCAGCATCTTGGGGTAAGTGCATGATCATCGATTTCCAGAACCTCTTCCGTCCGACGTATGAAGCCCGGTCCGCGGCGGCGTGGGGTGTGTCGCTGGTCTCAATGACGGGCATCGCTCTTACTTCGGATATCAGCACCTCGGCGTTTCTTTGGATGGGTGCTGGATCTGCGGGCATGCTGCTTTGGCGCGGAAGTCAGGCGAAACGGATTTGGGATTTCAAGGCAAATTTGGCAGGAAAACCGTTCACGTTCCTGAAGGCAGACGTAGTTCGAATCAACATTCCGAAGTTCGGTGACAACCTGTGGCTAGGGTGGGGCTTCAGATGGGAGCCAAGCCATACTCAGCAGGCAACGGAGATCATGAAGCGTGATCTTGCCGCCGTCTACCCACCGAAATGGTTCTTGAAGGTTCGAGGACTAAAGGGCTCTCAGCTCGACCCGAAGAATGCCAAGGGTCTTCAATGGATTCATGGGCTTGCGGAAGAAAGCGACATGCTGATGCCGCTGACGGCCATGCAAGGACACACGGCCGTCTTGGCAACCACCGGCGCAATCAAGACAACGTTGTACAGCCTGCTGGTGTACCAGCTTGCGTTGCGCGGCTACACGATTGTCATCCTGGACCCAAAAGGTGACCACGATCTTAAGGAGATTGCGAGGAACGCTGGCACGCTATCGGGGCGGCCCGAGAAGGTGCTTACGTTCCACCCTGCATTTCCCTCGGAGTCCGTGCGAATCGATACGCTTAAGAACTGGGACCGCGAGACACAGGTTGCTTCCCGGATTTCTTCTTTGATTCCCTCCGATGGTGACGAGTCATTTCGGTCGTTCGTGTGGATGCAGGTCAACCATGTGGCTCAGGCACAAATCTATACCGGCACACGCCCGTCCTGGTCGTCTTTGCTCGACGCGATCCAAAACCTTAACGGGGCGCAGAAGCTTCTGGAAAAGGCTCTGAGGAAATTCTTCACCCTCAACGTCCCACTCTGGGAGAGCCAGGTCGCTCCGCTTGTTTCAAAGTACAACAAGCCGGAGAAAGGAAAGGGCGGCGATATGGAAGGCGCCTCCCCTGAGTTGCGCGCCTATGTGGAGTTCTTTGAGACTGCTGTCCCTGAGCGAGAACAACCACGGCAGATCAAGGGGCTGATTAGCACCGTACGGTCGAATCGTGAGTGGTTCGCAAAGATGATGGTTCTCCTACTGCCGCTCCTCACCAAACTTACCGCCGGCGAGTTGGAGGGTCTTCTTAGCCCTGACTACGACGACATCGACGATCCGCGGCCAATCTTTGACACCAAGAAAATCGTCGACGGTGGGTACATCTTCTATGCGGGACTAGATTCTCTGAGCGACCCGGAAGTTGGATCGGCGATCGCGGCAGCACTCTTGTCTGATCTCCAGGCCGTTGCGGGTGAGCGCTACAACTACGACAAGAATGTCAAAGACAAGTCTCGCATTGTGGTCTTGATCGACGAGTGGGGCGACGTGATGTGTGAGCCTGTGATTCAGGAACTCAATAAGGGCCGCGGCGCGGGCCTTGACATCATTGCTTGCGGCCAGACCTTTGCCGACCTTGCAGACAAGCTAGGGTCAGAAGTAAAAGCGAAGCGAATGATAGGGAACTTCAACAATCTGATCGCGGGTGCAACGCAAGACGCTGATACGCAGGAAATCATCGCCGAGAAAATTGGCGAAACATTCATCAAGAAGGTTTCGCGAAGCCATGGCCGAAATTCGAAGACAGAAGACCACGGCATCGAATTCGGTGGATCGGTGAGCGAAACAGTCTCGGAGGAGGCCACAGAGCTTTTTCCGATCACGCTCATGAGCAAGCTGCCTGACCTGCATTACATGGCGGTCTGGAATCGAGGCACTGTCATCAAGGGGCGCATTCCAAAACTCGTTCTGTAACGAGTGAATGTCCACCTCCATAAATCACGCAAGAAGCAAGCTATGGAATCGCAGGTAATCGACCTCGCTGGAACCGAGTTTCGCAAGCGCACCCGAGGCGCGCGAGAGGTCAACGTATCAAGCATCAGCCGGCAAGGGGACGTAATTCTGGCGAACGTCCTCCGTTCCACGGAAACGAAGGCGTCGGCGCGGCCGATCTTCCATCAATGGCCGACCTTGCAACAATCGGCCATGAAGTTCTGCGAGATTCTGTCTGAAAGCTATCCAGGTGCCGACGGTGAATCATTGGTCGTTGAGGCAATACGGACCGCAATCCAACGGTTTCTTGAAGTGTACGAGACGTCCCGCAGAAGCACCGATTCAATGGTTGCTTTCCTAGAGTCGCTCGCTCTTTCGGCCGACGTCGCCATGGAATACATCGCGGTCGGCTTTGACGCATCCGGTCGGAGGCGTACTTGGCCGCCGTTTGAAGAACCCATCGGTTCATGGGCCCGCCGCCTTGGTCTGGAAACAATCAGATTTGTCCGCATCCCTCCCCCGGAGCCTGAAGCCCGACTGGGGAATCGATATCTGCTTTGTAGCCGGATCATGACGGCCAAAGATATTGGTCGGGTAAGTGAGCTGCCGGGCGGAACGTTAGAGCAGGCAAGATCTGGAGCCGCGCGATGAAATGGGGACTGCATCTCAAGTTCTGGATCCTGCTAACCCTGGTCGTCCTATTGTCTGTGCCGGCCTTGGTGTCGGTGCAGTCGGGATTGGACCGGGTAGCCCGCGAAGTTGAAATGACGCGTTCGGTCTTCGGCGACGACATGACGGAGCACATTGTTGGCCGGGCGAAAGCTGTGTACAAGGCCGCCTTCGTGGATACCGGATTTATCGCAGATCTAAACAAGACACATCTGTCAGAAGACGATGTGCGCAAGGCACATGCGATGAGCGGTGCTTTGAAGCACTTTTCCGCGCTCACCAATTCTTACTTCGGCTCTATGGTGATCAATCTCTACGGGATGATGATCCGTGTGTTCATCATCGCGCATTGGTTGGCTTACGTAGCTCCGTTCCTCTTGGCCTGCGTGGTTGATGGCTACATGACGCGTGCAAAGAAGCTGGCGGGATTCGCATATCAGAATCCGAGCGCATTTTCGCTCGCAGCGCACGCTCTGCTTTGGATCATCTTCTTCCCGGTCATGTACCTGGTTGCCCCGCTGCCGGTGACCCCGTTGTTCATGCCCCTTTGGGCGCTTGTCATGGCGCTGCCTGTTGCAGTCATGCTCGCCAACTCGCAAAGGATCTTCGGTTCGTAACCTGTTCGCCCCGGAAACATCCCCCTCTTAGGCTGCGTTTCTCGCTATTTCTCCCTGAGAAGTACTAGTAGATTCGAAGCTGGCAAAGATTGTTGCACACGGGGGATGTGATGAGCGATCCAATTGGGGACGCGAAGAGCAGGCGCGAACAGAGTGTCTTGGCGAAGGTCCGGAACTGCCTGACGACTCTGCAAGAGTGGTTTGATGATCAATCGGTAACGGACATCATGATCAACCGGCCGGACGACGTGTGGGTCCAGCAGGGTGGCCGCCAATTCAGCACCGGCGCAAAGATCAGTGCGAGCCAGATTGAAGCCGCCATCACGCTGCTGGCGTCAAATTCCGGGTTCACCGTTAGCCAAGAGTCTGCTGATGCAATCGTCAGCACGAAGCTTCCAGGTTTCCGCGTTGAGGCTACGTTGCCGCCGGTGGCGGTCGACGGCCCGACCATTTGTTTCCGGCGAAACAACATGGTCGTCATGTCAATGGATGACTGGATCAGGCAGGGAGCCCTTCCCAAGGAGATCGCGGATTTCCTCGTGGACGTTGTTCGCAAGCGACTCGGAGTGGCGGTCGTCGGAAGTACTGGTTCGGGGAAAACAACTTTCGCCAACACGCTACTTGGCTGTTTCCCCGAAGGGGATCGGATTATCACCATCGAGCAGGTGCCGGAGCTTGTACTCAAAGCGCCGAACAGCGTACGTCTGCAAATCGATCTGCAGCGGAAGATTACTGCAAAGCGGCTGCTCGAGAGTGTGCTGCGACAGAACCCCAACCGCATCGTCCTCGGCGAGGCACGTGGTGCAGAAGCAAACGATTTGCTGCAGTCCGCCAACACAGGCCACCCAGGCCCACTCGTGACCCTGCACGCTAACAACGGCAGGGAAGGGTTGATTCGATTCGAGGACATGGTTGCGCAAGCGAGTGACGCGCCTGATAGCCGTGAGGGCATTCAAGTGCGTATCGCTTCTGCCTTCCAGGTGATGGTCTTCATGACTCTGGTTGGCGACGACCGGATTGTCGCTGAAGTAGTGAGTGTCGATGGCTTTAACCGCCAGACGAAAGAGTACGAAACCAAACTGATCTATAGGAGCAATCGATATGAAACTTTTGATGTCCCAACTGTCGGTATTCAACACGATCTCGCAGAAGCAGCGTAAATGGGCAGCGTTCGCGCTCCTGTCGGCTGTAGGGATTTCTTCCACGCCGGCTCTCGCCGTAATGACGCTTCCGATCACGGGCATTCTGTGTGATTTTTTCCACCTTATGACCGGCCCCGTCGGCTACGCAATCTCAGGGATTGTTGTGGTGATCCTGGGGTTGCTGTGGGCTGCGGGGGAGGTCAGCGGTTGGATCGGCCGCGGCTTGGCGGTCATCGTTGGCATTTCCATCGCTTTGCAAGCAGCTACCTGGTTGGGCGCGATCCAAACATCGGGTGGCGCTGCAGGCAGCGGCTGCTAAGAGAAGGGGGACGCTATGGATTACGAACCGCGCACCACAGTAATCCACCCCTCCCTGATGAGAGTTCAAACGATCGCTGGCGTCGAGCGGCGCCTTGCGATCGTTCACATCTCGATCGCTGTCGCGATGCTTGGGGTATGGCGCATCTGGTTGTATTTACCCGTCTTCGTCCTTCTGCATCTGTTCCTCGTTTGGCTTACCAAGCGAGACGAAAACATCTACCAGATCTACACGCAGTACAGCAAACAGTCTGACATCTACGACCCATGGGTCCGGATCGATCGGAAGTCAAAAATCAAGCGGCCGCACGGCTTTGGGCGTGACATCCTATGTTGAGCATTAAGGCGATTCTCGGCTCGTACCTCAAATCGGTCCGCAGCTTCTCTGAGATGGTTCCGTGGATGGGGCTGAATGCCTCTGACATGGTATTCAACGTCGATGGGTCGTTGATGGTCGTCTATGAGGTCGCGGGTATTGATGCTGAGGGGCGCCTTCCAATTGAGACTGACGGCTACGTTGAAAACTTCGAGCGGGCGCTGAAGGTCTTTGACGAGCACATCCTCGTCTGGTCGATCATGGACCGTCGTCGGACAGAGCATTATCCCGACGCCGATTTTCCCACGCCGATCGGTAAATACCTCGACCTGACTTGGAAGCAGCACTTATTCGGGCAACGCCAATACGAGAACCGGCACTACTTCGCCGTCATCTACCGGAATCTCGGCGGCACTTCCGGCTTCTTCGACAAGCTGTCAAACCATATGGACCGCTACAAGGTTGGGCTTTTGCCCGCCCTTTGGAAGCTGGGGACGGCGGCAACGTCCGCGCGCAAAAATGCATCGTTCGCATTCGAGCAGTTTGATTCGCATGAGAACCATTTCCGTCAGATCCTCGAAGAATTCGAGACGACCGTCGGCTCTCTCGGATTCAAGAAGCTGCAGAACAACGAGTTGTTGACGTTCATGCATCGGCGAGTTAGCCCGCCGAATGACCACCATCGTGTGGCCATGCCTGATACGCCTATCTATCTCAATACGTATCTCCCGGATTCGACGCTTCGCCGTAAGAAAAAGCACCTCGAGTTCGAAGGTGACGTGGTCCGCTACGTCGGCGCCATGAGTGTAAAGAATTGGCCAAACGTCATCGGTCCTGGTGTAACGGACCCGCTCCTGCAGATCGACGGCGAGATCACCGTCAGCCAGTGTTTTGAGATTTGGCCAAAGGAAAAAGCGCAGAAGTACATACAGGACACACAGGATCACTTCATGGCTTCCTCGAAGCCGTGGATGAGCCTCATGATCGAGCAGATGACCAAGACCGAATCGGACAAGGTCGATGCGGGGAAGCTCGCGCTCGCGGACGACGCTGCATCCGCGCTCGAGGACTTGACTGCACGTGAGCGGCAGTTTGGTCACTACAACATGACCATTCTGTCGTACGGTGACACCGAAAAGGAGATGGAAGAGACGCTGTCGGCAGTTGGCAGCGCAATGCGAACTCTCGTCGGCGCGAAAGTTGTTCGCGAGCGCATGTACGCGTTGTCGGCCTTCACTGCGACTCTGCCAGGCCAATGGGCAAACATCGTTCGATGGGGTTTCGTGAACGTCGGCAATCTCGCCGATCTTGCCCAGCTTCGTGCCATTCGCACCGGTGACCGGCGCAACACGCACTTGTCGGCCCAGCTACAACGGCCTATTCCAGCGCTAGCGTTGCTGCCCACCGAGCATAACGTACCGTTTAACTACAACTTCCACCAGGGAGATCTGCCTCACTTCTTCGTTGTCGGCCCTTCACGCTCCGGCAAGACCACGTTGCTGAACTTCCTCATTTCGCAGTTCTTCAAGTACCACCCTTGCAATGTCTTGATCTTTGACAAGGACTATTCGTGCTACGTGACCTCTGGCCTGCAGGGCGCCAAACACATTGACATGAACCCCAGTACTGGGAAGCCACCACGGATGAATCCGCTGCGCGTGGTGAAGGACTTGACGAAGCGCGGTTGGCTAATGCGGTGGCTTCAACTTATCGTTACCTTGCGGTCGTATGAGTGGAAGACCGAGGATGAGCTTACCTTCAACAAAGCCCTGAACATGTTGGCCGATCAGCCCCCTGAGCACTGGCGGCTGTCTGAACTCGCTGACTTTGTGCGCCCGCTGTCGAGTGAGCTCTACAAGGAATTGCTGCCGTGGCTCGAGGACGGCGGCACGTATCCTCATTTCGACAGTGTCGAAGATGACTTCCGGCTGTCTGACTTCACTGATGTTGAGATGGGCGGTCTGCTAGAGGACGAGATTCTGGCGCCAGTGTTTATCGACTATGCATTCTTCTGCATTGATGAAATGCTGACGCTCGATCCAACGGCGGCAATTAAACCGACGTTGATTTACCTCGAAGAGGTTTGGTATCTCCTGAAGAATAAAAAGCTTCGTGAACGCTTTGACAACTGGCTTCGCACTTTGGCTAAAAAGAATGCAATTGTCGGAATGACAACACAATCTTTGGCGGAAATTGCAGACAGCGATATCTTCACGACGATCATCGACAACATTCAGAACCGGATCTTCTTGCCGAATCCGAGCGTGATGGCGCACCTCGACTTGTACCGCGATAAGTTCCAGCTCAATGCCGAACAGATCGAACGGATCCGCACAGCAAAACGTAAAGTTCAGTATTACTTTGTCAATCCCGAGGGGATGTCTCGGATGGTGAACGTCAAGTTCCCGCCAGAAATGCTTGCATGCCTGCGTTCGGATCAGCTGGCCAAGAAGAAATTCGAGGAGTTCAAAGCCAAATTGGTGCCAGATTGGCAAGAGCAGTTCATCGAAGAATTGGTGCGCATCGGGGAGGCCGCGGAAAGTGAATAAGCTAATCGCAGTAGTGATCGCCACGTTTATTTCGGGTTCGTGCTTTGCCGGCGGGATGCCAGTGTTCACAGGCGGGCTTGTGTTCGATCCGTCGAACTTCGCCCAAAACATTGTCAAGGCTGGCCAGACCGCGCAGCGGGTCGTCACGCAGGCTCAACAGTATGCGACGCAAATCCAGCAGTACCGGATGGCTGTACAGCAGTTGAAATCGCTTGATCCCCGACAGCTGGCTGCATTGGGCGGGGTATCAATGACTGACTTGCAGTCTGTCTACAACTACATCGGCAGCTTGAAGAATGTCATGGGGGATTTGAACAACGTTTCTGATGCCTTGAACAAGCGGTTCACTGAAGCGCAGCTTTCGGGACGTAGTTGGCAGGACTATTTAGCATCGCAACAAGATGCAGTAAAAGCGAACGTCAAAGCGGCGCAGATCCGTGCGCAGAACGAGGCGGCGCTTTTGAAATCGGTTCAGGATGACTTCGCAATGGCAGCTGAATGGCAAGCGCAGATTCCTGCCACCTTGGGAACAAACGAAGACGTGCAGCTACTTAATGCACAGATGAACCGGCTCGTTATGCAGAACGCCCAAGTCATGAGATTGTTGGTCGACCAGAACGGCGCGATGAAATCTGCTGCGCAGATGGACGAATTGGCGAAGCGAAAGCAGGACGCTGAATCAAGGAGCGTTTTTTACAATGCAATTCATCAAGACGGCCAGAACACCAAGTCGTTGGTGGATGGTCTCCGCTGACCGAAAATAATTTGCAAGGGAAACAATCATGAAAAAATTTGCCATCGCACTGTTCATGCTGATCTCATCGGCAACGGCTTCTGCGCAGTACATCGTTTGGGATCCGACGAACTACGTTCAGAACGCGATGACCGCTGCACAAACTGTGCAGTCTGTTATCCAGCAAGTGCAGTCCTACGCTACGCAGATCCGCCAGTATGAAATGGAGGTGAGGCAGCTCGCAGCGATGCCCGCGAATGCGATCAATACGATCAAGCAGATCCGGAACGTCAATCTTTCGAACGTCAACGGGTATATCAACTCCCTGCAAAGCCTGTACGGCAACCTCAACGGCATCTCCAATCAGATTAGCACTCAGTTCTCCGCGGCTCAGTTGAGCAACATGACCTGGGATCAGTACATGGACAAGCTCAAGACAGACGTCCAAAACGGCGTGGCAGCGGCAAAAACTCGGGCTCAGAACGAGGCCAACACGCTTCAGTCGATTCAACAAGACTACGAAATGGCCAAGCAGTGGCAGTCCATGATCCCGGCAACTGCGGGTACCCACGAGTCGATGCAGTTGATGAACACCCAAATGAACCGGATGGTCATGCAGGGCGCCCAGATGTTGCAGCAGCTTCAGGCTATGAATGGTGCCGACAAAGCGCAAGAGGATCTCAACAAGCAGATCGCAAAGCAACGAAACGGCGATGCCTTGCAGACGGTCGACAAGACAATCAGCACAGACAACGCAAACATGTCGAACCTGGTGAATGGCCTAAAAACAACTGGCGGTGGCTGGTGGGGTGTGGCGCACTGATTTGCCGCAATGTTGCGAGCTTCGAAATCGGCTCGCGGTTGCTGTTCAATCAATCAGCTAGCCAGGTGTTGGGTTGGTGAGGTCGCAGATATCTTATGGAACGCGGTTGGAGCGCTGATGCAAATCCTTAAGTCGAACGTAGTCGCTGCTCTTATTTGGGCGGCGATTCTCTTTGTGCTATTGGGAGACTCGACGAGCGCTTTCGCTCAGTCGGGCGGTAGTCAGTCGGTGTCCATCGGTGCGGCAGACGCAGGCTTCATCAACCAGGTCACTAGCCAGCTCAACAGTCTTGAGAGTAGTCTGCAATCCGCGTTCAGCAGCATGAGCGGAACGCTGTCCGCCAATGGCAAGGAATTGGAGTGGGCCCTGTTCAGCGTCATGTTTGTTTGGACGGGCGTGATGGGGATGCTGAAAGGCGAGACCCTCGGGGAGGTTTTCGCAGCCATCATTATGCATACCCTCATGCTTGGGATCGTCATGATGTGCCTCAACTCGAGTTCGCAGAATGCGTTGGTTCGGACGTTCTCGACCATCGCCAGTCAGTTCAATAGCGACGGCGCAAACTTGGCGGCCGGGTTTAAGGGTTTCTTCACTGCAATCTCAAGTTTGTGGACGGATGGGGGGGCTTCCTCGTCTAGCTCTACGTCAAACGGGAGTGGTGGTTGGTTCTCATCGTTGTTCCACACGATCGGTGACTTTGACTTGGGCTCGATGCTTGCGGCCCTGGCGATCGTCATTTTGAAGGTGATTACTACGGTGGTCATCGCAGGTGCATCCGCGATTTGGGCAGCCAATTACATCCTCTCTCAGGCGAAACTTTTTATCGGTATGGCCGTTGCGCCGGTGATGGTTCCGTGGCTGATCATGCCGTATACAACCTTCCTTTTTGATGGATGGTTAAAGTTCATGATCGGCGCCGGGATGATGCAAGTCGTTGGCGCCATCATGATCAAGATCACGAATATTCTCGTGACTACGATGACTTCGATTGCTGCTGGTTCAACTGCAACGAACGTGATCTTGTACGTCGTTCTCGTTGTCCTGGCCTTCATCATCTCGTATCTGATGGCAGAGATTAACGGGATTGCGATGGGCCTTCTGCAAGGAGGCTCGCGTGTCGGTTTCGGATTCAGCTCGCTCTCGAATCTGAAGAACTATGGTCCCCACAAGGGTATGGGCTATGCAGGTGGCAAGGCGGCAGCGCTTGCCGGTCGGGGTGCTAGAAATGCTGGTGCCGCCGTGGGGAATGCAGCGCGACGAGGAGTGGCTGCAGGCTATAACCGCGTTCGACCAGGAGGGGGAGTCTCGAGGTCAGCTACAAGCTCTGGCTCCACGAGTGGGGGAACTGGCTCGTCGGGTGGAGGTGTGCGTGCGACGATGGCTCAAGCGCGCAACGGCGGCGATAAGTCGAAGTCGTGATGGGACTGGACGGTGGCCGCGTTGCACCACCGTTCAATAATAGGAACTCGAAATGAGCACAAAAGTGAAGGAACCCTCTCAGAAGCAAAGACGTGCGAGCTTCGGGGAAGCGTTCGCGGGCGCGCTTAAACTACTTCGAAGCGGCCCTGATACTGAGGCGGAGTGGGAAGCACGTGAAGTCGAGCTCCATGCAATGGTCCGCGCTTCCATGTCTGGGGCCCTGGGGGTAACGCTGGCCAGGCTCTTGGTGCAACAGCCAGTGGTTCTGTTTGCGGGAGTGGCGGGGCTCCTCTTGTGGACGTGCTTGGAGGCGGCACCGTTCCTCTACCATCTGTTGGTGTAGCCCCAGGCTTGTCGAGAGGGCTTGTTTCCGGATTCCACTCGCGTAAATTGGCGAATAAGGAGATCCGGATCATGACGATGCTCTACCGAACCATACTGTTTCTTGTACTTGCCGGCTATGGCTTGTACTACAACACCGCCTTTAACGTGGTACCGGCTTCCGGCGAAGGCCAAGTTCGAACTCAGGCGGTTCGCCATCAAGTCGCCGGCCACCGGGAGAGTGGAAAATGAACCACTACTCGCGGTCGAACCCCTTCGACACTCTTCTTGGCCTCCTGGTAATCGCCGGCGGTGTCCTGACGGTGTTGACAGCTGTCGCCTGGGGTTGGGAGACCTACCAGCTGTTCACCTCGAGCCAGACAGCAAGAGACGTGGCGCTCTATGGGCGAATCGCTTCGGTCGTGGTCGTCATGTTTGGTCTCGCGGCCATACGTGTTCGGTCCGCCGGTTATGCAGCGATCACTGCTTTCGCCTTCAGCTGGATTGCGCTCCAATTTGGAGGCGCCCCTACCAGCGAGTTTTGGGGCTTTGCGGGTTTTCTTCCTATTCTGGCGTTCTATCCATGGCTCGCAATCCGATTTCCGGAGGCTTCCGAGAGCCGCGATCGCGAGCTCGCCAGCAATCCCGCGCAAGAGCAAGGTGCAAGTCGGCTGCCTCAACTTCCGGTCATGAAGCCCCGTAAAGACCTCTCCTCACTCGTTGGCATGGAGGAACTTAAGGGCCGGCTCCGCCATGCCACCGAAGAGATCCTCGGCGCACGAGAAGAAGGAAACGATCCCCGTAATGGCATTCTGCTGTTTGGTGAGCCAGGCAATGGAAAGACTGAGTTTGCGGAGTGCCTCGCAGGCGAATTCGACCTTCCGATGATCAAGCTTCGGACGGGTGACGTGGCCAGCCGGTGGAAGAACCAGACGACGGAAAGTGTAGTGCAGGCTTTTGCGCAGGCCAAAGCTCACGCGCCCTGCATGCTATTCCTCGACGAGGTCGAGAGCATGCTTGCTGATCGCGCGGGCATGGCCGAAAGCGGCAGCGAGGAAGGTAAGCTGACCAATACGTTGCTCACTCTGTTGGTTGATATTCGTGCGCATCGCGTCGTGGTTGTTGCGGCGACTAACTACTTGGATAGGCTCGACCCCGCAGGCGCTCGGGAAGGCCGTTTCGACTACAAGATTGAAGTCCCCGCACCAGATGAGGCGGCGCGCCTGGCCTTGTTGGAGAATTCGCTGAAGCGGTTTGTCCCGTACGCGGAGATCCAACGCTCGGCGATTGAGAGAGCTGCGAAGCGTTGGGTGGGCTATTCGAGCAAGCGTATTCAATCTGTCGGGGAGCAACTGCGTGAAGAAAAGCGCAAGAGCAACCGGACCAGCTTTGGCTTTGACGATCTGATGGCGGCCATGCGGGCTTTGCAGGGCCGTGCGGGGAAGATTCCAGAAAGCACGAAGAATATCGAAGACCTCATCCTTCCGGTTGCTTCCAGTAAGCGCCTGAAGGCCATTGCAACGCGCATGTCGAAGATTGGGCAGATCGAAGAACTGGGCGGGAAGGCTCCGACTGGCATCGTCTTCTGGGGCCCCCCTGGCACGGGGAAAACTGAGGCTGCCCGCGCTTTGGCGAAGGCAACAGGTTGGGCCTTCCTGCAAACGACAGGAAGCACGCTGATTGCCGATCCGGTTTCCTGGGACAAACTCATTCGAGAGGCCAAGGATATTCGGCCGGTGATTGTCTTCCTCGACGAGGCGGATGACATTCTGCGGAATCGACAGCTTTCGAACGTTGCGGCGCTGACAAACAAGATTCTCACAACAATGGACGGTGCTTCAGGTAAGACACCCGATATCGTATTTGTTGCCGCAACCAACTTCGTCGACGATATCGACGAGGCTGCAATGCGCGGAGGTCGGTTTACCGAAAAAGTTCGCTTTGAAGCGCCTGACGCCTTGGGAACCGAGAAATTCGTGATGGACTGGCTTCAAAAGCGCGGGATTGCTCCACAAAACAGCTTTGTCGCGCGAACTGTTCAGCTCCTTGAGGGAGAGTCGATCGCGAATATTGATGCGGTTTTGCAGGAGGCGGTCAATCAGTGTGCAGTCCGTATGCTTGATGGCCAGGAAGGGCATCTTACCGTCGACGATGTCGTTGATGCGCGCCAGGCGGTAGTTCGTAGCTAGTCCTGGAGACTCCGCGCATTCTTAGGGCCGCTTACATGCGGCCCTTTTTCATGCCCCATTCCCTCTGCATGTGGTTCCCAGGTAACTGCTCCGCGCCTGAACCCCGAGCGCGAAAGGTGGCCCTTATAGGCGTTCTTTCGCGATGGTTGAGTGGATCAGTGCTGTGTTTTACTTCCTGCTGAGAAATCTCGGAGCCGGAGCATGCTGTTCAGGAAGAAGGAAAAAGAGGTCAATGTGTTGATGGCGGGTAACGCAGGGCCAATCACTGCCTACGACCGCGCCAAGCGCGAGTTCTTCGAAATCATCGGGTCCAGTCAAGCAAATTCGGCCCGTTGGTTCATCGTCGCTATGGTGATGGGAATTGGCTTGGTCCTCGTGTCGCTGAACCATTACAGGCTCATGCCTCTCAAGACGATCGTTCCGTACATCGTGCGCGAACAAAGTGACGGAAGCGTTGCCAATGGTGGTGCTGTGGCGGCATCGAACTTCACTCCGGACCGCAATATGCGGTCGTACTTTCTGCGCTCTTGGGCAGAGCAAGTCCTGACCATTGACCAGTTCACGACGACAAAAGGTCTCAAGGCGGCTCTGGCACTTTGTCGTGGGACCTGTCTGGCCGAACTCAATAAGCTTGTGACCGACGACGATGTGTGGGGCAAGTTGGCCAGGAATCCGCAGTACACCCGGGTGGTGCACGTCAAGAGCGTTGACCCTGGCGAGAACAACATCGGCTTCATCTTTCTGAATACCGTTTCGAACAGCGGTGACGGCGTGCTCGCGACCAAGCAGTATCGGCTCACCGTGCATTACTCGATCCAGCCACCGACCAAGGAAGAAGAAATCGCCACAAATCCCGTCGGCATTTTTGTCACGCATTTCGCGCGCGTCGAGGACCTCTGATGATGTCGATCCTTCTGAAGACTGCCGCGGCTCTGGTGGTTCTGTCCGCTCCTTTCGCTGCACACGCAGAGCTTATTGCCACGCCGCTTCCAGGCGACACCCGGCTGGTTCGCTTTGAATTCGATCCGAACAACACATACCAAGTGCTGACACGGCCTAAATCGGTGACCGACATCGAGCTGGAGCCGGGTGAAGTGGTTAAGGGCATGGCGGTCGGGGACTCATTCTCTTGGGATTGCGAGACCGGGGTACCTGGGCACATTTTTGTTCGCCCGAAATACGACGATATGGTGACTTCGGGTACCGTAGTAACGGACAAACGCACCTATCAGCTGATGTTGCGCTCGACATCGGCCGACGTGGGGAAGTGGTACCAACGCGTTACCTGGGGCTATCCAGCGACCTCTATTCTGCAGCCGGTCAGTGCGGCCGGAATTGCGCCGCAGTCGGAGTCCAAAGCGCCGGCCGGAGGTTTGGCTAGGGGCATTTCTGTAGACCAACTCAACTTCGACTACTCAATCAGTGGCGGAGCGGCGTTCCGCCCAGTCCAGGTTATCGACGATGGGACGTTCACGTGGCTGCAGATGCCGTCCAAATTGCAGGACTGGCCTGCAGTGTTCTGGGTGACTCCTGACAATCGATATGCGGCGCTGACACCTGTGCCAGATGGCCGCTACCTTAAGGTCACAAAGGTTGTCCACAAGCTACTCTTGAAGATCGGCAAGGAAGAGGTCGAGATCACTAACAACAGGGTCGTTCAATGACCGAGAAGATGATCATTGACCCCGAGGCCGACGACGGGCTTCCTAAGAAGAACATGCATTGGAAGATTGTGCTGTTGCTCAGCGCGGTCGTTCTGGTTGCGATGTTCATCAAATTTGGTGGGGGTAGCACCCGCAACACCGAGTTCAAGCCTACGCCTGTGCAGCCTGCACAATTGGGGCCTGCAGGAGATCCGACCTCAATCGACAAAGGGAAGGCTGAGGCAGAGGAGCGCGAGCGGTTGGCGAAAGCACGAGAGCAAGCAGATCGAGTCGAAGCGAAAAGAAAGCAAGAGGAACTACTGGCCCAGCAGGCACGTCAGGCAGCGAATGCCGGTGTAGCAAGTGCTGCTCCAGCTGTTACGCCTCTATCGAACGCTCCAGTTACCGGCGGTCAGCCCAACGGCGCGTTGCCGCCTCTACCCGCGGGAATGGCTGGAACCGGTTCGCGCCCGGGGCGCTCTGTCTCCGATCCCGACCGTGAAGCGATGATTCGCAACTCTCCGGTTCTGGTGAAGGGGGCGGCGTCAGGGCCGAACCAAGCCCAAGGTAGCGGCGGAAATAGCCTCACTCCACCCGAACTCTCTGAGGCGCAGCGCAAACAGATCACTGGCGCGTTCGATATGTCGTCGATTCTGAAGAACATTCCGGGAATGCAGAATGGTGGGGCTCCTGGAGCCGGCGCCGCTGCGAATGCCCAATGGTTGACTGACTACAGTTCGAAGGCGGCAGACCATACCGTTCAAACGGCATATGCCCCGCCCACGAAGTACTACCTTCGGGCGAATACGCTGATCCAGGCTGTCACCACTCGCGCGCTGAATAGTGATCTCTCTGGGCCGTTTGAGATGAATGTTGTCAGCGATGTGTACGACACAGTAACCGGCACGCAGATTCTCATTCCTGCAGGTTCAACCATTTCGGGCGGAAACAATGGGGACATTCGCCTTGGTCAGTCGCGGATCGAAGTTGGTGTTGGGCGGATATGCCGGCCCGACGGAATTTGCGTGGACACGCCCAATTCACAGGGCGCGGATTCTTCCGGCGCAACTGGTCTGACCGGCGACGTCAACAACCATTTCTTGCAGATTTTCGCTACGGCCATCATTCCTGCCGCTTTAGGCTATGTGACAAGCCCGAAAAGTGCCGGCAGCGGGAACGTGTATGCAGGCAGCGGGAACCCTATGAATGCCGCTGGTCAGATTTTGACGCAGACCTCCCAGCAGATCTTGAATCGCTACAGCAACGCACCGCCGACCATCACGGTTGATCCCGGTACGCCCGTCAGCATCGTGCTTGGCAAAGATTTGGTGTTGCCACCCTTTCATAGGTAACAAACGTGAAAAGCAGCTTTCTGAATATGGTGCAGTCCCGCCTTGCTATCGCGTGCCTAGTTGGCCTCCTAGCAAGCGGGTGCGCAACCTCGCCACTTCCCGCACCTTCGAACCAGAATTACGACTTTGCTTACCGAACCTCGGGCGGAACGAGTGTACGTCCGAGCCAAGTATTTGATGATGGAGCAAAGACGTACTTCCAGTTCCCGATCGGGAAGTTCGCGCCCGTCATCGAACTTGATGAAGGCGGTAAGCGAAGACTGCTCGAGCCAACGCAGGAAGGGCTCTACTACACCATTCCAATGGTAGGCAACCGATTCGTCCTGCAACGCGGCCAGGAGACCGCGGTCGTTGAATATGATGGCGCGAAGATCCATCAGAGCGGCACGATTTCTCGATTCGCAGTGCGTCCGGCGGAGGGATCAGTCTCGGCACAGAATCTTGATCCCGATGCTTTGTATTCGATACTGCAAAGAGGGCGTCCGATTCACGTTAAGCAAGCAATTCAAGCCAATAGTTACGCGGTACCTGTAACGGGAGACAACGCGGCATGGGCAACCTCGCTCCCGACAGAAGATCGTTTCGACGTTCTCTTCAAGCGCGGGAGCTCGACTCTGGTCGTGCCGAAGAAGGCCACTGCTGCGGAGATTCTTGAATCTGCACGTCGCGCAGGGCGTATTGTGGTCACGGGCCGTGATGATGACAGCATGATGGAGACGCTCGCAGAGAAGCGAGCCGCGGCGGTGAAGGAGTGGCTCGTAAAGAACGGGGTCGCTCCAAATATCATCCGACTTGTTGCCGATACAAGCGGGGCCAGCGGCTTAGATGCGCAGCTTCAGATCTTCAGCAAGGTGACGCAAGTGCCTGTGGACTACGCTTCGCCTGATTCTCTGGCATTCAAGGCGGACGCCGTCAAATCGGAAATGCAGGCGGGTGCCATCACGCGAGAGGAGGGCGCGCGCAGGCTTGCCGAGCTGGTTGGCTATGGTGACGGTGGTGGAGACGGAAAAGTAGGAGGTGGTTTGATCTCCATGAAGTCCACTCTGTCAGTGTTCGCAGACAAGGAAGGCTATCGCCTGAACTGGATTGGTGGCCTTGCCGATTCGAAGATCTCTGTGCCGCCGATTGATCGGCTTCCAACCATTGAGGCGAAAGCTGAAGAGATCACGAGGGCTGGCACCGGGGCATTCAACCTCGGCGTTGATAAGGTGGCGAAGTCGCTGTATGCCTCTGCGGATTTGAATGGTCTCGTGCAAGTAGCTGGAAAGGCCGGCATCGAAACGCTTAGCGAGGCGAATGGGAACCTCGCGGTGAAGCTGCGTAGCACGCCTTCGACGATGTATGTTTTCGACCGTGTGGATAAAACCGACCTCACGGTTGATTGGCAGGATCCAACATCGTTCACTGTGCCTATGCGAGACAAGATGGAACTCGCACTGGACAACAGGACCTTGCAATTGACGCGCGTAGCAGACAAGCGCTACGTCATCGTGCTTCAACCCTCTGCCGAGACCACGACAAAATGAAGAAACTGACTTTGCTCCGGCTAGGGGCGATGGCTGCACTGGCGATCACTGTGCAAGCTTTTGCAGCTCAGGAGCATAAAAACCAAGCCTTCGTACCAAAAGCTGGCCCGACAACTGCACAGGCGACCGTTGCGGCGCCGACTAGCGAAAAGGTGGCGCCAATCGGGCGAGCTCAGCAAGATTTCATTGTTCGTGAAAGCGACGAGAACTTCCGAAAGCTGATTGATCGATGGGCTAAGGAAGCCGGATGGCACGCGTTGTGGGACGTGGACCGGGATATCAATATCACCGGCGAGCACACGTGGACGAATATGGGATTCGTGGATGCCGTCCGTGCCACGCTTCATACGACCGAACGCGGCGATTTGGCTGTTCATGGGTGCTATTACGCGAACAATTGGGTGCAGGTCGTCAGGCTCACTACTCCCTGCAAGAAGTAGTTCCGCCACACCTAAAGCGTGTAGTTTCCACGAGTGGGCGCCTTGAAAAGGGCGCCCTTTCTCTTTGGGCCCAGGAATCCCACAGCCTACCCTCGTACCCGTTGGGGGTTCGCAGCCGATGGTAGGAAAGGTGCCCGCGATAGGCACTGTTTCTCGATAGTTCATTGAATCTAGCCATGATTTACTTCTTCATGGGAAGAGGTAGGGCGCCGTGCAAGAGGGCCTCGTCGGCTGCCGGTTAGGCAGTCGACGGAATGGTCAGGACGGAGGCCAGTTAGCCAATGCCGACTAAATCAAGGTAGACCAATGAAACGTGAGATGAAGGCCCTTGTGGTGATGCCGCTGGTGGCTGCACTGACTCTGTCGGGGTGCGTGTCACCCACACTCGAGCGCCAAACCAAGGGTACGGTGGAAGACAACACGCGGCTCCAAGTTGAAGGGCGCCAGCAGCTGCTCGACCAGATTCTCAACAGCCAGAAGGTGCGTGAGCGCGATGAAATGGTTAACGCGCCCTTCTTGGCAGGTAAGGCCGTCGCCCTTAACAGGGAAGTTGTCCTGCCGTTGGCGCTTCGGAAGAACGTCAAAGTGGAAGTGATGTTTCCAGGGCGCCGCGTAACTCTCCCTGTCGCCGCAGAGCGGATCACCTTGGCGACAGGCATTCCAGTAAAGATCGACTCGGACGTCTACTTGCCCGCATCAGCTCTGTTGCCCAAAGGTCAAGCCGGAGATGATGCTAAGGGGGCTCTCGCGGGCCAGGCGGCAGGGGGGCGTGCAGGTGGTTCACTTCCCCTTGCTGCCGGTGGCAAGGGTGTTCTTCCCCCGATCCCTACTGCCACGGAGGGGTTGGGTGGGCTTCAGGGCTACTCTGGAGCCGCCTCTATTGATACCCCGATGGACGTCCAGTTTGAGCCGGGAGAGATGGCTCTGTCGAAGACTCTCGATCTCATTTCGACTCGACTCGGCATCAACTGGAACTACGACGATCAGAAAGGGGTTATCCGCTTCTACCGTATGGTGACAAAGACTTGGCTGCTTCCGGTCAAACCGGGGTCCATGTCGTACACCACCGCGTTCAAGGGTTCGACGATGCAGTCGAACAATTCCAACGCTCTGAACACTCAGGCGCAGGGTCAGGACGCTCCTATTAAGAGCGAGGCGACCAACATCAGCGAGGTTGAATCGGTCAAGTCCTCGATCGGCACGATCATGACGCGCGCGGGCTCAATCTCGGCTGACCCCGCACTTGGCTCTATCACTTTGACTGACACAAAAGAGGCTGTCGACAAGGCGGACGAAATCGTCAAATTTTCGACAAGTGTGTTGTCGAAGATGGTGCTGGTTCGCCTTCAACTGATCCAAGTTACTACCAAGGACAATGGGCAGGCGGCCGTGAACTGGAATGCGGTCATGACCAAGGCGCTGCAGAACATTCCAGGGTTCCAGCTTTCGTCGATTTCGCCTGTTTCGCTCATTGGACAGAGTGGTGGACTAAATAACTCCGGTTCAATCGGTCTGAACATTACCAGCGGCGGCTTCTCAGGTACACAAGCGATCGTTCAAGCACTAGAGGAGCTTGGGCGCGTTTCGACAACAACAGAGATCCCTCTGTCGATCCAGAATCGGCACGGCATGTACTACAACGTACGCCAGACCTACTCGTACGTCTCAGGCACGACTCCGGCCACGGCGACTGCGGGTGGTACAGGTGGGGTACCGGGTATCACCACGGCTCAGGACCAAGTCGGCTTCAAGCTGATGATCTATCCAAGTGTGACGAATCGCGGCTCGATCAACATGACCGTGTCCATTGATCAGTCCACGCTTCAGGGCCTTGATAAGTTCACTTCTGGTTCGGGAGCAAACCAGCAGACAGTCCAGCTACCAAACACGAATGGTGAAGGAGCCACGATTGATGCGATCGTGAACAACGGCGGCACCCTCATTCTGACCGGCTTCGAGCAGAAGCAAAATCAGTTCGACCGACGTGGGCTCGCTCCTGATGTTCCTTTGATCGCCGGCGGATCGAAGGCGGCCAGCACTCAGCGCACAACGACAATCATTATTCTGTCTGCCGCCGTCCAGGATGCCGACTCATGATTATCGACGTCAACGGCAAGAAGATTGCGTTCGGGCTCGCGTGGAAACGCCTTGTAGGTGGCGGCACACCCGAAGCTAAGGCAGTCAGCAAGGCGCGTGAGGTCAAGTCAGCGTTGATCTGGACGGACGCAGAGGCGCTTCAAGTTGGCCTACTCCCGTCTTCCGATTTGACAGAAAAGGAGGCGGCTGCTTCCAGCGTGCCTGTGTACGCCGCAGCGAAGATTCTGTCACGTATCCCCGGTCTCAAGAGGAACGTTCTGCTGGTCTTGAACAGTCCGAGTAAGAGCGGAAGTTTCATCCTTATTGCGCTCTACAAGGGTAAGCCAAGAGACAAGTTCGATCTGGTGGATGTCCCGGGTGACGTCGTAGAGCAGAAGGTCACTGAGTACAGGGAAAAGTTAGTCGGAGCGGAGCCATTTGACATCGTTGGTGATGTCCGCGGAATCGAGGGGCTTCACCTCACGCATATCGGCGTGCTCGCTGAATTCGCAGATGCGGTGAGCGTCATGCATCGGCCGAAGGCGCAGCTTCCACTTCGAAAGGTCGCTGTCGGGATCAGCCTGTTGGTGATGGTCTTTGCTACGGTGCAATTTGCCATTCCGATGGGTATGAGGAAGTGGCAAGAGCATCGGCAAAAGCAGCAGCCGGATCCTCAGAAGCTCTACGACGAGAACATCGCATCGGTTAGGTCCAATCCGGCCGTTGGGGCTCCTGAGTTGGGCCCTTGGTATCAGTGGTTTAGGTCCCGTCCGTGGGATATCGGCGGCTGGCATCTGACCGCAGCCACGTGCACGTTCACGCCAGCGTCAGTTATGGCTTGCTCAGTCGACTACAAACGCTCGATGCCCCAGGCAACGTACATGACGTTCCAGGCGGCTGTGCCGGATGACTGGAAAAGCGTGTATCGATTCGACGGTGAGCTGGCGCACGTTCAGACCAGTTCGCCGGTTGGGCAAGTTCAGCGTATTGGTGCGCTTCTCGACCACGCGCCTGCGGCTGACGCGGTGACGCTTAATTTCGGGTCGCTCCTCCAGGCGTATTCAGTCACTGGGACGTACGTGCTTTCGCCTTTCGCGCTCTTTGGGGCCGACGGTATCGAACCGAGCGCGCTACAGAACACCTTCCGGGCAGCGCAATGGAGCATGTCCGGCCCAGTGCGCAACTTTGAATTGCTGAGCAAATTCCCCGCATATGCAACGGTTGGTTCCATCAACGTGCAAGTGTCCCAACCGCAAACGTCGATCAACTCTTCACTCTTTCAAGTGACGGTCAAGGGCCAAGTGCTGGTTAAAGGATAGGAATATGAAGCGAATTTTTATTGCTGCAGGACTCGTGGCTTCGCTCGTTTGGACTTGCGCGCAAGCGGGTGGCCCCACGACCGCGGAGCTCATCGATGCAGAGGCTGCGAAGACGCTCAAGGCCCTGACAGAAAGCGACAAGTCAGGCGCCAACTCTGGTGTTCCCGGATCGATTCCGCAGGTGGCTGCGCCGATGGCGCCTTTGCCCGTTGCACAAGACGCAGAGAGCGGGAAGCCAAAGCCCCGCGACGGTCTATTTGCTCGCTTCGGGATTGTCCCGGATCTGTCTGGGTACCTCATGTGGAATGGAGTTGTTCACCAGATCTGGGTTGGAAAGAAGGTGCGTGGATACACCGTCGTTGCGATCAACTCGGAGGGCGCCGATCTGAAACCCGCTCGGGGGCCCGTGAAGCACTTCGAGTCCCTTGTGGATGAGGGGTTCAGCATCGGAGATGACACGGGGATCCCTGCTCCAGCGCGAAACAAGCAGGCAGTCGCGCAGCCTGGGATGCCCCCTACCGCACCGGGCATGCCGATGGGAATGGGTCAAATGATGGGCGGAAACGTAGGAGCACGCTAAATGCTGAATCGAATTCTGAACAGGGGTGAGGCGAGCGTGAATCGCGCTGAGCCGGTCATCGGAAATCCCGTGGACATCGTTTCGTCGGGTGCTTGGGTGCCCCCGTCGTCTCCCGGTGGGACTCCTCAAGGCACGGTAACGATCGATTCCGACGCTGCCGAGATTGCAACGCCGCGCATTGGTCCTCAGGACCGCGATGCTGACGACTCGGTGGTCATCTCCACTGTTGACGCGCTTCCGCTCTTTACACGCAAGATGTATGACGACGATCTGGTCCAGATGCCGCCGTCCATGCGTCAATGTGTTTGTCCAGTGGAGGTGTCCCCGCCAAATGCTGAAGGTAAGAAGCGGGGCGAGTACGCCATCATTCTGACCAAGGACATGCGAAACGACGACTACGTCGAGGAGCTCGTTGCGCACTTGGCAGTCAAGTGGGACCTTGTTGCTGATGGCTATCACATTGCCTCTGATCAGGTACTGATTGATCTCGCACGCGACCGGGTGATGGAAAATCGTCGGCGCAAGTCTGCTGCTGTGTCGCTCGAGCAGAAGAACGCAAGCGCTCTTTACCGGCAGTTCGAACTGATGGGCGAGTTCTCGATTGCAAATGAGGCCTCGGACTTGCATATCGAAATGAACCGCCGGCAGGCGAAATCTCAGGTCTCGTTCCGAATCCACGGAAAGCTGGTGCAGCCGCCCGAGTTTTGGATCGACACGCATACGTTGCTGGACATGGTCGCGTACCTGTACAACAACAAGTCGCAGAATGGATCTCACAACTCGTACAACGAGAACATCCTGCAGCAGTGCCAACTGCAGTTGAAGATTCAAGGCCGTGAGGTTCTGTTCCGTTGGGCGTCAGGTCGGACCGCGCTCGGTAGCATCGTTGTGCTGCGCATGTTGTTCCAGGATGACATGCAAAGCATCAAGTCTCTCGAGGAGCTCGGCTACTTCGACCAGCAGATCCATATGTGGCGGAACGCAATCAGCCGTCACAAGGGCGGAATCACTGTCGCTGGAATCGTCGGCTCGGGGAAATCGACGACCATGCAGACCAACATGGCCGGTCTTCCCGCTACGATGGCCAAGTACACGGTTGAAGATCCGGTCGAGTACTTGATTCCTGGCGTACGCCAATTCAACGTGTCGCGTTCCCTGACTGATACGGAAGGCGATTCATTTATTGGCTGGAAGCGGCAGTTGAAGCGTATGGACCCCAGCGCAGTCCTTGTTGGTGAGTGTCGTGATTTGGAAAGCGCCTCGATGTTCCGTGACATTGTCGAATCCGGCCACCTTGGGTTCACTACGGTTCACGCTCCGTCACACATTGGCAGTATCGACCGCTTTTGTTCGTCGGAGTTGGGGATTCCCCGTGAAGTCATGGCGACCCCTGGGTTCATGAACTTGCTTGTTTACCAAGCACTCGTGCCGATCAACTGCGAGTGTTGTAAGGAATTCCCCGCAACTCGAGTTGCTAGCCCGGAGTATTTGCATCGCCTTGAACGCCTGTTTGAGATCGACGTTGACGGCATCTTCATAACGAATCTCCACGGGTGCGAAAAATGCCGCAAGCCAGGATTAACTGAACTCAATGGCATTGCCGGGCGTAAGGTGGTCGCCGAGATGCTTGAGCTCGATACCTACATGCTGGAGATGATCCGCGATCATCGGAACATCGATCTGATCAAGTACGTCAACAAGCAGCGCACAGCAGGTTTCAACGAGGAAGACTCGGTCGGTAAGTCGGCAATGGAAGTTGCTATGTATCGCTGCTCGCGAGGCGAAGTGTCGCCCTTTGAAATCGAAGAGAAGTTTGGCACCTTCGAGCAGTATGAGAGCGAGCAGCAGCGCTTTGGTCTGGGAAAATTCGCCGGTGCGCAAGAGCGGTTTGACTCCCTGCAGAGGAACTGGGGGGTTGTCGCATGAAAACCATGCTTGCTCGATTGCCATTTGGCAGAACGACCGCGACATCCGATCCGACAGCCGGTCGCGGTCTATATCTTGCAATACTCGACTTTAAACAGCGCCGGGGGGAGTTCTACGGGGATTTGGCTGGGATTATGGATGCCCAGCCTGGCCGGAACATCCGGGAATTGCTTGAGCCCTATGTTGAACGGTATGGCTCCTTGCCGGAAGGCAAGCTCGCGGCGTTTTGGCTTCAGCGAATGGACGAGGACGTTGCTACGTTCTCTGAAGCGCTCACCGGGACCGTCCCATCGGAAGACCTAACCGTTCTTTCCTTTGCCGAGCGAGCAGGTGATCTCAAGGTTGGTTTGAAGCAACTCTCAGAAAGCATTCTTGGAATGGAGGCCGCGAAGAAGGTCGCACGCACTGTTTTGATGACTGCAGTTGCAGCCATTGTGATCTTCCACGTCTTCCTTGGCGTTGAAGGTTTCGTGCTCATGCCGCGACTTTTGAGAACGATCGGGGGGATGATCCCACCCGAACAGTGGGGCCCAGTTGGCAAGTTATTCAACACAGTTGGCGAGTTTATTCGCAGCTGGGGCTGGGCAGTTCTCGCGCTCGAAGCGCTGGCAATATGGTGGGTCAAGTGGTCCTTCCCAAACTATGTCGGGAAACTCCGCCCGTGGCTCGACCGAAACTTTCTTCCCTATCAGTTCTACAGAGACTTTCGCGGGGCGTCATTCCTGTCTTCGCTCGGAGCGGCCACTACGAAAGTCGGGACCCAGGTGCAGACAGTTCCAGACGCTTTGGAAAAGATGGAGCCCGAAGCTTATCCCTGGCTGAGATGGCACATCAAGCAGATCCTCGACAACTTCGAGCAGGAGCCTAACGCGAAGGGCGAAGCGTTCAATACAGGAATAGTCAACGATCGAGCTTACTACCGGATCGTTGACTTGGCCTCGTACAACGATATGTCGACCATGCTTGGCAAGGTCGGTGAGATCGTTCGTACGACGGCGCCGGTCGAGATGCAGAAGAAGGCCACCACGCTCCGATACATCGTTGTTATTGGCGTCATTCTGCTGATGATGAGCTTCTACTTCGGAACGTTCAAGATGGGCGATGAGTTCAAACAGATCATCCAGTTGAACATGATGATGCGTGGCTCTTGAGCCGAAACGCATTCGATTTCCGTCCGAATGACCCCGCCGATAGGCTCTCTCTCGCTATTTCGGGTGCTTCTAGGACGTGTTTTACTGATTCCGAGGAAGAAGTGGCAATGGTTGAGTCGCGCCGAGTTCACGGATGTGGAGGCGCGAACGGTCGACGCTTCGTTCGTGGCGGTGGCGCACTTTCCTTCTATTACGTGCTGAGGAGCATCATGGATATTCGTTTTACTGAAGTGGAAAAGAGCGGCCTGGCGCAGCGGCCGCGCCGTCTGGGTTGGGCAAAGTCGTGTGCTCATCTGAAGGGCAACGGGCAGCGGGGCAGCGTGTTGGTCGAGTACGGCCTCTATTTGCTCGTGATTCTGATCGCCGTGGTCGGCTCGTACGCATATTTCAGTTCGAACAGCGTTGGCGAGCAAACCAATCTGCTCGGCAACGACCTGACTTCGTTGGCCGGCAAAGTGAAATCGACGTACGCAGGTCAGTACGCCAACGTTTCGAATGCATCCCTGGATACTGGTGGGTTCTTCAAGAACCTGGTTTCCATGCAGGACACCGCCGGCACCGTTACTGTTTCGCCTGGCGGCGGCCTGCTTACCGTTACGCCGGGCACCTTGAACATCGCGAACGACTCCGTGCAGTATCAAATCACCAACCTACCTGATTCGGCTTGTCAGCCGATCATCTCGGCAATCATGCGGTCAGCGTCGCAGATCTCCATCAACGGCACAGTGATCAAGTCGTCGACGGTGACGTTCAATCCGGCCAACATGACTTGCACGAACAACGCGAACAAGCTGGTGTATCTCATGACCTGATGCGGCCTGCGCAGGTCGAACATTTGGCAAAGGCGCCCGTGAGCGCCTTTTTTCTTGGCACTTCTATCGCCTATACTTCCTGATGGGAAGTTTTATGCGCTCGGAAGCAACGCGGACATCGTTAGGATCATCGAAACACAGGGGATGGCATTCTATGAATCAGACACTGGATTGGAAGGACGTGGTGGGGCGCCCCCCTATGTGGCGTGCAGGGGCGACGGCAACTGCGCGACGTGCTCGTCTGCGACAGAAGGGCAGCATGCTCATTGATACGGCGTTGGCGCTGACGATTGCCACCATGACGTTGGGAGGGCAGTTCGCCAACACCACCGAGGCAGTCGACGAGTCGCTTACAAAGGCAACGGGGCAATGGGCTGTGGAGTTTCAGGGGGGGATTAACGGGTACTACAGTGACTATGGCCAGCAGATCATGGCCGGGCAATCTGTGCCAGGGGTTGCCAGCCCCTATAAACCCACCGTGCCCGAGCTGATCAATCTCGGATACCTGCCGTCCGGATTCGGCAGCGTGGCGCCCAACGGGCAGACCTTCACATCGTCAGTGTCGCAAGTTTGCGCTAGCGGAAATTGCTCGTTGGCCGGTTACGCAGTCTCGACTGCACCTTACACGGATGCAAGCGGGGCGGTGCGCAATGATTTGGCCGGCATCGCAATGCAGGCCGCTGGCGCGGATGCTGGGATGTCTACTCCTGGCAATGCGGGGAAGCTCATCGGGACAGGCAATGGGTGGCAGACTCCAATGTCGGGTGTGCCTGTGGGTACCCTGGCAATGCGTCTAGGCTCCTATTCCGCGACGGATGCTCGCCTAAGTCAGTTTTACAAGCTGGATGGGTCGAGGAAGCTGACCGGCCCCATGAATGCGAACGGAAACTCAATGAGTAACGTTTCCACCTTGGGTGCCACGGGCAACGTGACTACCTCAGGTGGTGCATTTGTGGCCAGCACGCCAGGCATTGGTGTCAAGATTGCAGGAACGCAGTTCTACGGCGACTCGAGCAACATTGCGCTTCGTGCTCCCGGCGGCACCTACATCCAGCATACAGATGGCTCTTGGGCGTCGATGAATTCTGGGACGATCAATGCCTACCAGGATTTGAACGTAGCGGGCAACTCTACGCACAGCGGCGTAACTTGGCTCAACGGTACGACCGTACACAATGGTTACACCTATTTGCAGGGGGGAGCGGTCGTGAACTCAGCCCTGGCAATGGCAGCGACCGCCTGGTCAGGTTATGGTTGCTCAGGGACGGGCATCACTACAGATCCGAACGGAAAGATTCTCTCTTGCCAAGGTGGCGTTTGGCAGTTGGCCTCAGGAATGGGACAGCCTTTCCAAGTGGCTGGCAGCGGAACTTGCGACTATAGTGCGGCAATCGCTCAGTGTCCCGCTGGGTCCAAGTTGGTCGGTGGAGGCTATGTTCTGACTTGGTACAACGGCGGTTCCTTCAGCCATGCCCCGGACGGTTCGTATCCAGACAGTGGCAACAACCGATGGGTCTTAAATGGTTCCGGCACCAATAGTTGTTTCGCAAGCTACGCGAGCTGCGTCTACTAAATGATCGAATGGGCTTGGCGGTGTCCTTACCGGCAAGCCCATTTTCTTTCCACGGTCAGCATGCACAAGTGCCGTACCGGAACCCACAGAATCACTAGCCCGCGCACTGGTGAGTTTGGAGTGCACGGTCGCCCCATTGTAGGCAACGATGCCGCAAGACGCCTTCAGCGCGACGTCACCTGTCCCCAGGAAGTAAGGATCTGCTGTATGGCACGGGCATACTTGTCCCGATGCTGAGGCGTCTCAGAATGGTAGGCGCCGATGGCTTCCCAAGTGTTACCGTACTTTGCCATCTTCGTCTTCAGCCGCCAGGCAGCAACATATATGTTGATGCATCGGTCCATAAGTGCTGAAGGCGTTATTCCCCATGTTGCAAGCTCGGGAAAGTGCACCGAGTTTATCTGCAATTCGCCGACGTCTACTGAGCCATTGGAATTCCTGTGGACAGCAGTCGGGTTCCCCTTCGATTCGTACCAGGCGATCGCCCTGAGTACATAGGGGTTCACTGATTGGTATGCACCGGCGTCGTCGAAGCAGTCTGCCTTGGCAGGCAGACTGCAGACGAGCAGGGCGATGACGAGGCAGCTCGCTAACCGAGACACGAAGTAGCTTCGGCGACTTTTAGCGGTCAATGCGCGTTCAAACATAGCTGTATCGCAAGGGCACTTGGCGTCGGCCACCTCCGGCCGGCGGGTCGATATCGCAGCTGTTCGCGAAACGGTCCAGCTTGAGGCTAGCAGTATCCAACTTGGCCAGCACGCGACCGAGGCGGATCAAAATCCAAGCGATCGCCGGCGGGAAATGTCGGCCGGCCACTGCTTCGGCGTAAGCGTCTTCCACAACGCCATCCTTTTCGACCAGGCTGTTCCCGAGCCCCTCCACTCGCAAGAAGAGTTCATAGAGCTCGTCACGGCCGTCCCCACGGCCGCGCAGTTGGGCCGGTACGCTTCGGCGGTCGAGTTGGGCGTGTTCGCACAGATATTCGTGAGTCATTTGATCCTCCTTGAGTTGCTCCACGCTTTCAAATTTACAGAAGCGCAACCCAAGTTCTAGCCCCCTTATTCAGGGATCCACATGTGTTCTGCCAGCGAAGCGTCAACGACATGTGAGTCTTCGGGCTCGCCGAGTTTCACCCCGGCCGTCTGCGCAACGCTCGAGGAGGGAACAGTCGCCTGTATCGAAGCGGAAGGGGGCGCTGCTCCAAGAATCAATGCGTCCGTCTGGGCTGCTGGTGCCGGCAGGGAAGAATGAATTGGCGCCACAGCAGCCGGCGCAAAGAGGGATGGCCCCCCCCTGAAGTTCAAGAGTTTCACGATATCGGCGACGGAACGCATCGGTCCGCAAAGCTCTTCCAGAGTGGCTCCGATCTCTGCAAGCCGAAGTACTTCTGCATTGAGATCGGATTCTTCGTCGAGATTCCCCAGATGTCGATTGACGGCGTGATGAGGCGGGACGGTCAACCTCATGCGGCGACCGGCTGAAGTACGTGCCATGGCTCCCCCTTATGCGGCAGCGCGTTGTCGGTCCATTGCGGCCCAGAACTCGCCGGCGTACTGAAAGCCGCGGACATTGCTGTACACAGGATCAGTATCAACGTGAATTTGGCTGTGGGTCTTGCCGAGTTCCTTCTTGACGTGGTCGACGAACAAGTGGGCTCCGCCTCCGGTAATGAGAATGTTGTCAATGTCCGAAAGGTTGCCGATCGACATGAGCATCTCATTGATGGCATCGGCGACGATTTGGTCAACAAGAGGCTTGAAGGGGCTGATGTCGATAGTCTTTCCGTTGATGGTCAACGGGCTCCCCGTACGAAGAGCATTGTCGATTCGAGACATAGTCCGGGGGTTCGACGTGAGGTCCGGGCCAATGTGATCCGCGACTGCGCTGATAACTGCCCAAACTGACTTTGGAGTCGCGCTGCATCGGCCGGTGAGCGGCTTTGCGCCCTCGGTGACGAACCAGTCAAGCGTGCCATAGCCAGGGTCAAGAACCAGATTGGTCTGCTGCGACATCGACTGGAGCAGCTTGCGCGGAACGGCGTAGTTGTAGAAGGCACCGCTCGGTTGGGGAAACACCTTCACCCGGCGGACGTCGACTTTGAGGACTTGGTCGTGTGCCACAGGATTTGGCACTTCATGCGTTCCCGTCAGTAGCTCCGTGAGCTCCTTCGAGTACCGGTCATAGGTCGTCAGAGGTAGGCCAACGACCATGTAGTCGATGGCGTTCAGCCGCATCTTCTGGAGTGCTCCGAGAAAGAGTGCGCGATATGCGCGCGAAGTCGAATATGCACTCGCCACCTCACGCTTATAGATACCTTTGGATTCGGCAAGAGCGTCTGCACCGACCGAATAGTTCTCGCCATCAACCTGAACAACAATTCGGTCCACCTTTGCCATCAACCCACCAGTGAAGTCCGATTGCGTAGCCCGAGGTGCGAGTGAGGGGAAAAGCCCGACTTTGACATCCATGTCGATGTCGAGTTGGGAAAGGGTGTGCTTGGTGTTGCCGTAGCCAACATCGATAGCGCGAACGATCGCAGGGGTGGACTTTGACATTTAAGGTTCTCCGCAAGAAGTACGGCAAGGATATGGTTCCTGTAACTTCCTGGCAAGAAGTTCTTGCGAATTGTGGCCAATTCGAGGCCACACAATGGCCAAGATGAGCCAGTAATGAGCTGCTCAAGGCCAATTTGGGGCCGTTATGCTCGCTGCTTTCCAGTGTTGGCAGGCATATGGGGCCACGCTTGGTCCGTCCAGAGGCCAAGTGGAGGACAAGTTCGGCCACGCGCTGTCGAGACTTGGTTGGATCTCCACTCAATCTCGTCTCTGTTCGGGGATTGCCCCGCTATTAGAGGAACGCGGCGAGGACAGGCGCTCTGGTTTTTATGAACGGTGTTACAAAGAGAGTGTCCCTGCATGCGGCAGGAAACACCGTAGGTAGAAAGGAATCGGAGGAATTTACAAACAGTAGAGCGGGGCTGAAGGGAAAATTCATTCTTGACAAGAAATGCGCGGCGCCATAATCTGCACGCCATCTACTGCGCCTCGGCGCGGTGATCGGCAGCTGGGCCGCATCTAGCCCCCGAACGCCTGCCAGAAGGCTGGCTTCGGATCAGGACGCGCAATGCGTTCGAACTTGTGGAAGATTGGAGCGCAGACCGCTCCGCCCGGAATCCGATGAGGATCGACCGGGCAAAAGGTATGAAGTGGATCCCTCAGGGATTCGTGCGGCTCGCCAAATCGGCGTAGACGTGGCAACGCCCGCCAACGGCATTTCAATACGTGACGATCCAAATCCGCGATGACCTCCTGCAGCGACAGCTGCCGGGTTGGTCCGGCATGCTTCGCGCTTAGAGCGCGGGTTCGGCATTCGTACACGCATAGAAATTTCCAAGGCACCCCACAACCCGCGAATAGGTGCTTCCGCTAGGAAGGTCTAGTCGGTTGGGTTTCGCAATATGAAATCGGTGCACACCACCGATGAAAAAGCTGTGTGAGCGCTCCTATAGGGAGCCAGCCGCCAGCCTCCCGTCCTACACGGGGGGGCTACTGGCGCGAAGCGCGCGATGTGCTTCTTGTTTCCGATGACTCTCATTCCGCTGGACGCGGCTTCGTGCTAACCGCATGGAAGTCGACCTACCCGTTTGCGAGCGCCCATTGAGGCGTGTCGTGGGCGGGTCTGGTATCTGGCAACTTGCTCGAACCCGTCACGGTTCGGTGGCCGCAAGGGATGGAATGGGAGGAGAGAGATTCGTTCAGGAGGCGCTGGAGTGCGCCAAATGACAATCCGAGGGTGTCGCCACCTCCAACAAACGCGACTTAGGCTCCTCTCTTTGACACAAGAGAGGATGGCGCACCAGCGCAATTGCATAGCCAAGGGATTGGTTATGTAGTTCCGAGAGTTTCTAACGTACGGCCCTGCCAACCCCTGTCGCTACGGAAGCGACCAAGCAATTCCTGTAGGAACGCGGTGCAAGCAATAGACAGCCGGCCTCATGCTCGGAGGGATTGATGCGTCAAAGCGTCGATTCCTGCGGGGATGAGACCGGGGAGTGGAATTCGATGGCATCTGGGCTATGGAGCCTGGACGGTTGAAAGAAACACAAAGCGTGGTCAGTGCTACCACGGAGCCAAGCGATGGATGATTTTTTCGAAGGGACTGGGACGGGGCGAAATCCAAGCCGGAAGGGGACGGAAGGCATGTACTCGACCTCGTGGAACTGGAAGAAGCAGCTTACCGATCTGATCAAGAAGCCAGAGAACCTCCGGACTGTCCGGGGAGATCGGCGCGCATCGGATCGTACCCAGGAAGCACGTTCGAAGATTCTCTTTCTGGGTTTCGAGGAACTGAAGCTGCTCGGATTCCGCTTTGAGACTATCCACAGCTTCCGGAAGAAGCACATGCAGGCGCTCGTGAAGAAATGGTTGGATGAGGGGAAGTCCGCATCAACCATTCAGAACCGTCTGACGGCATTCCGTATTTTCGCTTCCTGGATTGGCAAGGCCGACATGATTGGGCCCACCGAGGATTTCGTGAAGGATGACCCGGATGCTGCCAAGCGCACGCTCTCTGCGCAGGTGGACAAGAGCTGGTCCGGCAACGGCGTGGACATCGACGGAAAGCTCGCTCAGATCCGGGCGGCCGACGAACGCGCGGGGCTCATGCTCCTGGCGGGACGAACCTGGGGTCTGCGTCGGCTCGAGATGGTGTGTATTCGTCCGTACGCCACGATCGATCAGGGCGGCGTGACGAACATCCTCGCATTCAGCGATGTCAACGTGACTCGGGACGAATTGAAGGCGGCCATCGCGGCGAGTGGCACTGGCCTTCCGATCAAGAAGGGTACGAAGGGCGGGCGGTATCGCGTGCTTCCCCTGGATACGCCTGAGAAGCTGGCCGTGCTCAAGGAACTCCAGTCGGTGGTCCGCGACCGTGATGGTCACCTCGGCTGGCCGGGGAAATCCCTGCAGGCCAATGCCAATCACCTGTCGTACCTGGCTCGGAAGTTCGGTCTGACCAAGGCGGACCTCGGCGTCACGCTTCATGGACTGCGCCACGAGGTGGCCAACAACGAGTTCGAGCACCTTTCTGGCGTAAAGAGTGCGATCCGAGGCGGCAACAGTCCTTTGCGTGGGGAGACCCGGGTTGCTGCCCAGCTGGTGGCCCGGCTACTTGGCCACTCACGGGTCAACATCATCAGCGCGTATTGCGGAACGGTGGTGAATATGGGCGAGGTTCACAAGAATCGCGCGGTCGCTGAGTTGGACGCCCTGCAGCCTCACATCGAGGCGATGTCGGCGGCGCTTGATCAACACGGCTTCATCAGTCTGTACATGGTCGGCACCAGGGCGATGGGCAGGCGGCGTCCGCAGGACACGACCGTTCCGTACGAGTTTGTGACATTCGGGGAGATGGGCCAGCCGACGCCGCCGCTTCAGGCGGATCTGGAGGCGATCCTCAAGTCGCGGGTGCACGTTCGCGTGATGGCCGATACGCCGTTGGAGACGAGTGCCACCTACCTGGACAACATGCTCGTGGTGATTGACGGTGGTTCGCCCGGTTCCGGCAAGGAAGATGCAGAGGGTGAGCTTGATGTCGCATGAAGGCCGTACAGCTACGCGGCGGCAGTGCATTCGCGCGCAGGATCCCAGCGGAGAGTGGTGGTGCCAACTGGCGGGCGCGCGTCCGTGGGCGAATGAATCGGCCGTCACGCGCGGCTGGCGGACCTGCCGAGCCTGGGTCTTCAACGGCAATCAGGTCTGCCAACCGACCAGTCGGTGTCGCCTAAGAGGTGAGCGCAGTGCAAATTCCCGTTTGGAAGCTGTGGGATGCAGGCTTGCTGCTGGTGGAGGGCGTGAATATGGCAACCTTTAACCGGCATCGCCAGCGGTTTCCTGTCGGGAGGAGACTGCCATGAGATCTGAGATTGACGATGCCGGCGAGACGATTCCCTACGCCCACAAGCACCGCTCCAATGATGCCGAGGTGAATGAGGGGAAGGCGGTCTGCCTGGCTGACTTCTGGCCAGAGCCTGATTGGAAGCTGTGGATCGATGAAGGGCGACCGTGCGAGGTCGTGGCCAAACTGGCGGTCCTCTATTCAGGATTTGCCAGCCGCCCTAAATCGGGCATGAAAGAGTGCAGTGCTCGCGACTGGCAGATTGCCTTCGAGCGGGCTGCTCCCCTCATCCGAGATCTCTTCGAGCGTGCTCGGACTGTTGCAGACGTGGAACGCATGCCGAATGATCTCGCCTGCGCGGCAGGATTCGAACTTCCCAACCTGCCTAACCTCTCCTTGCGTGATCGGGGCGTCCAGGTATTCCTTGCGCTGGGCCGGGGATCGCGGCGATTGCGCGGGCCATTCAACCTGACGTTGCGCCAATTGGCTCTCGCAACCTGGCTGCCGGATCTCGGATGGCCTGAAAACGCCCACGCCTTCGATTCGGCCATCGTCCCCGTGAAACTCACAGACGGCACCTGGGCCGTCGGGCGGGTGGAGGGGAACCGCTACACATTGCTCGCCGAGAAAATCCTGACCAGAGCAGAGGCATTGGAGTCAGCCCGTCAACACATTGCGAAAGGCACAAGCGCGGTCGGTGCCGGCAGGGCCGCTCGAGCGCGGGAGATTGAACGGGTTGGCGCAGACCACCGGAAAGGGCGAGACGTCACGCCAGAAGAGTTGATGGGCGTGTTTGGCTTCCGCGGCATCCAGTTTGGGGAATCCTTGGGACAGGCCGAGCGGCAACTGTGGGTCAACGAGCTCTATGACGCTTTGCACGATCTGGCCGCCTTTCTCGGCTTGAAGCCACGTTGGATCGGGCTCAAGGGGCTGGCGCTGGCCGTAGGGGCGCGCGGCGTCGGGCGGGCGCTTGCCCATTACGAGCCCGGGCTGCGTTGCTTCAATTACACCCGCAAGCGCGGTGCCGGCTCGGTGGCGCACGAATGGTGGCATGCCTTAGATGCCTATCTCGTCCAGTGGGTCAACCCTTCCTACTTCAGGCTTGCAGATGGTTACCTGTCATTGCACGATTGGGCCTTCCCAGCCGCATCACACCCATCGGCGCCTAAGTTGCTCCCAGCGTTGCGAGAGATCTTGAGCTTCACCGGAAGGACAGGGCAGGCGTCCGAGTTCCTCCGAGACGCTTGGAAGATTGCGGGAATGCCACGCCAGGGTGAGTACTGGTATCAGCGCCACGAGATGATTGCCCGGGCGTTCGAGGCGTATGTCCAGGATGGCTTGGCCGCACGAGGCCAAATCAGCCCCTACCTAGTATTGGGCACATCCCAACAGGAAATGGCTGAAGAGGATGCGGACCTTCGGGCGTACCCAGTGGGTGAGGAGCGGCTTGCACTCAATGGGTATTTCGACGCGATCTTTGCGGCGCTTCGAGGTATTGCTCCAGCTGGCGGCGCTTGAGTAAGGCGTCATCTGCACCGCGCCTTGCCATTCGGAGCGCTTGACAGATTCCTTTATGGAACAGGACGCGCAAGGTAACCAGGTTTACTGGGAACGGCGGAACGACTGTCGGAGACGCAACGGCAAATTCCTATCGGGAGTGCAGGGCGGTTGCGGCAGCACCGTGGGCGTCGAGCGCATGGTTGTGACTCATCAGCGGAACTGGATCTGCTGCGCGCCGTCGATATATTGGGTAGCTCGAGCACGTACGGCTGACATGAACGAGAGGATCTATGCCTGAAGCCATCTGTGAATCAGCAACCCAGCCTGATGCCGGTCCTGCGGCGCACTTCGATCCGGCGGCCATCGTGGAAGCCGTGAACACTGCAAACGACCGCTTTGGCGCGTCCGTGATCTTCAATCTGCTGCTTGACGAACGAGATGTCTCCGGCCGCAGCCTGGAACACATCAAGCGGGCTCTGGGCGACGGCGCCGATGAGCTCATTCACAACTATCAGGCGGCACGGTCCGCTTTGACCGACAAGATGAAGGAACGGGTGAGGGCAGGACGCGATGCAGCCGGTGCACAGTTGAATGCGATGCTCAGTGCGGCAGGGATTTCGATTTCCGGTGAGCCACAGTTGCTGGCCACGCGGCGTGGCGGGTTGATTCAGGCCCGAGTGGTCAGCGTCAGTTCTGCCCGCCTAGTGGAGGATGGGTCCATCTGGGGCTTCCTGCGGCTTGAGACCTCGCGCCATTCCTATGAGGAAAAGGAATTCACCTTCTCGGAAGGGAAGCTCTTGGTTCGCGATGAGCCTGATCTCGTCTGACACGACCGACTGCGTTGGACGAAAGCCGATCAGCGGCAATACGGGCACGCGCCTGAGAAGGGAGATGAACATGCAGTACGAGCACATTCCATACGAGGCGTTTGGCGAGGGCGGTGAGTACACGCGCGCCGCACGTGAGATTGGCGAATTGCCATGGGAGATGCGGGCCCAGGCGCTCAAGGACGCCACATCGGAGATATCGGGGTTGATCGGCCAGCAGGCGGCGCGGGTGATCTCAAGTGGAACGCCGGCCTACCTGGCCTTCGACATGCGGCCAGAGGAGGCAAACCGGCATGCGCATGCGGACATCCTCCTAAAGTTGGGTACCCACATTCCGCTCAGCTACTGCAGTAAAGGGGGCAAAGCGACCGTGCCAAAGCCGAGCGCCGCGCAGCAAAAGATCATCAATCGGGTCAACGCCGGCGAATCCGTGGTCTTCGACTCGAAGAGCGGGCGTTTTGTGATGCACAGCATAGGCAAGACTTCCCAGGTCGACCAGCGGACCATCGACGCGATGCTGAGAGCGGGCATGTTGGAGAAAGACAATCTGGGCCGGTGCAAGCTCAACAATGTGTTCGGTCAAAGTGATCCGGCCGCGTAGCCACGTGTCGACCCCAGATGGCGGGGCGTTTGTGGCCGCAGCGGTCATCCGTACGAATTCCATTTATCCAGGGAGCAACCTTTGACAAACCGTCACAGCACCAATGGCCGATTCCGGATCAATGAGGAGCAGCTGTCGTACGCCACCGGCCCATTTGCGTACGAGTTCGTGCCAAGCCGCGCGATCGGCAAGTGGCGTCTGCACGATGCCAAGGACAACGCCGTCGGCAGCGCCGAAGACGAGGCTGCGGCCGTTCAGGCGGTGCGTGTGCTGAATGGCGACACGCTTCACTGAACACCGGTTCTGTCCATAGCAACGAAGTCCCGCAGCAACCGCTGTGGATTCAATCCCGAACGGAAGGAGAATGAAGTGCACGAAATGCTTGAAGACATCCGCCTCTTCTGGAGAACCGAAAGGACGGCGGCGCTCCTCCTCTTTGCGAGCATCCTTGGCTTGCTCCTCGCCGGCACCGCGGGCGTTACATTCTTGCTGGACGGCAATATCCTCGCGTTCGCCGTGAGCGTTTTTGCGTTCCTCATCTTCGCGCTTCCGGTGTTTGTCCTGAGCACCGTGAACTTTGCGTCGGCACAATGGGATCGGCGCCAAGCGAAGAGTCGCAGCGGATCCAAGCGTTCCTGCGAAATCCGTTAAGGAAATTGAGGCGTGAGGATGCGGCGGGCAACCGGAGTCTCCATCAACCGGGCCTTACCCGGGCAGTGGTCGTGACCTGCACCACGCAGGCGCCCACGGATGTCGCCAAGTGGTTAGGTGGATCTGGCCGGAGACACGCAGCGACGATGGGAGGCGATCCCGGTACCGGCCCGACATCCCCGCCCATCCAGAGGAAATGTGAGTGATCCGGAATAACGTGTGGAGGCATTCATGAACACCCCTCAGAGCCCCAGCATTGCGAGCGCCGAAGCGAGGCGTTGCGCCACGTGCGGGGCTACGTCCGCAGAGGAGGCCTGGAACATCTGCAATGCCACTAGTGAGGCAGTTTGCTATGGCCTAACCCTCTTCCCGCTGGACATCCAGATCGGCCGAATCGAGTGCGGAGCAGTCACAGTCGATAGTTCCGACGGCATGCCCGATTCCACACGACTCTCCAAATAGTTGAAATGTGTAACTTGCGTTGCCGGTTTTGCCGACTGGGTGCCATTTCTAGGTATGGGCAGCGTGCCCAATCTAGGAGATGGTCATGAATCGAATTGAACAGGGTGTGAGCTGGAAGGACCGTATGAAAGACGTCAAGCGCTGGGCCAACGTCGAGCGAATCGCTCGCAATGCCACCATCACGCTCATCGCGATCTCGGCCGCGTTCGTGGTAGGGCAGTTCACCGCGGCATCGGCAATGTCTTCTGAGTTCGTGGAGGGAAGGCTAAACGCGTGGGCTTCAGGCGATCCACACAAGGCCCAAGCCGTTGCGGACTTTCGGCAGTGTCAGCTTGCCGGGCCGGCGGTCAGCTTGGCGGGATGCATCGAGCAGGTCGCTCCTGGCGAATTGGGGAAAGCGCTGTCGGACCAGGTACATCAGGTCCAGGCGACTGCCGCGCGCGGCACGCCGGCGCCACTAAACTGGTTCTTGAACTGAACCGAACGGAATGAAGATGCCCAACCGCCGAAAAGTCGAAGGCCAAGATGTTGCCCTCATCGTGATGGGGGTGATTTTTGCTGCAGCTGCGTATCTCCTTGGTACGAGTTACCTATTCCAGATAGGCGCAGACGGTTCATTCCTCATGTACCGGGCTGCACAGCTTGGGCTGGTCCCAGACAAATGGGCGAAGGGGCATTTGCTTGATGTCGTCTATTTCAAGCAAATCTCAGATGGAACCTGGGAATATCGGGTTCCAAGGAAACTCATCGGATACGCCTACGTGCCTGGCGTAGTCGCAAAGCAGACATCCAAGGATCTAGGAGCGCTTTGCAATACGCCGGATCCGAACGGGAATCGGGGCTGCCAACGAGCTCGTTTCATCGAAAAGCCCTGACCTCTTTTGCTGCCCGCACGGCCCAACTGATTTCCGCCGGCGGCTGTCGGCTGATTCGGAAATCCGGATTGGAACGCGGTACCGGAGTACCCGGTAATCGGACGCACCTCGATCCGAACTCGTCTCGGAAGCCGGTCTAGGCCGAAACGCAGGCCACTCTTGAAATCCGCGTGCCCAAGTGTAAAAGAGGGGTGCGTGCTCGGGAGTTAGCCCAGCGGTATCGCTATTCGTGGGTCTCCAGGGCTCTGGACCGGCTGGAATGCCCCATTGGTTAAGTATCCAGAACGTTTGCCGATATAGCGTTGTTGAAGGCGCGGAGTCTGTTGCTTCGCGGCGGTGCCGTCAGGGCGCCAATATTAGAGATTCACATATGCTGAAAATCATTGCGATAACGAGTGCTTTCTTTGCCGTTATGACCGTCCTTGCAGGACTTGTCCTGGGGGGCTGGAATAAGCTTGCTTGGACGATTTGCGCCGTCGCATTGGTGCTTGCCATCGGAAATGCCGTGAACATCGCCGGGGCTCCAGACTGGGTCCGTTATCTCATCGTCTTCCTCGTGCTCGTCGCAACCTTCTACGTTTGTATCGGCGGACCCGGCACGTTGCATGTCGATTCGCCTCGGAAAACCCGCCCAAATTGGCCTTGGGAGTGACGCGTTGATGCCACGGATCATCACAGACGCCGCGGGCAACGTTGTTGTCATCCAGGGGCAAGTCGGTCAGGTTGTCAAAGGCGACCAAACCGGTTCCGTCCGGATCGAAATGCGCGGGAATGGCAAAGGCATGACTGTCACGACGCTTCCGGATGCCGCTATCGAGCGGGCGCGGGGATATTTCAGTGCCGTCGCCGCGCTGCTCCGGCTGGAGGGTGGCGTTACGCCGGCGGTGCGGACCCTGTTTGCGGCGGGCGGTGATCCAACCAAAGCCGAATCTGACGATGTGACGCTGTTCCGCGAGCACGGCTTACTCGACTGACTGCTGACAAATGCAAACCTACATTCTCATCATGATCGCCATCAGCTCCATGACTGGCCAGGTCGAAGCAATCCATTCCACCGAGTTTTCCGGCAAGCCCACCTGCGAGGCAGCGGCAAAGCAGCTTGCGAAAGACGGTGTACTGAAGACAACTTGCGTCCCCAAATGAGCTGAGGACGCGGAACACATGACCATGTCATCGACGATGAACATCACCTTCACTGCCGGCCTGCCTGATGATCATGGGCAGTACTTGTTCTGGCTGTGGGACGACACTGTGGTCGAAGCCGCGTTGCATCGCGACGACGAGCTTGGCCAGGTCATTACGTACTACAACCTCGCCATTCCTGAGCGACCGGAACGAATCGTGCATCGCGCCGAGACGGGAAAGGTGAAGGGCTGGGCTAATCTGAAGCAGCGCAGCGTGCGCTGATTCAAGGGGGGTACGGTGAACAATTCCAGCGCAAACACTGCTCGAAGCCGAGCTACATCCCCAGGGGCGATTCTGCTATCGCTTCTTGTGCTGGGCCTTGTCATATGGGGTATCGCCGACAGGCTGAGCGCCTTGTCCGACTGGGTGTCGAGCAACAAGATCCGGGAACGCGAGGAAGCGCTCCTGACTGGAAAGGCCGTGGATGATTCGACGGTTGTCCTAACCACGCTCAAAGACGCGACCGGCGTTCGCCAGGTGTATTACAAGTTCGGTCACAGCGAATACGCGAAAGCGCTTCGTGACGCGGGCATCGGATGCCGGTTCTATACGCCCGGGGGCACAGCCTACTCGTTCGCGCAGTACAAGACGACAGACCCCATTCCGTTCGACAAAGTGCCGACCGGGGTGTGGGTGAAAGGCACCTGCGATATCGACCAGGTTGGCGGCGTCGACCTCGCCCGCATTCAAAAGTAGACAACTGCACACTGGGGAGGAGTCAATATGCGCAATGCAAACGTGACCGTTTATCAGACAGCACGCTCGACGCTATGGGGAAAACTCGGCTGGATTCTTTGTGGAATCGTGGCCGCGGTGTGTCTGGTTGGAGTGGCGACCAACTATCACAAGCTCCTGCAGGAAACGACGTCCCGAGGTGCGCCGTGTGTCGATGGCGACTACAAGGCGCCGAGCGATGCGAAAACGCTGCGGGGACTAGTCGAACACTATGCCGGCATGTGCTCCTATAAGGTTGTCTGGAACACGAAGGTCGACCACGTCGTGGACCCGAACGTATTCAACGCCGCCGGCGTCCTTTACGGAACGCGGGATTTCGCGGGCGCGGTACAGAACACGTTGGTCAAGTCGGTGGAAATGGGGCTCTATCGGATGCCCCACCTCGTTGCCTGCTTTGACGAGAAGGCAAAGACAATCACGGTGATCGAGTACGAAACGATGAGCTCGTATAAGCACTGCGCACTGGCCCCAATGGGCTGGTGACAGTTAGGTCGCCTGCGGGCTGTGCCTATACGGCGTCTGTGAGTTCGACGAAAGCCATGTCGATGCCACGGGAGAGCGGTCAGAACGGGGCCATAAGGAATCGAGAAATGAATCAGCGTAGCAAGTCGAAACGTATCGGGTGGTGGTTCTTCGTCGCCTGGACCGTACTCAGTGGACTGGTCGTTGGTTGGGGTACACCGCTGTTTGCGGTGCCAACCATGGGGCAAATCGTGCTGTTACTCGAGCTGACAGCCTTCGGGTTTGTCGCGGCGTTCGGTGTGACCCTGCTCGTCGAGATTTGGTCGCCACTGATTCTCGGGCATCGCCGGGATGAATGACGGGGTCCGCGGCCGCTGATGTTGCGTAAACGCGGACGTTCCAGAGCATAAGGTGAGCCGAGCTTATTGGCTCAAACTTCGATCAATCGAGGAACCCCATGTCGAAACCACCGCTTAATCCTCCCATCCCACCGGATGAGTCAGAGCCTCTTAAGAAGGGCCTCCTGAAAGGGCGCCTTGAGCGAAATCTTGATAATGAGAAGAAGCGTTGCTACGTCACACAAGAGAAGGAAAGGTGCGACGGAAGCGTGCGGCTTCAAGGCGGTGCAGTGTGCTCACTGTGCGGTAAGAAAGGAAAGGTGTGATGCCTGGAGAATCCCGAAAGGAAACCTCTTCCAAGGGAAAAGCATGACCCCGAAATCGCTCTTTGTGCGTGGCTACGAGATTCCCCTTGCCACTTGGTCCAACCGATGCTTCTACGGGCTGTGGCTCTTCGCCCCAACCTTTGCGCTCGTGCTTTCGATCTACTTTGCCCGCTCTGCTGTTTCAGCCAGCTTGGCGTGGTTTTTGATTGCTATCGGCATTTTTCACATCCGAAACGTTGTCGTCCGCAAGGAGGTGGACGAAGGGCTGCACGATAGTCTCTATGGACCACACCTTATGCGAATGCGGCAACGGGAGTTCGACGAACGGTTGCCGTGGTTCAGAAAGGCTTTGTTTTCTGCGGTGGCGATGGTGGTCGTAGCCGGTGTAGTGCTACATATCGTTGGCATTGACGTCGTGTCATCGCTGGCGGCATTTCATGCGTCCTTGGTCACCAAGAACTAGGTAGAGTTTTGGCAATGATCGGCGAATACGGCAGCACCAAGACCTGCGAAAACTGCACGAGCTGGCGCAGGCTTGAGCCCTTTGAGCACATAGAGAAGGGCACCATCGAGCGAGGCGCCTGCGGGCGATTCCAACTGAGCCCGCACGAATTGGCTCCGGATGAGATTGCGAAGCCGGCCGATCCTGGGCGGCATGACTACGTGATCGGTGGGATGGTGATAACCGGCCCGCAGTTTGGCTGCATCCACTACTCCCGGAAGGCCTAGGAAAGATCGGAGATTCCTGTGTTGCATCTGCTTTCGTTCGTCGTCCTTGTCATCTTCGCCATTGGCTGCGCTGCCTATATCTGGCTAGACCAGGCTTATGGCTCGCCTAAGCCCTCTGAAAGGGGTATCACGCTCATGCTATTTGCATGGCTCTTTGCCGGGATGGTGAAGCCCGAAATTCCGGCTATCGTCTGGAGCTGGTGGAGCCAGGTACTGCCAGAGACCGGAACAACCCTTCACCTGGTGACGACTGGGCTGCTAACACTTTTGTCTTGGCTCGCCATGATGCTAGGAGTCATTGGTGTGGGGGCGAGCATTTCCTACGGCTGGTTGCACTGGCGCAGGAATCCTCGTCAAGTCATGTAAATAGGAAAACCCAACTTGGCGAGAACTGCGCCCCGCACCCGGCCGGACGCCGGCAGACACTAAAATGGAAGAACAAATGTTGAAGTCGAGTCTTGTGTTAGCCGTTTTGGTCGCGTTGGCAGGTGCTGCTCATGCCGCGTCAACGTGCAGCCCGGAGGGGGATTTCGCGCGCTACCTTGATAACGAGGTCAAGCAGGAACACATCAGCATCAAGAACGATAAGGCTGTGCTGCGTACATTTGAAGCGAGCCATCGCTTGGCAAGCGTTTCCGACAAGGATCTTCGCCTACTGACGGAAGAGCATGCGACCGTGAAATTCGATGGCGACGGCAAGAACGGTGTTCGGAGTTTCGACCTCGTGAGCGAGAAAGGTGACCGGCTGTACATGATGGCAATCGATTGCAACGCCAAGACCAACTTCGAGGGGAAGGCGGCCCAGTACATCGAGAACCCGAGCGTTGGCGCTTGGGTACGCGTTCGCAATGCACAGATGTGACGCCTCGGAAAAGTCCATGAGTACACGCTTCCCGATCAAATCTGTCTTTGAATCTTCGACCGATGCCACAACGCCAGTGCCTTCGCAGCCGATGGCGGGCGCCAAGTTCGATCGGGATTCGCGTGTGGTCGCATTTGCCGTTACGGCCGGCGTGCTGTTCATGCTCGCGTGCTTCTACGTGGTGCTTTACCTCGGCTATAGCAGGAGCATCGTCACGTTCGCGAGTCCACTCGGGGTTGCGCTTCCGTGCGCCGTTTACTTGTCGCTCACCTCGCGGATGAATGGCGAAACGCGACGATCGCAAGCAAGCGCAATAGCGCTGGGCATTTTCGGCGGGTACGTAGGCGGCCAGGTCCTCGTCGCAATCTTCGTTCTAGCCTGGAACCTGGTCGGCTCGGCATAGGCCTGCGGAACGCCAAACGAACAACCTCTTAGGAACACAACATGGCAGCTAAGAAAAATGCGGCACTCACCTTCGGGCTCCTGGTGATTCTTGTCTTGTGTACGCTGAAGATCCCAGGTAATGGATTGACGGCCGTGGCCATGCAGGCGGCAGCTGGCGTCGTCGCGTATCTCTTCATGATGAACTTCTGCACCTTCCTTGGAAGCGTCTTTGTCGGCACGAAAGATGCCAATAGCGACAAAGCCGACGGTGCGGTAGATGGATCCTTTGGTCACCAAATCCACGGCGAGAGCCGCTAAGGAATCCACTATGGAAAAAGTAATCGGCTGCAGAACTTGGCTGTTTGCCTGCGCGTCGCTTGCGATCTGGCTGATGGCCATGCACTTCGTGTACGTGACGGTGGGCAGGGCGGCGATTGGTCCATGGTCGGCCCTGGGCGCTTTGACTGTGCCCGCGATTTGGTTTCTTGCGCGCCGAGTGTTGTTTTGGCATCGCCGTAGGGGGCATGGCCATGAACGAGCGTAAACGCCGAATCCTCGAGCGTGCGGCAAACGCTGCTGAAGTCCTCATCTTTCTCAGTGCGGTCATCACTGGCTGGTTGGTCTTTTTCGGCCAAGATGAGATGCTCGGCTTCTTCCTTTTCCCATCGTTCCTGTACTGTTTTGTTGGCGCTCTGTATGTAGTGCTATCGCGGCTAGCCATGACCATTCTGCGATCTCGCTATCCACACCATTAGGACGGATCTGCGGGCAAGCCGTCGCCGGCAGGCCCGCCTGGAAAGAAGCGTGAAGCGCGCGGAAGATCACGCTGTCACCCCTTGGGGCATTCAGCTGCTGGGGAACGCGAGGAATTCATCCGACCACTGAGGCAAAGCCGCTAACCGAGCAGCGGCCATCTCCTGGGAGCGGCCTGCGCGCGATCCGGATCAGCGCAGTGATTCCATTCCGTTCCGGGCACGCCCGAAATGGACACGCCCGTCCATCTTGAAGCGTGCTTCCGCGCGCGATCGGGTCCGCCGAACGCTGGCGAATATCCGGCCAACATGTCCTTCAAAGCCACCTTTGCCGGCAAAGCCTGCGCGCCCCATGCGATCGGGTTTGCCATGCGCATAGACCTGGTGACTTACCACATTGCTAGAGGGGGAAACGGCGCCACGGACCGCGCGTCAGGCCATCAATCGCGGCTGTATCATTTGGCATAGAAGAATCGGGTTCAACCTTGGGGAGGCGGCATGGCACGTGGGCAACCGAAAGTCGTTGTGGACGTGAAGGACATCGGCGGTGGTGAGCTTCAGTACACCGACACGGAAGGGAAGTCGCACACTTACTATCCGAACCGCCGCATCTGGTTGGAAGCGCAGACGCTCGAACTGCTGACTTTCCTGAGGGAGCCTCAGGAACAGGGTGATCTGCCGCAGCTGGTAACGCGCGTCCGAGGTACCGCGGTGCTCGAGGACTATTCGATCTCGGTGGTCGGCGACCCCACCTCGAAAGTCCGAAAACTGTCCATTGTTCTTGGAGCCGAGGAACCGCGCGCAACTCGTGAGGCGCCCGAACCCGGGCCCGACGGGTTCGAGTTTGGCCAGTTGGGTCGCGCGATGCTGGGCTTTAACAGAGGCGATTGGGAGATCGGGAACAGCGACGAATGGTGGGTCGAATGCTACTTGCCGAAGCCATTCATTGAGAACCTTGTCGCGGAAGTCCGTAACGGCGAGATCCACGATATGCAGTTGAGTCTCTCATTGCGTGGGCTCTATACAACCGAGCACACCATGGCGCCGGTGTCGTCGCGAGGCCATCTGTTCATCCGACCCAACAAGCGGGATAACACGATTGATCTCCCGGAGCTGGCCACCGGCTCAGTGCAATCGATTCACTTTGCATCGTCTAGCAGAGATCTGCGTAAGGCCGATGCGAATCAGGCAGAAGCGGGCCCCACGGCCGCGCTGCAGAGCGCAGATGACAGCCTTTTGAATGAGGACGTTGCCCCGGCCGCCGGCGCGGGGAATGATCCTGTGGCGACGGCCATCGATCATCTCATCGCGAGCCTGGACAAAATTCACGGCATCGTGAAGTGGGTAGGCCCTTGCATTGCGATCGCGTTGGCGATCATGGCCTTCAGGTAGGCAGCGGCTCCGCCGAGGGCATGTGCTCGCGTCGGCGGCCGACTGCCGCTATTCTCGGTTGGCCGTGAGCTATGCTGCTGCGTGGCGCTCCAGACGTGCACGGGCGGACGCCACCATGGGTTGGCTGTTGAAGAAGGCCAACAAGTTTTCCTTCTGCCGGGCAGTGAGTTTCGACTCTTCAATCATCTGCGGCCACGCCTTGACCGCGTTTTGCACGGTTTGCATAACGACTGTGGCCAAAGGTTTCTCGGGCAAGCCTAGGTTCTCGCTGAATCTGCGTAGGATTGTCGGACTCAAGCGCTGCTTCGGTGCAGGCTTATCCTTTGGCGGCGGCGGCAAGAGTTCTGGCGGGATGATGTAGAGCCCGTGCCCTTGGCGGTTGTTGTAGGCGCTGTAGGCCACGATATCGTACGCTGGCGAAAGCGTTGGGCTTACACCGTCCAGGTAGAGCACACCGATGTTCTTGATGTGCATGTCGGGGTTTCCCAGCAACTCGTTCACGGTGATCCGGCGCAGCAACTCATGGATCGCCGGTTCGCCAAGTGTGGGTTCGTCCAACATGACGGCGGCAATGTCGAAGTAGCTCGAGCGGTATTTGTTCTCGGGCTGAATCTCCAGAATCTGCCCGAAGTCTTCCGCGTGGATACGGCCACCAGGGGACCGATCAAATCGCGTGACGGCCAGAAAGTTTGTCTTGCCGGTCGTTTCATCCCCCAAGTCGTAATTGTGCTCAACGGCGAGCTTTTCCAACGGCTCGAGCGTGACCTCGCATACCGTGACGCCGGCTGCGGCTGCAAGGCGCAGGGAAAGGTCTTCAAGTTCCGGGAGGAGGGCGTAACCAACCACCGGCAGCTTGGCGATGATGTGCGTGTCCTGCAATTTGGTACGCGCCACGTAGCGGTCGCCTTCCTTCAAGACGCCCAGCTTGGCTTGCATGCCTGATACCGACATGCCGTCCTCCATCGGCTCAGCGACTACGCTCATTTCGAGCGAATCAGCGTCCTGTGTGACCAGGTGAGCGACCTCCTGGAAGTCGAGCTCAACGGGACGCGCGGAGACGTTACCAGGCAGGTCTCGCCCCGTGGCAGCGAGCATTTCAAAGTGATCATCCGGTTCGCACTTGCGTTCCGCTGCGATGTGGTCGCGGAACACGCCCTCCGGCAGCAATCCCTGAAAGAATGCCGGGAGGAGGAAGGCGTCCTTTTTGGCCGAGTAGCTGCCGTTGAATACCGGCTGGGTGACATCTGCCCAGAACGCGCGCTGCTGAGCAGGGTCTGCCGCCTGCATAGAGAGGGAGAGCGTCGGCGGTTGCGGCAGGTCGATGTAGTCGTCGCTCGCGACGAAGCGAATGATCGGGTCATCCGTCCCGTACTTGAACAGGGTGCCGACACGCAGCGTGCCGATGTTGATTGCCAGGGCGCGAAACAGCATCACGCGCCTCCCTTGCGCACACGTGCCAGTCGCGCTTGGACTTTGCTTTGGATTCCCGAAGTCCGTTCCTTTCCGGATTCGCTACCTCGGAGTGAGGCCTTCAGACCATCAATGCGGAGTTGTGGGCGCTCAACGGTCGAACGGGCACTATTCCCGGACGGAAACATTGCACGCGCCTCTTTGGGTACCAACACCAACTCCAAGCCAAGCCGGTCGGCCACCGCCATGAGCGTGGACACTTTGAAGTCTTGGTCGCCGCTCAGCACGTGGCTGAGTGTCCTGTATGTGACTCCTGCGTCGGCGGCGAGCTGCATCTTGCCGTACCGACGCTTGCTCGCGCGCTCGGCGAGCGCCTTCGAAACTTCGCCCAAAGTGATCATGGTGGTACTAAAGTGTCATTGCTGATCGAAATTATACTTTAGTACCATCTTCCAAACTTTCCAAGGGGTGTGTAGAAGTAGTAGTAAAGTATCAACCGGCGCGAGGATGATACTTTAGTATCACTTCTGACTTGCACCAAAGTGCAATTTCACAAGCAAATGATACTTTAGTACCTGAGCGGAGCCGGGTGCTCGCCCATGTGCGTCACCAGGCGCTATGGTGCGCTCCAGACGGGGTCTTCCCAAGCGTGAGTGCCGACGTCTACCCTCACTCCACTCGTGGTTTGCACGGCGGCGCGTCGATGAAACCAACGTGGGATAGATCGACGGTAATTGCGCTCTCAAATCGGTCTGTGCCGGTGTAAGGTCGTGCCCACTGACGACGCTCCTTCGGTGTTCTCTTCGAGCAGACGCGCTCGTGGCGGCGCTTCCACACCTTGCATAGCCCCTGCATGTCGCGGTTGAAAATGGTGAACAACCGAAACTCTGCGCCGCAGTGGTTGCAGCTGGCATAGCCAGTGTTGTTGAGTCCCGTGGTCGAAATCAGTCCCGGCAGGCACCCAAAACTGGATCGTCCGGCGCCACGCCATTTGCGATCGCCATCGCACGATAGTTCTCGTGAAGCTCGTGGCCGCCATCGACCACGTCGCTGAAACTGTCGCCTCTAACCATCTTGAGTCGGACCGCGAGGTTGTGTGCCGCACCCCGAAGTAGGAAGCCGGCGCACATCGCAGGATTGCTCGTGCCGGAATCGTGGCAGGCAAAAGTATGGGAACTCATGTCGTACGCCGTCTCCGCCGAATGACGAAACGCCTCGGCCGGAAACTCCCCAACGGCGTCGACGCGCCATGGGCACTTGTCGCACGGGCGACGTCGATAGCTTCCTTTCCCGCCCTCGGATGTCACCACCTGGTGATCAGGGCCCGCTGGTCGTGTGCGCGTGATTTCTGGTGCTGATCGAGACATCGACATTCCCTCTTTGGTAACCCAGATCATGGTGCGATCGTGACGAGCGTCGAGCAATGCCCATTACGCAGCATTACCCGAAATCCGGATGAGAAACAGTTCCCAGAATGCAGGGTCCATGCGTCGTGCGCCGCCTTCCCACAATTCCCATGCACGAGTCGTCTTGTAGATGAGCCGCGCAGCTGCAGCCTGGGAAATGCCAGCGCGTAACCGGGCAGCTTTGATATCGGCCGGCGGAGGATTGCCGGGAGGGCGGGGTGCGTCCTGCCGGCGTTCAGTGCGAAACGGCATCAGTGATCCGTGTAGATGACGTGGCCGACGACCTGGCCGTTGGCCAGCAGGGCCGACGAAGCATAGTGAAACGGGCACTCTTCATCCGTATTCATGGGCCTCTGTGCGCCCACTGACACTGCATGCAACTGACCATCCTGATCGCAGTAGAAAAAGTCCGGGAGCGGCCCGTCAAAGCAGTCCTGCAGGTCGAATGCCCGGCTGATCGCAGCTTCTGTGGTTGGCCACAGCTTCTTCTTACCGTCGTCGAGCACGCGCACCTCGAAAAATCGAGAGGCATACAAGGCGTTCATTTCGGCCTGCTGGTCGCGAATGAGCTGGCACGCAGCACTGTAGGCCTCATTGATGCCCTTCGTTTCGAGAATGCGGTCAATAGTGGGGTTTGCCATGTTCGTCTTCTGGCTCTCACTTCGTTATTCGAGATTGGACAAAGCGTCTTCGGGGTCGGTGTCGGTCAACATGACCTGTGCGGCGCAGGCCCCTTGCCATGCCTCCGCTTCGTGCGGATGGGTCGCACGATCGAATCGGTAGCCCTCGGGTGCCGTGTACCCGCGGATCTCGTAGAGCTTTCGCGCAAGGGCATTGGTTTGGTCAATCACTTCCTGTTCGGTACGCATTCTTCACTCTCAAGATGGTTTGCGCGGGCATTGCGCCGTGGCGCCGATCACAGATCAAACGATACCGAACAATGTTCGGCGTTCAAGCCTGCCCAAGAACGGTTTGAAGGTGGAGAAACAAACAGATTCCTGTTGGGAATTGTCGTGCTATCCTTCCAACGAATTCCAACGGTAGCTGGGCCGAATGCCAGCCTGCCGCTGCCAACCGGCTGCGGTTCTATTCACCGCCAGGTGGATCTCTTCAACCCATGCGGGGCTAGTGACCCCATGGGGCGCCTGCTTCGCTGATTCCTTTTCGGAGCAGGAAATGTCGATCAATAAGCTTCACCCGCATGATGTCCAGGTAACTGGAGGCCTTCTGTCGCTGGTGCTGGTGATTCGCAACGCTGCAGTGCTGTACCAGTCCGAAGCGGTCATGGCTCACCTCCTCGAGCTGCCGCTGCCCAAACCAAGCGATTACTTGATGCGTTGTAAGGACTTGTTCTACAAGACCTATGCAGAGCAAGTGACGAAGGTCGGGCTCTCTCTGGATGACGCTACTTTCCAGGCAATCGTTCTCGGACGGCTGCCGGCAGAGGTGGTGGATGCGAAGTTCGGTGATTTGGAAGCGAACTGGGTGTTCAATCCAATCCGCCGCGAGACGTGGCGCAAGCTCTAATGCAAGCCGCACCGTGCCCACAATCGACATTTGTCGGCTGTGGGCATCGTGTCACCTTCGATTCAACAGAGGATCTGCCGAGAATGAGCAGGCTCTTTCCAGAAATTCCTGGAAAGAAATTGTGACGGTCTGAGCAGTAGCATCAACGCCTTGGGGCACGAGTTGCCCTGATGGGGTTTGCTCGTGCTCCTTTCAGGAGGGGTACGGAAATGAACATGAAATCGGACACGGCAGAGTTTGACACCGAGATCGTCGGGTTGAACAAGCGGCAGTTGACGGCGCGGGTGCTGACGATGGAGCAGGAACAAGCCAAGCGTGAGCAGCTGCTTGGAGATCCTGCCAGGCTGGCCGAGTACGCGGTAGACAAGGGTCTGCCAGTCAGCGAAATGCGAGAGTTGCTCCAGGCTAACCACCGGAACAACGCTCCGCGCCTCGCGCGGTACAAGGAAGTTCTTGCAATCAAGCCCGATGCTCGGCGTGTGCAATTCGGTTGGACGGAATTGCCGCCCGATGCAGTGTTTCCACCCAGTGTCGGTGACCAGCATCAATCACCTGGCGTGGCCAACCGAAATCAGAGTGCAGACACGTCGCATTTAGTGGCACTCCATGAGCGCTTATTGCGTGAGCGCGCCCGGCTCGCAACAGCCGGATCCGAAGAGGAAAGGGCTGTGCGGCAGGTATGGGTCGCTCAGGCTGAGCGCGAGCTCGAGGGCGAACTGAAGTTCCTCGGCATGGATGGCGGTACTGAGGTTGCCGAAATCAGTGACGATGATGTGCTGGCTGAGCTTGGGAAGTAACCCGCCGGGCCAGGTTTCAGCGGCCAACCTCCAGAGACGTCGACATAGGTAACCAGGTTTACCGACGAATCGCGGAGGTCGTCCGTTTTGCAGGGAGCTCGCCGGCGCAGTAGCCGCCGGATTGAAGCCAACCAACGCGGCCTCTGAGCCGCGGTTCTGTTCACCACCTGGTGGACGTCTTTAACCCATGCGGGGCTTGTGACCCCGTGGGGGCACCTGCTTCGCAATTTTCTTTGTAGGAGCAGGAATATGCTGAACATCAAGCCCGAGTCGAGTACCCAAGTCGTAATCGAGCCTTCCGGCCTCAACGTCAATCGCGTGCTCGAGGAGGGCACGCCGGAAGTCTCGCAAAAGCCGACGAACGACTCTTCCTTTCCAGACCGTGTGCGATTTAACTGGGGATTCCACGATGGAACTGCCGAGGCAGAGCGGGCAAAGGTACGTGAAATGGATCAACATCCTGATCGTGTCTATGCCGCGGGCTATGTCCGTGGCGTACTGGCCTGGAAGAATCTGGGATACCGACCTGAAACAAGCGATGAAGCGTGGTCAACATTCCAGGGACATCGTGCCGGGCGGGCAGATGGAGAAAATCCGGAAAACGAAATCCCAGGCCCCGGAGAGTGCCAGACCTATCTGTACGATGACGGGACCGATTCGGGCTTCATCATTCGAAATGAAGGGAATGGCCTCTTCAAAGCGGAAGAGTGGCGCAACGGTGATATTGCTGACATCACGTATGGACCATACGCGCAGATGAAAGCGTGGACCGACACAGAATCGTCTTCCCACAATGCCTGGCGTACAGCAAACGGCTATGGCTCATTGCCGCTGCGCACGCTCAGCGAGTTATACGGGCTTTGGGATGCCCTCCGCGACGTCCCCGTTACCGAGGATGGCCGCAATCTTGACGGGGCGTTCCTGCACTTCTCCAAGGGTGTCGAAACGGAGACTGTTTGGCGCTGGTTTGAGGCACAGAACCCGAAGTTCATCGTGGGCGACGTGCAGCGAGGCATCCGGCACACAGCTTCCAATCAGGAAAGCGCGACAGTTTCGCAGGTAGCACGAACGCCATGGGAGCGTGATGACGTCCAGTTCCCGCGGCTGCTGGCCGAGATCCTGGCGACCCAGAATTCGTTGGACAAGAAGGCCCTGGCGGACTCCATGGGACTGTCACTGGAGCAGGTAGCGACTCTGTTCGATCGTGCCGCAGCAACCTGGGAGGCTTTCCAAGCAAAATCTGCATTGGAAGCAAACGGAGCCTCGAGTACCCCGGGATTAACCGAGGTACGAAAAGCCGTGCTGCAGTACACGGTATTGCACGACGACGATATCGACCTCTCCACGATTTCGTTGGAGGAAATTGGCAAGGCCTGCCGAGAGGGCGGCTACATTGGGGGAGATCTCATCGTGGTATCGGATGAGCATCTGACCCAGTCCCAGTTGGATGTCGAAGCAGCAAGGCTCGGCGCAGATCCCACGTTCTTTTGCATCGAGGGTGACGACGACGCCCCCGCGCCACCTTCGTTCTGAAGGTAGTCTTCAACAAGCCATCACGCCCGCCGTGGGTCCCACTAGGGGCCCCGGCGGGTTTTTCTTTTGGGCTAACCGACCGAAAATCGTGCCGCTGCGCGATTCCAGAAAGACCTTCGGCTGAAGCGCGGAGGGCTGTAAGTGCAGGACGGACGCTCTTCCGCATCGTCAAGATGCACCAATCTCGTTTCTGAGTTGATACGGTCCACGCTGAAGTTCCATGGCGAACTGCCGTTAATGCTCTTTGGCCGCGAATTTCGGCGTTTGCAGGCCCTAGAATGTCGGCAATCTTCGAGCAAGATGTGGGATACCGAGGGTGGACCCGAGCAGAAGCGCTCCTGTTGCGCTCTCGGGCCAGAACTCAAAGGAAAAGAATCGTGATCCAAATGTGCGAGCGAGATTACAAGCGCCTTCTGGAAGGGCGGAATGCTTTGGGAGCCGCCCTGGCCGCACTGGTCAACGCGCCTGACGTGGCAACCTCAGAATTGGCCCCGCGTTCCGAAGTGCTGGAGCATGCCCGGGCTGTCCTTGCCGAGTATGGTGCACACCAAGCCTTCGTGCTGGAATCAACCTAACGGAAGAAGCCCATAGAAGGCACCAATTATCAGGACAACAGGATGAGTAAGCGATTCCCGCTCCAATCGGTGTTCGATCAGCGGCCCCAGATCAGGTCTGCGCCGAAATTTACACTTAGCGACACTGCCCACATGGACAAGGAATCAAAGCTGGTCCTACTCGCTGCAGTAATGTGCGCGGTGTTTATGGTGGCGTGCATCTACGTTGTGTACTTCCTAGGCTGGACCAAATCTATCGCTACTTTCGTGAGTCCCCTTGGGGTTGCAGTACCTTGCGTTCTGCAAATGTCGATCGTGTCCAGAATGGACGGGGAAACAGGGAGGGCGCGAGCTAGCTCGCTTGCGGGTGGGTTCGCTATCGGCTACGTAGGCGGCGTGATTCTTATGGCGATTTTCGCTCTGACGTGGGATTTCACGATCAGGTAATTGACTGGAAAATTTTGTGAAGCTCAAAGACCTCACTCGCCTTCGCTTCTTTGACGAAAGCCGCGACGTCGGTGACGGCCCAAACTGGGCGAAGTGGCTGTTCATTGTGGCTGCTGCAATATCCTACAGCAGCATAACTCTTGGCCTTATCGGTGTGGCATTTGGGAAGGATCCAAGACCCCTGCTCGCTTTGATGGTGGTGAGCCAAGCGGTAGTGGCAGGTGCGTCATTTCATCTAGGCATGCCGGGCAGGGCTTGGAATGGACTGGTATTAGCTGCCGCATTCGCCGGGGTCTTGTGCCTAATGACTCGTTTCGCATGACGTATCTACTGTAGACCTCGGAAAAGGAGGGGGGATGCCTGACATTCCATTTGACGTAGTTGTCATCGTAGCTGGAGCAGGGCTGCTGCTAATGCTGGTCGCCGCCTTCTTCCTGAAGACAGAGAAGCCAGCAGAAACGCATGTGAACCGGAACCGAGCAAAGTGAAGGGAAAACGCCTGGTCGCTGAAACGTAGGGGGTGGTCGACCTCATGCAGTGGCCAGGCTGGGGCGATGTGATGACTCGACGCATCAAGGAACGCGCAACGGCCTCGATGCCGTAACTCTGACCACGAAAAAAGATCGCGATGTTGGAAACGTGGATTCAATGGACATGTGACGGCTGTGGAGTCACAGAGATGCACTCGCAATCGGATGTGGCGAAGGGCCAGGTGCGAGCATCACTGAAGAGCGGCGGGTGGCGATCGCATGGGCGCCTTGACTATTGCCTTCGTTGTGTGAAGTCTGGCGCGGCGGGGCGTCGTGAGACCAACATGGGTTTGACGGCCGAATAGCAGGAAAGTTACCAAGCTGCGGGTCTGTAACGCGATCTGACCAGGAAAAAACATGCGACTGGTTCACGAAATCTCCGACCACACAAAACGATGGTGGGATTTGGTGTGGTTCCTGCCAGCGGCGGCGGAGCAGCCAGAGGGGCAGGATTGGGCGGAGCTGCGTAGCCATCCATGCGGAGGCATGTCTTGCAACTATCTGGATGGCTGGGTTCTGCCTGTTGCTGGAGCGCCAGCTTGTCAGGACATGCTCCGCGACATCGTAGATGAGGCCTGGTGCACGGACCAACTGGGTCTCGATTACGGAGTGAGCGACTCAGCGAAAGCAGAGTACGTGGGCTATTTGGCAGGGAAGGGCTTGGAGCCCGGCGAGTTGAGCATGCTTCAGCAAGGCGCCTACCCGCTGTCGGCCACCAATCGCGTGCTGGACACCCTCGGGATTGGGGAAAGTCCCGCTTCTGGGGCGCTGCTCATGGTCCTTGGTCCCAACTGCGACTAGATCGGGAAAAACGAAATGACGACTACCTCTACCTACTTCGGTTCGGTCCTTCTGGGGGCTGCAGCTGTGTACTTCGGTCTGTACGGGGCTAACCCAGTCTCGGTTTTGTTCATCGCCGTCTGCGTGATGTCAATGCTTCTGCCAGTCCTCATGGGAACCCGCCGCAAGGTGGCACTGGTGCGCATGGGTGGCGCAGTCGCGGGCGCACTGCTGATGGGACTTCTCGCTTGGCGGATCAGTACGCCCATCGGCCAAGCGGCGGTGGGAAGTCGTGCTAATGAAGAGAGCGTCAGCAAGCTTCTGCAAATGCAGGCAGAGAGCCGTATTGCCACGCTGAAGATCGAGGCGAAGCGAAATCAGGCTCAGTCGCACTGACCACGGAAAAGCATGACTGCCAGCAACGAGATTCCTCGAATCGAGGGTATCCCGTCGAAGGACGGGGCCTACTGGTACTACAAGCGCGGCGCGGTGTTGCCGAGCTTGGTGCAGGTTGGCACGCGCGATGGGGAGCGAGTCATCAAGGATGGCTCCTCAGTCCAACGGTATTGGTGGCCAGGTGAGTTCTTTGTTGGTCCGATCGAACCTCCCTTTGCGACCCCCGTGGACTTGGCGAACGCCTACAGAACGCATGGCGAAGAGCCACAATACTCTGACACGGTGAGCGGCAAGGCTGTTCGCTGATACACGCAGGAAATAAGAACCGGATACGACGATGGAAACGCTGACAGATAGCGAGCGCATCGCGCTTGTCGAGCTATGGAAAGCAGAGTTCCTGCATTGCATGGATACTCGTCGCCCTGTCTATCCAGGTGCCGTTGGTCGCGACGGTATGCGGCTTGTAAAGAAGGGCCTGGCGGAGCGGATTGGCCCAGTTACAAACGAGGCCGGCGCTCGCTATACCGCCTAGGCTTACCGAAGCAGGCAAAGCTCGTGCTGCGCAACATGTACCAGCCGCAATGCGGAACTCGACCTTCTCTGGAATTCGCCGTTGAGGCCTGAAGGCTGATAGGAAACGCACAAGATGACCTACCAATCTGTTACCACCTGGCAAGCCGAGGACTTCGAAGTCGAGGTGCGCTACGGCTTCTTCTCTACGGTCGAGGCTGCGGCCGAGATGGCACGCAATGGCATCGAAGGCATCTTCGTAGACGGCGGGGGCTTGTGGGCCGATCTGCGTGATCGGACGCGGGCGCCAGTCCGGGAAGGTTCCTTCACCGTCCGCCGCTTGCGCGAAGGTTCCCGCAGAGCAGCGAGTCATCGGGCACTGACCATCGAAGACTTCGATGTCGTTGCCATGAGCGCCGACGCAATGCGTAAGGAGCCCGCAATGCGGAGCTTTGGTTCGAAGTCCTATGGCGTGGTTGACGCGGCCGGCAAGCCGGTGATCCTTCCCAACTAATCCACGGGAAAAGCATGGCAGGCATTACGGGGTTCAGACTGAGGCAAACAAGCACCTCGCAGGCGGCGAGGGCTAAATCGCCGGCAAAGCGGCCAGCTGCCCTATACGATCAGCAAGCGCAGGATCGCGTCATGGCGAAGATCAACGCGATGGGTGAGACGTTTTATGCCATGTCGGAGAGTGAATACGACGACTGGCTCGATGCTCTTCCCCAGGATGAGTTCTTTGAGTTCATGTCAGTGATGATCGAGTCGGATGACAGACAACGACAGGCAAGTAGTCGAGCAGCGTAGCAACGGAAAAACTGAGGGAATGGCGATGTTCGCACCAACCACAGATCAGCGTGCGCAGGCACAAATCGACACACAGGCCCACTCTGGCAAGTTCATCCGAGACGACGGAAGTGCCGATCGATTCCGTACCAGCAGCCAAGCTCTCGCAGTCGTGTGGGCTGACCGCGCGATCGAGGCCGCACGGCGCAAGACGCCCGACCGTGTGGTCTGACAAGGAAAAATGCCCGTGAGCCGAAACGGTAAGAAGCCGCTCGATTGGGCCGGACTGCCTCGTCTCGATCCTCGTTACTACAACGAGGAAAGGGAGCTGATTGGTCATACCGTTGTCCCGATGGATCGTCCGTCGGATGGGGTGTTCTGGTGTCGAATTTGTGGAGGGCACCCGACCGATCCTATACATCAGCCCGGATATAAACCGTAACGGGAAAGGAAACAACATGGCCATCTGGTTAGCACTCGGACTTGTCGCACTCGTGGCTCTCACCATTGCCGTCGCTGCCCAACGCCGCGCGGCTGATGATCCCGCTGTGGACCGTGTCCGTTCAGCCGTTCAAGAAGTTTGGGAGTCGGTCCGTCACGTTGACGCGAATGGTGTCGAGCAACGACACAAAGATGGTGATCAATGAAAGGAAAAGTCAGATGAAAATTGCGCACCGATTCGCTCTGAGTATGGGCTGCGTACTGATCTACTCAATGATCGCCATTGGGCTCTTCTTTATCGTCCACCGTGCATGGAATGGCGTTTGCGGGAATCTCAGCCTCTCGCCCATGGCAGATAATCCGCCACTAGGTCTATGCGCTCTGTCCGGCCTCGCCTTACTGGCCTATTTGCCGCTGGCCGGTGCTGGAGTCGTCTACCTCGTCGCCTGGATCTATCGGCGCTTGAGAGGCGCTGACAAGGCCTCCGAACTTCCCAACGAGTTCATCAGCCCGGTGCCTCGCGCCCGCTAACTGGAAAAATGAAAGCGAAAGAACTGCGAGCGCTCATTGAGGGCATTGCCGACGATCAGGACATCGAGCTGTGCATCGAGACGGATGAGATGCAGTTGTGGAGCGGCCAAATTGAGTCCGCATCGCTTCAGGCCGGCGAGACCGGCAACCCGTGCGTTGTCGTGCAATGCGGCGATGACGAAGTGAACGCTGCTGATGCTGGTCCTCCGTATGGGAACGCCGAGAACGATCAAGTAGAAGTGGTGGTTCGCGCGCCTGACATTCATTAATGGGTAAACAGTAATGAGCGCATCAAGAGAAAACTTACTTCGCGTGCAGCAGCAACGAGACGCCGTTAGAGCCGCCTGCAAAGCAGGCGGCATTCAGAACGATGTGCGGCTTGCAGCTGCCGACGCTGCGTACAAGGAGGCGGAAAGGCAGTATCGCGAAATTCAACGCGGGAAGATTGTGGCCGGTGTGTGCTTTGCGGCGGCGTGCGGTGCGGTTGGGCTTGCCCTCGGCTTACCCGCTTGGGGCGTTGCAGCCATCTTCTTGGGTGGAGTCGGTGTGGTCAAACTCCTGACTATTTGAACAGGGAAGAAAGCATCTCTTGCAGAGCTTCGAGAACACGATTAGGAAAATCTGGCGCGAGATGCGCACCGCAGCGGCCGGAAGCCGACAGTGACCTCAACAATGAAGACTTTGCCTTTGACACTGGCTGTCGCGATGCTTGCGACAGGGATGAATGCCTACGCTGCAGGTGCTCTGACCGAACTCGAGCTGCTTAGTAGCGCCGCCAACGCCTACGCGGCTATTAATGCCACCGCCTTGTACGATGGCGCAGACGTGCGCGAGAGGGTGATGACGATTCCGCATGGATCGTCCTATGGACAATCGCTCCACCCGTCGACCGACGCGCTGAAAGCTATGGGATATCTGCCTCCTGGCGCGAGTGGTGGAGACGTCAGTCTGGAATTCACCCCGTCTGGATGCAACAAGGGGAAGGCGCACAAATGCTCCCTGATCGTGTACGCGACCGTTGCAGGCGCAACGAAGTCGAGATCTTGGCCGATCCGTTATGACGAGCAGGTACCCGTGAGGGTCCAGGCGATGCCTGTTTCCTGTGCTAGTGGCGGAGGCTCCGACATCGTCAGCGGTGGGAAAGTGGATTGCCGTCGTGGCGGCCAGATCAATTGGGAGTTGGTCGGCCGGAAGGCGACAAACGGCGAGACGCAAGTAGGCAAGTAGGCAAGTAGGACGAACAATAATCGTGATCCAAATGTGCGAGCGAGATTACAAGCGCCTTTTGGAAGGGCGGAATGCTTTGGGAGCCGCGCTGGCCGCGCTCGTCAACGCGCCTGACGTGGCAACCTCAGAATTGGCCCCACGTTCTGAAGTGCTGAAGCATGCCCGGGCTGTCCTTGCCGAGTATGGGGCCCACCAAGCCTTCGTGCTGGAATCAACCTAATGGAAACCAACATGAGCGATTCGAATGAATTCCGCGTGCAAATCAACGGGGGGCCCGAGCACGTCATCGCCGTTTTGACCGGCGAATATGGTCTTGCTGCTCTAGCGAGTCTGGCGATGGTTGAGCACGAACAACGTCGGGGGGCCGGCCAGGACTACGACGTCGTGAAAATTTGGATTCCTGAGCAGGTTAAGGGGGGGTACGGACCTTACTTCTACGCATGGGATGGCCACAGTTTCAGCTCATGCGTTCCTTCAGAACGCCAATGGTAAGACGCACAGGCAAAAACTTGCGCCAGTTTTTGAGATACTTGACCGTTCTCGGTGCGCAGTAGGGACCTCGGAAAAGGATATGAAGAGTGCAATGTTTCTGGTGAAGCATCGGCAATCGCCAAAGCTGGCGGCAATTGTTGAGTACAGCGAAGCCTCTGGACGGCGGGGAAAGGTTCTGGTCTCCGAGCCTATTGCCGACGATTTCACCAACGAGACGCTGATTGAGGTAGCGCGTCGCCTTGTCCCGCAAGTTAGCGGCTACCACGTGATCTTGCCGGTTGGCGTTGACCTATAACACCACGAAAGGATCATGGCGGGCATTGCGGGGTTTAGGCTGAGGCGAACAGGCACCTCTGAGAAGGCGAGGGACACCTCGACGCGAAGTAAGCCAGCGGCCCTATACGGTCTGCAAGCCCAGGATCGCGTCATGGCGAAGATCAATAGGATGGGTGAGTGACGGGCCTGAACGGCAGGCCGCCCAGGCACGCAGGATCGTGACCGGAGATTCGAAATTGGATATCGATAGCAACAACATTGACCTGACGACGATGGTTGAGGCTGCAGACCGTGAGTTGCTGGTGGCCGGCCTGCAATCGCTGTACCGCGAGCGCGTAGCTGCGCGAAATGCAGCCGTCTCGGTAGCGATCATGCGCGGGGGTGAGCAACCGGCAGATGAGATGTTTGGTATCGGCGAAGTTGCTGCGCTCCTGCGTCGCGTAGGGGCAGCGCCGGCCTCGTTCTGATCGGAAGAATCCAACTTCACAAGACGTTAGAGAACATCGTTAATGAAAAGAACGGTCGCAATCGTCGGTACAGCAAGCGTCTTCTACACCCTTGGCCTATTCACGCCAATCTGGATTGCGCGATACACACACAAGCAAGATATTCAGGGCATCGCCGACCACTGCAACAAACTCACTTCCGATAGCGGGAGAGTGGGAGATGCCAGCAAGACCTTCTTCCGAGAGTGTTTCAACCAGAATGTTGCCTCTTTAGTTGAGGCACGTGAGAAGTCGGCTGCGCGAGAAGCTGGTGATCTTGCAAGAAGACTGGACTAATTCTAGGGGTGGGTCGGAATAATTGGTGAGTTCGAAATGAAGAAGATAGGTCGATGGACTCAACGGGATGTGGTCTTTGCGTGCTTGATGCTGCTGCTGTTCATCAACGGCTTGGTTCTTCACGATGATTTTCTCTATGGCGGCGGAATCGGCTGCGTCGCCCTCGCGGTGATCTGGTACATGGGCCGTGGGCCGGGAGGCAACCCGCGCACAAGCGACAAGATTGAAAAAGGTTGGCCTTTCCAATAGCCAGGAATCATTAAGAAAAAGTCCATGCTGCGAACGATGTGAAACGTGTCCGTCGAGCCAGCCCGCCCATGAATCGCTTGAACCCTTGGTAGAGGAAGGTGTCGATGCGCATTGTTTGTAAATTGAGTGGTTGGGCGGCCGCAGTGGCGTGTGCAACTGCGTGCACGCATGCACCCAGGAGTGAGCCCGTTTATCTCACGATGACGGTCCAGTCGACTCAGTGCGTTCTGGAGGAGATCGGTAGCGGCTACAAGGCCAATATCGTGCGTTTCAAGGGTTCGCTACGCGAGATCGATCCCCAAGTGTTCCGATGCTCAGTAGAAGTACCAAAGGCGGAGTTCGAAGGAAAGTTGGGCGTCTGCACGATGCGCGGGTACACCCTTTCGTCCGGGAGCCTCTTCAAGGGAGATCGCACGACGCGACGCAGCTCATGCGACATGCGTCCATTGCGGAACTCGAACATGTATGTCGAAGCGACTGGCATCGACCAGGACTCTTGCGACTGGATTTGTACGCCAGCAGCGAGTCGATGATGGCCGGCGGCGAGGCCTCTTGGCCATGCTTGGCGCTGGCCGTACCGCCAACCTGACAGAAAAATCCATGGAACTTCTCGGAATCCTAGTCGTGGTGCTTTGGGCGCTGCCGATGTATGTCGCAATGGGTTTTGACAAAGACCCGGGCTCGACCTTCACAGGCGTATTCCTATCGAATTCAGCGATCGCTGCGGAGATATATGCCCTGTCGAGGCTGCTTTCCGTTCTCTCCGGGGACAGGCGATTCTGGGTGATCCTGTGCCTCCTGCTCCTGGTCGGAACGTACTACGGGGTTTGGTACGTCTTCTCTGAAAATTTCCGAAGATTGCTAGGCAGTTTGCTGCGTCGTCACTAGAGTCCGCGCCCCACACGTCAGATAGCAAGAGAGAGCAGGTACAGGGCGCTTGATGTCCGCGTTCGGCTGGCAGGCGAACGGCTCCATTTGGCCTGGCGGTTGTCGATTGCGCATCGCCAGCAGGCCGATCGACCCAACTTCTCTGTTGAGCCGTCATAGGGCTTGAAGAGCGCTGCTGTTGAACCGACCCAAAGTGATGCCGCTGCGCGAATCCTGAAGGGACTACGGCTGGGATTGCTGTATTTACCGAACGGAAGCGCTCCGGCCTCGGCAAGACCGTCACCCCCGGTCCTGAGCTGAACCAGTCAACGCTGAAGTTCCCTGGCGGACTGCCGATAATGCCTTTTGGCCGGGATGCCGGATTTGCAGGCCCTAGATTGCCGGGAATGTTTGAGCAAGATGTGGGATGTCGAGGCAAGCTCCGAACAGAAGCGCTCCCGATGCGCTCTTGGGCCGGATTTCAAAGGAAAATGCTCGTGAAGAAGATTCTCACACTAATCGCGTGCCTTGTGCCTCTGCTGGCCATTGCGCAACAGCAGACGTCAGCCTCTGGGACCTCGAAGCCCAAGATTGACAATGGCTCTGTGCCAGCATCAGTTGTGGACCGGGACGGCGCATACATCGAGTACAAGGCAGTGTTGTCAGACGGCAAGACGTCGATCGACCTGGGGCAGTATGTGCAAGCACAGGAATGTCTCCATCGCCTTGAGCTCGCCTCCACATCGCCTGAATTCTCCCGAGCGATCCAACAGCGGCCGATTCTTTACCTCCAATGCGTGGCTTTGCGCAAGAAGGACTGAGAACAATATGTCGAACAAGGCATTCATATCTGACTGGACGAAGGTCATCCATAGTCTGCCGATGGACAGCGCCGCGGAGCAGGTGCATGAATCGAAGATGCAGCAGGGAGGGCAGGGCACGCCCGAAGCTTTTGCGGTGGGTGACACTGTTACCTGGACCAGTCAATCAAGCGGATACACCCGAACCAAGAAGGGCGTGATCGAAGAGGTTGTGCCAACACAAGGCAAGCCAAACCGAGATCAGTTCCCGCAGTTGTACCGGAGTGCCGGCGTAGGGGCCCCACGCAATCACGTTTCGTACGTCGTTCGCGTCGCTGGCAAGACGGCGAAATCGGCCGGAACCGTGTACTGGCCACGTAGTGCCGGACTCAAGAAGATGTAAAAACTGGCGCTCGCGCGCCCCACACGTTGGCTGGTTGCCAACTCAAGAGGTTCCAGAATGCTGAGCATTGGCGTAGGTCCCGCCCTGATCCTAGCTTGCGTACTAGGTGCGACGGTCTTCGGGGTTCCTGTGGTCGTTCTTGCCCCGGTGGCTGCACTGGTTATGTGCTTGGCTGCGTACGGCGTCTCCCGTGATACGAACATATTCCACCTCGGTTTCGTAGTGGTAGGGATCGTTGTAGGAAAGATGCTGGTCAAGTTCATAAATTCTGCACTGGCGAGCCAAGGGGAGCGGTTTCTCGAATGGCCAGGGGTCCTGGCCAACGCCTTGACGTCAAATGGCGTGATTATTGCCGTGTCGGTCATTGCGTTTTTTGTTGCAATGCTCCTGGGCATCTTCGGACCGTTGAGGAAGCTTGGGAAAGGCGACGATGTTTCGAAGGACGGCGAAAGCCGCTAATCCCGAGGACTGCGCGATGAGCAAATCCAATCAGGCAGACGTTTCACACGCGCTGCGCATTGTCGGTGCAGAGGATTTCTCTGACGATGGGCAGTCCGGGGTTGTCACGGTTTCTGGGGACTTCGCATCAGCCATCATGGGTCAACTGGCCTCAGACCCTGAAGCGCGGCGACGCATGGGGCTCGATGATCAACCGGTGCGCATCAGTCGGATGGGCGGCCTGGAGATCTGCTGCAACGGCTTCTACATCGAAGGCCGTGGCGTGCGTGCAGTTGTGCACCGTGCGGCACGTTCTGTCATGAACTGCGCACGCCTTTCAACTGGCACGCTCAAGCCAGGGGATGCGTGCCCGCATTAAGGATAGACGTCAGACCGTTGTTATCGTCGATCAGCCATAAGCCAAAGCCATAAGCTATGAAGCACACAGTAAGTTCCGTAAAGCAGGTCAGCAGCGCCACCGACAATGCTACGAAGATTGTCGCTGAGTTCTGCCACGAGGTTCTGGAGGAGGCAAAGAAGCGGCAGCGCCGTCTTTCTTCCATAGCCGACCTTGAGGCGATTCTCGACTCCGAGCAGCTCGCGATTGCAGGCGATGCGAGGGCAGGTATTCGACATCTCGCCGCGAGCGTGCTCGATGTCAGTGAGCATCATCAGAAAGGCGCTATGGCCGGCCGGTTTGACGAAACGCTCTCGCAACTCGCGAAGATCCAAGACGAGGTCGAATCGACCTATCGTTGGCTCCACGCTTTGTATGCGCGGGATTAAGGTGAGCTAGTCGGCACGTCAAATAGCCGCGCACGTTCCGGCGAGCATTGTGTCGTCCGGTGAAGCAGAGCGCTCTCGAACGAACTAGTCCAAGAAAAGACGATGAAAAAATTGTTAGCGGTTGCGTTGATGATGGTGGTGGTGGTGGCTAAGGCCAACGTCAACGCCAACGCAGGGGATACGGGCCGGTATCGCGCCTTGCCGTCAGACAAAACCGTGGCTGGCTTGGTGACTAGGTTGGGCGCCCAAGATGGCCTGGTCGTCAAATGGGCCGCAGGCTATGACGTCGAGGTCGATAGTGCCGAGGCATTCACCAATGAGGCTAACCTCAGCTCTGCATCGTCGCTCGTCGAAGCGGTGCAGCGTATTGTCAAGCTGCTCGCGACGAAACCGGTGGCCGGTGAATTGGTGCCGAAGGAAACGCCGCTTGTGGCATGCGTGTACGCCGAAGGTAAGGGGTACATCGTCGTCCGTCCCGTTGGCGAGTCATGCGAGGGTCCGCGCCAGCGACCATAGGAGGTGTCATGCCGGTATACACCGAGAGCAACAACAGCATCTTCAAGCCTGAACTGCCCGCGGACCCTTTGGAGCTGGCGGACCTGCGTCGCCGAAACAATCCGAACGGAGAGCCGGTCGGGAATTTCACGGGGCGTTGTGCACATTGCGGCAGCAGCGATTTGTGGGACGACAATCTAGCGTACGGCTGTAATGCTTGCGGCGCGCTGCTCGGCGGCAACTGAGTGAACACTCGTTCGACGCAGGAATCGCAAGAGTTCGGCGAAAACACGGGTACGAAGCCCCGTGTCTGGGAGACCAGGGATGCAAACCAGACTAAACATTGGAATGTCGTTCGCCGGCGTGGCGGTTTTCGCCGCCGCGATCGCTGCCGCGCCCATGCTCCAGCACAACCCATTGTTGAAATGGGCCATCTACCTCATCGGTGGCGCGCTGTTGTCACCGTTGGCTCTAGCCGTCTTTCCAGGTGATGGAACGTCGGAAGCAAAGCAAGTGCTAGAACTGGATCCGTACTCTGGCGATCCTGCGGACCTGCGCCTGGATAATCCGTATCGTGAGATTGGGGTGAATGGTGAGAGTCTCCAGCGGCACTTCGATTGACAAAAGGGAAGCGATGGAAAGCCTTGGCCGTTGGAGAGAACCGAATCCCTTCATTGGACCGACGGCAACCGTGCAGTGGGTGGCTCCTGGTCGCTCGGGGATTCAGACATGGATCGGCCTCGTCGATGGCCACAAGGTCGCCACAATCAAGCGGCAGCCCGGGCACGCCGGGTCAAGCTGCACGGCGCTCCTGGATGGCTGGATGTGGAACATGACGAAGATTTCTTCTCCACTGCCCGTTAGCGAAAGCGTTGCCCGCAGCTTCGAATCAGTGCCGGCGGCGAAGAAGGCCATTGCCCTAGCTGTCAGTCTCCACCCAAATCATGCCGATGGGTGTAGTTGAGGAACGAATGACATGTTGTTCAGGTTGATATACGCATTGATGAATACGCCGAAAGAGGTCTGTGCTAAGTACGGACACGTGCCGGGGGATCTCGCTGAAACGTCTGGCAATGGGCACAAATGGACGTGCAGGCGTTGCGGGCAGAATGGCCACACCCCTGAGGGTCGTTAATCTGCGCACTTGAGAACCGGCTTGGCAACCCCGCTGATACGCGGGAAAGGGCTTATGGTCGCGGTTCGGAAAGCGATTTCGGACAGTTAGGCAGTGACGGTTGCAGCAATCCCTTGTCACGCCACCACGAGAACGTCGCAAAGAAGTTCCAGACGATCGGAAAGATCAGCCGTCCACCGGCTCCCGTCTGGAATAGCGGGACTGCTCCTACTCCAACGAAATATGGGAGCTTTGCGGTCCTTCGAGCCGGCGACATGCCGTCACTTCCCCCGTCGGTCGAGCGCTGAACAGGGCCTCTAGAAAGGCTCGTGTTGTCGTCCATAATTCGTCCATGAAAACCATTTCTTTGCGGCGTGCCAGACACCAAGGAGACTGCAAGGTGTTGGTAAAGGGGGCACGCATCCCGGTTACTCTCGGCGCAGGCTTTACGTCCAGACGGAAGGCCGCAGACGAGAGTTACGCATGCGACATCTCCAAATTCGAACAACAGGGGCAGCAATCATGAGCGCAGTCAATGACTTCCTCGAGAACATCGACGAGCAGGACCTGCGGGCCGCGGTGGCCGAGATCAAACAGGTTCACGCGACGGGCATCTTGCCGGATGGCGTGGTGCGGCGCCTCACCAGGGGTTTGGTTGATCGCACCCGCATTCCGACCGCGGAAGCTCGTGATGTCGTTGAAAAGGCCGTATTGCGCATGGCGGCCTTCCGATGGGCTGGCGTTTGACGCCATAGCCAACAGATAAACTCGGCGACGAGGAAAATGAGATGAGTGGAAATCTGGGCTGGAAAGGGAAGCGGGTCAAACATGCAGATGGCCGCACCGGAGTGATTCGTTCCGAATCCCTTGGGTTCTGTTTTGTCGGCCTCACCATCGCCATCGACGGCATCGAGGCGACAGACTGGGTGCAGTTGAATAGCAACGGTCCTGATACAGGCGCATTCGGTTGGTGTTGGAATGCCTCGATCGATGACGAGCCGGAGAATTGGCTACCGCTTGGCGACCACAACAGCAAAGCTGCCTAACCTGACCAGATTCGCGATGATGAGCAAGAACATAATCGACCAGGCTTCTTTGCCAGAAGGCTGGGTTGCCGAGCAACATCCCAGTTTCCCGGAGGTTGCGGTCCTGACTAGGCCAAACGGTGGCTTTGTCAGTGTCGACCTGCAAAAGCGAATCTTCAGCCTCGGCTACTGTCGGCCGCATTTTCCTATGAGTGGAGCTGCCACCTATGGAGGGCGCGGCTGGAAGTCGCGCATTGTTGCCGATGCTGTTGCTTGGCTGAATCGCCAGATGGCTTAACCCGCCAATAGCCAATTCGGAAAGGGCGGCCAACATGAGCTACGTTGTATCTGAGGTTCCGACATCAACGTTGATCCTCCTCCACTCGGGTACCAATCAAAATGGACCACTTCAGGCCGTTGCGTGAACCAGCACGCAGCATCTATGACGCTCTTGTGCGGGAAGCGTCCAAGCGCAGCGAGCGTACGGTAGAAGAATGGCTAGCGGCGGAGCCAGTTGCGGTCCATCGCGAGGCGAGCTTTCAGGCCGACAAGTTGGGGCTGAAGAGGCCGTCGATGCAGGATGTCGAGCGTGCAGAACGATTGGCGACGGGGCATACGGACTACGCGTCAAAATGGGCAATCGGCGTTGCTGAAGCCATGACGCCCACCCGCGGCTAACAGAGCGATGCTGCTGCACTACGAGACGGTTGCGGACGCCCAGGCTGCGGCATTCCAGTTGGAGCGACTGGGGGGAACGGCATGTCGGTTGCTCGAGCAATGCGTCGGAGCGCAAGAGTTGAAACGCACGAAGGTCTCCCAAACGGCGCTCAGACTTTCCGACGCCGGCTTCCTCTTCATCCGAGAAAGCGGCAACTTGTGGCGGCAGGAGATAGCGCTGCTTCCCTCTTTGGCTGGCGAGGAGGCGCTCGACGCTCTTGCCCAGATGCAAGCGAACAAGCGCGCTATCGTCGGTACGGACGAGAAGGACCATCAATGAGCCAGTTGCAGCCTGTCGAAGAACTTTGTTCGAGCATTCGAGGCATCTTTGAGCATTTGCTTGCCATCGAAAAAATCGCCGGCACAGCGGGGACGTGCTTGTACGGGTCGATCCTGCTCCAGCAGGCGCTCGACCGATTTGGAAACTGTGAAACGGTGGTCCGCGGTGGGGATGGGGCCGGTGACGGCGGCGCGCAGGACAAGACCGGGGCCTGGCACGGCCACTATTGGGTCGAAGGGCGGACTCAAGATGGGAAACCGTTCTTGGCCGATATCACAGCGGATCAGTTTGGCTGGCCGCCCGTCGTCGTCCTCCCGTTGGGAGAGGGGCGCGGAAGATACCAACCTGGCGATGACGCGACTTGCGGTCGCGCGGTAGAGTTTGAGCTTGCTCAAATGCTTGGCGCCGGTGGTGCGCTTGAAAAGGCCGCTGCGCAATGAAGCCGCCGGCACCACTTTTCGAGTTGACGTACCAACACAACCGGCGCAAGCACCGACACCGGTGTCGATGCTGTTTGCGGATCGTGGAAGCTGGGGAACAAGTCTTGATGGCGCGCGTGCCTACGGGTTTCGTAGTCGGCCAAAACAAGACCTGGGTCTTGCATCTCGCTTGTGGCGACAAGCAGCATGGCAAAGGGCCATGGTTACATCGAGACGCACTGCGGCAAAGTGGAGTGGAGCACCTGAGAAATTCGGGATGGACGAAACTGCACGATGACCCTCGCGCCCGCCTGACCGGCAACTGGCAGCGCATTGAGGACGGCACGTTCGTTCCAGACTTGAGTCAGGAAGCCGACGACGTCCGGTTGGGATATATGACGGCGGACCAGCTGGAGAGTCTCGGCGCCCGCATGCGAGCTGAGTATGCGCGGGCGATGCATGAGCTAGGCGCAATGCCACCATTCGCGGACCTTATGGGTGCCGATGGCAACCCATAACGGGGGATGCGCGGTGACGGGTGCCGCACCAAAGACCGTGCCGGCCGAAGCCAGATAGCCACGGCTGAAAGCGTCCTTGACGGACGCCCAGATGAGCAACATCAAAGTGGCCCCCACGTTCAACAGTGATACCATTTCCTAGCAAGAAGTTCGGCGGCATAAAATGGCCGACGCTGTAGCTTGGTTCGCTGATTAATTTCGACCAGCCAGCGACAACTAGCGGTGGGATCCTCGTGGAAGAACTGAATCTAAGGAATTCGTACGCCCTCATCCCGTACGTCGCCGTAGGCGTGATGGCTGCTGTCAGTGCATGGTCCGCATGCAGTGCGTATCTCGGCAAGCGAAAGACAAAGCGCGCTGCGGAAGATTGTCAAACCGTCGAGCAGACGATCTTTCGATCTGAGGCGCTTGAACAGTTTTGGGCGCTGCGCATGCTACCCAATGCCTTGGCCGGCGAGGGCATGTTCAAGGAACACTATATCCGGGGCATGCTCTCGACAATTCGGCGGATACACGCCGATCTGCTGCAGCTGGCCAGGCAAGTTCAAATTGGAATTCCTCTGACGCCAGCACAGCGCGAACACCGTAAGCACCCGGTGAACCCGTCTTGCCAGCTAGGTGGCGCTGGGCGTCCAGCGATGCGGGAGCAGTTCGGCGATGTCGGCCGCCTTGTGGGTCGGCAGTCGCGTGAGGACGTCTTTCAGATAGGCGTAGGGATCGTGCCCGTTGAGCTTGGCCGATTGGATCAGGCTCATGACGGCAGCCGCGCGTTGACCGGCGCGCAGTGAGCCTGCAAACAACCAATTGGAGCGACCCAGGGCAACCGGCCGGATCTGTCGCTCGACGTGGTTGTTGTCGATGGGCACCGTCGGGTCGTCGAGGTAACGCACGAGAGCCGGCCACCGCTTGAGGCTGTAGTCAATGGCCCGCGCGATCGCCGAGCCGTCTGGGACGCGGCGTCGCTGTTCCTCGAGCCAGGCGTGCAGCCGCTCTAGAATCGGGCCAGCCCTTTGTTGCCGCGCTGCCAGGCGCTGGTCTGGCTCAGCATCCCGCACTTGCGCCTCGATCTCGTACAAGCTCACCATGTAGCGCAGTGCCTGGCCCGCCAATTCGCTCTTGTGCTTGTCGTGCAGTTCAAAGAACTTGCGCCGCGAATGGGCCATGCAACCGATCTCAGTGACGCCACCGTCGAAGCTGGCCTTGTAGCCGGCGAAGTCATCACATACCAGCTTGCCTTGCCACTGCCCCAGGAACGCGCGAGCGTGCTCGCCGCTGCGGCTGGGCGCAAACTGGTAAATCACCGCGCGCATCTTCTCGAACTCGCTCGGCGCATAGGCCCACAGGTAGGCGCGGTGCGTCTTGCCATTGCCGGGCGCGAGCATCTGCACTGGCGTTTCGTCGGCGTGCAGAACACCGTGGCTCAGAACCTCTTCTTGCAGGGCGTCCACCAGCGGTTGCAGACGCACGCCACAGATGCCCACCCACGCGCCCAGTGTCGATTGCGGGATGGCCAGACCGGCGCGCGCATAGATGCGCTCCTGCCGATACAGGGGAAGGTGGTCGCCGAACTTGGACACCAGCGTATGTGCCAGCAGTCCGGCCGTCGGGATGCCTTTGTCGATGACGTGGGGTGGCACCGGCGTCTGCACCAGCGTCTCACACTGATCGCACACCCATTTGCCGCGGATGTGACGCTCCACGGTGAACGTGCCCGGCGTGTAGTCCAGCTTCTCGCTGATGTCTTCGCCAATGCGCTTGAGCGCACACCCACAGGTGCAGGTCTCTGCGTCCGGCTCGTGGTGGATGTCGGTGCGCGGCAACTGCGGCGGCAATGCCTGGCGCTTGGGCTTGCTCTTGGCTTCAGATTTGGACGACGGCAGGAGCGCTTCCAGTTCGGTCTCAATCGCCTCGAGGTCTGCGTCAATGGCTTCGTCCAGCAGACTCGCCTGTTCAGATGTCAGTTGCTCGCTGCGCTTGCCGAACTTCCAGCGCTTGTGGATGGCCAGCTCGTGTGTGAGCTGGTCGATCTTGGCTTGCCGGTACCGCAACTCCCGGTCCTTCTCGCCGACCTGGGCCATCAACTGCGCAGCCAGTGTGCGCAGTTCGTCCGGGCTCAGGGCATCGAGGTTGGTGGGTAGGTTCATGCGGCGAGTCTGCCAGAACCCCAAGTCCTCTGGAAGGAAGCCAGTTTACGGCTTTGGGGGTATTACACGACCGTGATCGCGTGGTCGTGGGTGAGCGTCTGCCAAGGCAGCCCCGTCACCAGCGCACGCAATTGCTCGGGATTGAGCGCCGTGGCGATCGCCTGGTCGCCGTTCGTCCAGATGAAGCGCCCCTTGTTGAGGCGCCGCGCGGCCAGCCAGATGCCGAAGCCGTCGTAGACCAGCACCTTCATGCGCGTCGAACTCTTATTGGCAAACAGGTAGGCGTGGTGGGGGCGTGCCGCGCCGAACACCTTGACGACCCGCGCGAGGATCGTTTCGGTACCGGCGCGCATGTCCAGCGGCTCCACGGCCAACCAGATCGCGTCCACCCGAATCAACGCAACCACCCTTGCAGCCACTGGGCGCACTGCGCTGCGGCCGATCCCGGCCAGCGAAGACTGATCGTCGTCGCGCCACGGCGGACTTCGATCTGGATGTCCGGCACGGCAGTGGTCGGCTCGCCGATCCGCAACGGGATGAACTCGCCTTGCGGCACCCTCATCAACTCGCGGTCCTCAGGCGCGCCATTCTTTGCTTCCTGCTCGGCGACCCAGCGCCGCAGCAGATTCGCATTGAGGCGATGGTGCAGGGCTATCGCCGCGATCGAAACACCCGGCTGCATGCACTCCTGCACTGCCTTGGCCTTGAACTCGGCGCTATGCCGACGTCGGCGCCGTATTGGCGCGCTCTCTTCGATAGTGTCCACGTGTCCACCTAGAACTAGATGGACACGATGCTCCTTGCTACGCGGGTCCCCTTCAAGACGGGTTCACCGGGTGCTTACCGAACACCTGACGTTTCTCAGAAAGGAACTGAACCGATGCATGCAGCGGCCGGATGGGCAGTACTTCGACCTTTCCGCAACGCTGGCTGAATCAGCTATCGCTAGTCGGGACAGCCCGAGAGAAGTTCAGTCTCATTCGCAGTCGCGCCCCCTGAGGGGCGAGCCAGCCGTCAGGAGTCTCGCAGAAACGAGTAGGAATCAGCGAACTTCAGTATCGAGTGACGAGGATTGGATCAATCCGCTGAATCCTCTCAACCCTTTCAGCCCACTTAATCCGCTCGCAGCCACGGTCAGCCCTTGGGCTTTCTGGAAAGCCGAGCCCGGACATCGGGACGAGAGCGATCGCCACTGTAGTAGTCCGAGCGACAACGGTGGCACATCAATCTCGTCGGTGTTCTCCCCCGGTGGCGATGACGACAGCCGGCGAGCCCCTGCAGACTGCTACACGCCGCGGGACACCGGTGACGGCGGCGGTTCAAGCGGTGGCGGTGATTGCGGCGGTGGCGGAGGCAATGATGGTGGTGGCGGAGGAGACTGTGGCGGAGGCGGTGGAGGTGACTGACGCTCGGGATGCACTGTTGCGAACGTTTGATAGCGCATGATGGTTCGCTGTGACCTGCAATGGAGTGGTCGCTGCAAGTTTTTCAGACTTGAATCCCGAGCGTGATTTCAGTGCCCCTTCTTTAGTGGGGCTACAGCAAACGTCTGTCTGCCCGAAGAGCTTGTGTGCGTGTGTGGGCTTGAGATGTCAGGGCATCCGGTTATGCTGCACCGAACGACTTTCGAATTAGCGTTTTAGGACCAATCATGTGGACAAAGGACCGGCGCGACGAACTCGCGAAGCTGCTGCAACTACTTCAGGATGCCAAAGATCTCAACAATTCTTCCGGAACGCTCGATAAGCTGCTGAAGATCAAAGCGGTTGCCGACGAGTTGACGACGGTCGACTTGGCTAACGATCGGACGAGCTTTGTGAAGTTTCTTCTGGGCGAAGTTGCTGCCGCCAAAACATGAGCGATATTCAGCAGAGGGGTTTTCTCTCCTCGGAACTAGAAGAGCAGAAGCGCCTCGCCCGGAGTCAATTCGCGGCGCAGTTCCGGGCATGTGAGTTGTGGTCCGAGAGGGCCGTTGGCATGCTGAATCAGTTAAGTCTGGACGGCAAGGCCGCTGCTTTCCTGTTTGCTGCCGGTTTCTGGATCCGATGCGTACGTTCTTGCCAGGGTGGCATCCTGCTTGCGGAAATGGGCATGGTGCCTGACGCGCTGACGCTGGCGCGCAGCGCAGTGGAAAGTCTTTTTCATGCGGTCGCGTTGGTGAGAAAGCCTGAGCTTGTGCAGCGCTTGGTCGAGCAGGATCAGTTGGAGCAAGGTAAGCAGGCCAACGGCATGTTGGCGATTCCAACTATCACTGCCCATCTGACGCCCGAGGTTCGGCAGGAAATTCAGACCATGATCGATTCCAGGCCTGAGAAACTGCGATCGTTTGGCGCGTACGAGGCTGCAAAGGCTGCGGACCTGGTCGAGTTGTACGAAACCATGTACCGGGGGTTCTCACGCAGCGGGGCTCACAGCACCTTGTACGCCCTCAATCATGAATTTGTAGAAGAGGCGGACGGGTCGATAACGCCGAATTTCGGCCCATGCTACGACGATGTGCCATGGGTGTTGGAGATGCTGGGTGAGTGTCTGAAGATCGGGCTTTCCCGCCTTACCGTTGATCTCACCTAGCGCCGCCTGTTGACCGCGATTCGGGAGACTCCGGTGTTCGCTGCCAACAACGAGACACGCCGGTCGGCCCGGCATTACCAAAGGATTCCAAAACAATGAAAATGAAGAAAACTACCGCTATCGGCCTATTCGCGTTGGGGACGCTCTGTGTCATTTTGGGGATGTTGCTCAAGCTATCCGGATGGATGGTAATACTGGGCTCGGGAGTGGCCCTGTTCAGCTTAAGCAAATTCTTGCGGAGCGTAGAAAGCGACAGGAACTTGAGAGCCATTGAGAGCGCATTGAATGATCTCGACGCCATAGTCGGAGGGCTGCGCATCATTGGACGCGACTCCGAACTCGTCGACTGGCGCAGGGTTGATCTCCCGACCGAACCGGGTCCGATTGAGGTGGCTCAATTGTGCCGTACAGCGAAAGGACAGTGGTTCGAATATTCGTTCTCGCTGAGTCGAACCCGGCGCATTTTCGGCGACCGCATGAGGCTTCTACTCGAAAGTGAGGCCCGAGGATGGCTGAGCTACAACGTCAAGCTCTATGAGCAAGTGTTTGGCGCAGTCGAACTGGCTTGATAAGGGCGAGGGACAGTTCCATGACTTTGAATGATGCGTTTGCTGCAGGCCTGAATGCCGCAGTACAAGACTGGCGAGCCAGCGGTGCAACCGATGTGGCGTTGGTAGGTGAGGGTGCGTCCCATATGCGCAGCCCAGCGGGTATCAGTCCGCTCGAGTCACCAACGCACTTCCAGATGTTGACGTTTGCCGAACTGGTGCTTGGTGAAGAACGTGCGAAAGCGGTGTCCAAAGGCGGCCAGGATCGGGCTGAATGGAATGGTTGCAGCGTGAGCGTCTTCTGCATTGATGAAGGCCAGTCGCTCCATGCAGCGATTCGTTTGATCTAGCCAGCGCGAGGACGCTCTTCGCGTTCATCCCGCCCCCTAGCAAGCGATGCCGCGGGGCGCTACCAGCGCAGGTGGGGTAGAGCTACCCGTTCGGGGGGTGATGCTATTTCCTGAGGAGAAGTTATATTTCTGTTTGGCAGGCCTCGAAGGAACGTTCCATCGTACCAAACCGGCGCTGCAGAGCAGATTTTTCGGGGATGGGATGAACGCGTGCGAGCTGATTTCGGTGTTTAGCGCCGCTGTGGTGCTCATTTTGCTTCTTGCGGTAGCGTCCGCGCCAGCACAGGGGCGCCACTTTTACGCCTATGCGCAATGTCAAAGGGTGATCGACACAAATGGGCTGGAGCGCGAGCATTGGTCGCTTGCCACTTTCAGGGCAAACACTCTTATCGGCCGAACCGTCGGCCGGATTTACATCGCGCTGGCGCACGTCCGTTTTGCCCATATGAAGCGGGCAGGAACCGTGGTGAGATAGTGCCTGCATCGGTGATCGCCATCTGCCGATGATCGGCGGTCTTACGATCCATGATCGTCACCACCTTTCGACCAAAAGCTGATGATCGGCGCTTGCAGGTCGGGCGCGAGATCCGAGAGGTGACATGACTACCTGGCGCGTGAGCGCCCCGAATCGGCCGGCTTGCCGAATGGAAATCGAGAATAAAATGAAGAGATATATTGCCCCGGCGCTGGCCACGATGTTCGTTGCGAGCGCGGCGTTCGCTGATGTACCTGAGCAGCTTCTCTACCTGCGCCAAGTCAGAGTCAGTGACGTTGTTGTCAACCTACCTACTCTGCAGAAGTCTGACGGCTCAGTGTGTATGAGCTATCTGTCCAGCACGTCGCGCGATTCGGCTGGGCGCCTTAACATCCGCGTCGATCAAATCTGCGACAAGCTCGGTAAGGCGCGCGAATCAGTTCTTTCTCCTGGCCAGATGGAAGTTCGTCCGGCCAATGTGCGTGGGTTAGAAACCGTGCGAAACGGTGACCTCCTGATTGAAGTGCCGCAGATCGCGTTGCCGGCAAGTATGTAAGGCTGTCAGGCGCATCGGCTATTGGCGCGACACACCCGAGCACTTAGAGGCTCACTACGTAGAGGGCATTCGCTGAACTCTATCAACGATTGGCGCGTGGCGCCCCGCGTAAGGGCCGGAAGCCCGGTATGACAGAAATTATGGTCAGTCGAATGTGCCTCCCGCCGGCGGAATTGAGCCAGTCCACGCGCGCCGAATTTATGGCGCTGCAAGTGACCGAGATAGAGTTTCTGCAGGCGGTGAATGTCGGCCATCAAGGGGGCTATGTTTCGTACTCCCAAGCCGGTTCATGCCCCCCCCTTGGAAATCATCGCTCCGTGCTCGGTTGCACGCGCACTTCCGGTACGGCGGCATTCGATGCCGTTCTGAAAGAGCATAAGAGTGGCTAATCCTCATAGCCGTACGCCAGAACTCAGGCAGTGAGCCTGGCGAGCCGAAGCGGCTCCATCGACAAATTGAAGGTGACGCAGGTATGAGCGATTTTTCGACTATCAAGATCGCGCAAGACTGCGATCTGTTTCCCGTGGCAGCCCGTACGGGCTGGTCCTTCCAGTCAAAGGATATGCCAGACGACGAAGAGTACTCATGCTGCGTCGACGGGGAGATTGACGCTACTGGACGCTTCGTCCGCATCGACGATCGCGGGCGTTTCTGGAATCCGGAACTGAACGGCTGGATTCATCTCGGCAGTGAGTTTGAATTCTCGCAACTCGAGTTGGTGTGCCGGTTCGTTGGCGGGCGAGTGGTCGAGGTGCGAGATGGGCACGGTGTGATGATTGAAGACGGTTCGGAGTTGCCTGGCGCGTACTGGTCTCCAAATGTCTGGGTCAGACTGTAATTGGCCTAGCCGTATCGGCTGGGCCTAAAGCAGCTCGGAATAGAGGGCATAGCCTCTCCTATCCTGGGCCTTGGAATTGCCGCGGGGCACGTCCAAGTCCTCAAAAGCCCAGCAAAACGCTGTCGAGCGTTAGCCTTTATTGCATCGGCCTTCGTGACCACGCAAACCGAACTGAAAAAGGGGATTCGGAGTGACAAGGAGATCTGCTTCATGTTTGTAAGCTCACGGCGCCATCGGCTTGAAACTGACAAGCTGACCTCCCAACTGCGGGAACAAGACCAGGTGATAGATGGGCTGGCGGCACGGATAGCGATGCTGGAGCGCACACGTCACGATTTCGTGGAAGAGATGCGCTACGTGCTCGAGTCTGGCGCTTCCGTCCTGGCCAGGGAGGATGAGCAGACGAGCGATGCACTAAGGACCTTGGGTCACGTTCTGCCTTACCTTCTCAGTGGAAAGCGCCACTGGAGCGATCCGGCCTTTCCGGAATCGGCGGCATCCGCTCGGGGCGAGGCGCAGAAGCTGGCTGAAGCGCACGGCTTTGTCCTGCCCAGTGATCCGGAGGAGGCAGTCAAAGCAATGTTGGCTCTTGCAATGATGCTGTTCACTCCAGAGCAGTCCTTGACGGTTGAGGGATTGCGAGTCCTTCATCCGTCTAACGCATGGCCGCTTGAGGAAGGCCAGTCGGACCGACTAATCGGCTGAAACAACGCTTCTGCGGGTGGCCTGGATGCTGTCAAGCAACGCTTGGACGAGGCCTGAAGCAAAGCGCTGTTCACGGACGAGATCATCGTCATCTCCGCTATCGCCGTAGAAGTGCGCGAACGAAATCGGCCCCAACTTAAGGTAACCCTCGCCGTGCTCATCATCACAAAAGCGAAGGCGCAGGGCTTCTAGGCCAGCTTGGATCGCACCAGGGTGGAGCCCGGACTGCTCCCGGTCCACGAACATCTTGGCTACCTCTTCTGGCGTGCCGGCGTAACGCAGAACGTGGATAAGGTCCGCCGCATCCTTGTTCTCGTGGCGATCGTCCAGTGCCAGCGCCTTCAGAATGATGAAGGCCGGAACGTCTGCGAACCGCACCGTTTCAGTCGACGTCCCAGCGCCGTCAAGTAGCTCGGCGGTGACTACACGTTCCTGGTACCAGTCGTGAACGATCCCGACGTACTGGACGGTCAATGCCGAAACGCGCTCGCCGTCGATGCTTACAGGCCTACCAGGATTCGCTTCCCCGGCATCTTGTAGGAATTCGATCACCACGTGCAGGTGTTCGTCCACTTTCCGCTTCCAACGCCACGCAGTGGACTTGCCTTCGGCATTCACGTGCCGCTCGAAGCCTCGCTTCTTCAACTGATCGGCTAACGATGCGTAGCCCTCACCGTCAGCGAGCACCCGAATGTTGAGGACTACATCGACGTCGGACGTACCGGCGTGAGCTGGCACATCCGGCGGCGCAGCAGGAGTGAGGTAGCGGGGCACCAGGCCACCAACAAGTCGCAGTGATTTTTTGAGGCTGCCGAATGCCCCCATAAGCGTGAGCAATGCGCGTTCGCAGGCAATGGTCACCTCGGGTTGATAGCCGGCGGCACTTGTCGGTTTGATTGCAGACATGGATTAGATCCCCAGTTTCTCTAGTAGGTGTGCGGCCAGTTCTTTGTTGCGACCTCGGCCGTCGAGCAGATCCAAATAGAGGATGAACGGACTCGCTGAGTGGGCCTCATACAGCGGATGGACTTCGCTGAACATGAGGCTCGCGCCGGTGCGCTCTATCAGGGTGACGTTGTGTCCCTTGCTGACGGGCTTCAGCCTCAAGGCGTCAGCTAGCTCTTGAACGCGATTGGGCGGCACGATGATTTCAGCGGTATCGACGCTGGTAAGAAGCGGTGCGAAATCATTGGCCGCTGCGGTACCAGTGAACGCCCATGGGAAGTTGGTCCCCGACTTGTCGGCCTGCGCAGATAGCTCAAAGATCAGGTTTTTTGGGTTCTGGGTGAACACGTAGTAGCGGTGCCGCTGCTCCTTGCGCTTTGTCCATTGCTCCGCCCATGCATCGAGCAGTCGTCGCGGTTGCGTGAGCATGCGGCGGAGGGTGCGGCCGGCTCCGCTCGACTCGCACCACTCACGACGTTCGAGGCCCTGCAAAACCAATGAGCACGTGTACTGAGACGCTTGGGAAACCCGAGCGAGTTCGCTGCCCGTGAGCCATTCGCCACGATGCATGAGCAAAGCGTGGACGACCATCTCCCTCGCATCCGTGAAGAGTGTAGTTGCCTCTCTCTTTGCAACAGTGAGCGGCGGACGCTCTATGTCGAGCCACCAGTGGTGCCGGCGCAGGTGCAGATTGCCATTTCGCTCAAAGTAGGCAATCCCTCGATTCCGAAGTTGCTCGCGGGCGCCTGGACTAAGCGCCTCGGCTGCCACCATGGGAATGATTTCCATATCGGGACCAGCAGCCAGCTTGTATTCTTCGAGCCGCCACACCGCGCCTTGGATGTCGCGTGGGTAGGCGTGGCGGAGCGTTTCGACCGCAATATTGAGAGTTTCGCCGGCCGCCTCCAGCCTTAGAAGAAGATCGAGCCGGATGCCTTGGCCCGTCTCCACTTCGTCTGCGCGACTGACGATCCTGCCGTTGGTCCTTTCGGTCAATGCGATGCAAAGGAGGTCACCCATCTCGTACTGGTGTGCGAGACGAGTGCTCTCTGCTGCGGATTGAGGATCTTCGATCATGTGAAGACGGATTCGTTAGTTTTGCTGTACAGCAAAAGTACCTAGGATGGCGTTAGTTTAGCAAAAATCGCTAGTTTTGCTGTACAGCAAAACTAAAAGGTGACGCTTTAGTTTAGCGGGAAGCGCTGCTTTTGCTGCTAAAAGTGGTTCGTGAGGCACTTACGTGATCGTGCTGTACTGGGATTGCGCCGCATCCCGGTAAGCAGTCGCCTAACGTGGGTCATGTGGCGCTAAGTTCACTTCAGGCCCGATGTGACCAATAACGCGTTCGCACCTAGCGGCGCAGTTGTTCGGTCACCGGTCCCCGGATTCGAAGGGGCTTGGACAAACCTTCTCCAAATCCGAAGTCCGGTAGAGAACTGATCGTTACGGATTCGGGGCCAACACTGGCCAAGCCCTTCGAGCATTCCGAATTTTGACGCGGGAATTCACGAGCTGTAGTCGCGGCTATCAGGGGCTGCGTTCCTCATGCGGCACCAGTGAGTTCCGTTCGGGCCCTCGTAGGCGGTCGCACTAAGCCGCCGATGAGGCAAAAACCCAAACGCAATTCCCAATAGCGCTGCCCACGGGTCTCTCGATCCTCGCTCTGGAGTAGCGTGCAGACAACACCTGCAACGAGCAGATGTAAAGCGCACGCAGGTGCTTAAGAAATGTGGTGTGGTTGAGATGAAACAAAACAAGTTCCTGACAAGAACTAATGTGGCATACTCTGCCCTGTGCAAGTCGGAGCCATTGACCCGTTCGTCCATGGACCCTCTCACCTGATGGGCGAATAGGCCTCGATTTGTGCAACCCGCAGGTTCTACGGCGATCCCCATCTGTCGTCGAGAATCATTCCCCCGCGTCGTGCTGAGAAGCGCGACGTTTTTTTTTGAGCTTTTGGGCCTCAATTTGTGTGTCAAAGGGCACTAGACCTGATTCCACGCACGCCATCGAGCTCAGGGTTTGCTGGGCCGGTAGATCCGATAGGTAGCCTCGTTTCCGACCTTCGCGCACTCTCTGGCGTTAAGTCGGTCGCGCACGAATCGTCTACGCGAGAAACCAAGATTCCCCTCGTGCTTGGTGTTCATAAATTCGTGATGGGAAGTAAAATGGTTGGTCAATGAGGGCGGTTACTTCTTGGGTCTGGGGCGTAAGGAACTAGATAGGTGGCGTTGCTAGAAAGTCCAAGATTCCAACTTGGAGTGCAGCGGCCCCGCGTGAGGTGGCTCCATCAAAGTCAAAGGGGCTGCAGCCGAAGCATCGGATTGGTGTGACGCCAATGATCGATTCCCGATTGGAGCCCGAACCCGGCAAGGGTACGAATACCGAAATTGGCGTCGTCCCATTGAGTCACCGGCCCTAGAACCTGCGATGCGTCTCCGTATATTGAGTCCACGTAGGTATGTGCTGGCGAAGGCATGGCGCGACACAAGGGACCGATTCATGGAAACGAAATACGGCGGCCTGACCGTCAATCAACTTAGCGATCTTCTCGCCGGCGTAGAGGGTGCGCCAACAAACATCGCGGGGATTCTCGGAGGAGGGGTCAACGCGATCGCTGTCTTACGTGACCTAGTTGCGGCTGCAATGGGTCAGGCTGCAGGAGACGGACGCAGGCACGCTGAATTGTTCCTGCCCGGTACGGTGACGCCACAGCAGGCTGCCGACGTTGAGAGCCCCTTCAACGCCTGCAGGAATCGGGAGGCCTGCCTCGAAATGCTTGTTCGCGAGCGCGCAGCCGCCGACATGCCTTCCCACGGGTTGGACGGACGTGCTTGCGAACACTGCATCGACGGACATACGGAGCTGACATTCGAGGGTGGGAAGTTCTCGAGCAACTGCGACCATTGCTGTGCCGACAATGACGATGCCATGGTGGACCGACTCAATCAACTGGTCGAGAACTGGCTAGCGGACCAAAAAGGCATGCCTCAACCCGAGCCCGCTAGGACTGGTGTTGGCGTGTACTGTCAGCCAGGCGATCAGCGAGATCCTCGTTGGCTCTTGATGTTCGATGACGCCGAGCGAGGAGCATGCAACTACGACAGCGAACATGAAGCGCGTCGGATGTTCGCGATCTCCGAAGGGAATGGCTGGAACTGTTGGTTGTTCTCACCGACCCTGCGGGCTTTCAGTGCAAATCAGTTCGTCGGCGCCGTCGAGGCCGCCTGCGTAACGGTCGATCGTTACGTGCTCATAGGAAGTGATCCGACGAACCCCACCCTGATTCAGCGTTGCCCGCAAGCCGGCGGCGCTGACAAATGGAAGGTGCAGCGCATGGACGAGTGCCTCAACAAACAGGGGGAATGGGAGCCGGAGATGCTTCCCAGCAATCGCGGCAATGCCTACTTGTCACGATGCCGGTACGACAGCGCCAAAGCCGCCATCGAAGCGGCTATCACTTCCGGACAAAAGGAGAGCCGTGCATGCTAACCGACGATCAGAAACTGAAGGCCGCACTCGAAGCGTACCTGGATGAAAGCGACGGCATCACAGTCTGGATGCCAAGCGAAGTCGTGCATGCGATGCTGTCGCGCGTGGGTTCTGAGGCTGTGACGGTACCGATCGACATGGTGCTGTTATGTCCGAAGTGCAACACCCAGCATATCGATGCGGCGGACGAGCCCGGCACGGCTATGGCTGGCGTACCGCGCTGGACCAATCCTCCGCACCGGTCCCATCGTTGCCATAACTGCGGCCATCAGTGGCGGCCTTGCGATGTCGAGACAAATGGCGTCAAGGCGGTGAAAACGAAAGGCAAGAACGATTCCCCAATCGTTGAATGCGCTGATCGTCCCGCGGCTTCTGTGTCGACCTCGATCTGGAAAACGACCCACAAGGCCGTGTGCGTCCCCATCACTGAGGACAGGGATGTCGCCGAACAGTGGAAGGCAAATGGCTATGAGGTGATTGCATACAGCCCGTGTTCGGAAGCGCAACCAACACCTACGGATACACGCAAAGCACTGTATGACCTGATCCACGGTGTACTGAGCGAGCACAGTCTCTCGTACACGTGCGATGACATCGACGAGAAGTATCCCCTTGTCGACAAGCTCTCCGCGCCCGGCGACTGCTCGACTAAGACGGGTCGGGAAGAAGTTGCCTTGATCGCCGAGGCAGTACTCGACGTCCTTCCGACGACGATCAGCTTGTTGAAGCCGGTTGTTCAAGCACCTGAGCTGGCCATCAATGGACCGATGGCCGCTTCCAACGGACAAGCACCAGAACAAGTCGCCAAATCGACAACCATGGAGAAGCGCTCATGCTGACTGTCACCGAGAAACTTAAGGCCGAACTCTACGATGCTGTCTTGAAGGCGGCCGAAGCCCTCGGCCCGGACGTTGTCATCAAGGCGCTGTGCCCAAATCACCTTGAAGATTACCGTCGGCACGTCGAAGCAAGCATGGTCGGTATCGCCGGCGGCATGCCTGGAACTAGCGGGTTCACCATGGCGTGCTTTGAGGCTGCAAAGGTGCCAGTCGGAACCCATCTGTACATCCAGCCCATCGCTGATCTGGTGAGGGCTGACGAAAACGCAGTGGATACCCTTCTAATGATGGTCCCGGAAGTAGCGACTGTCGAACGGCTGGTCCACGATACGGGCGGGGTTGCGCCTGAGCAGGTAGAAGCGGCGTTTCGGTCAATTGCCAAGGCGGCACTGTGGCGCACGCCTTCGGCACGGTACATCCGCCAGCACGCGCTTGGCGAAGCTAAGCGGGCAATCGAGGCGCTCTCTGGAACGAGGTGGGTAAGCCTGGAAGCTGCCGGCGAGTGCGCTGACGCCATCGGAAAACTGGCCGACGATGAGGGCGACGCCAAATCCGGGGAGGAAATCCTCGTGTGCATGCCGCACAGGGACGCGATCAAGCTTGAGCTGGAGTCGTCAGGGGCGGACGCACCGCGTTTTGTAGTGCATTTACCTGCGCACGTGGTGGAACGATCGCCAGAATTTCGCATGATCCCGGTTACCGACCGCTTCCCCGCGTACGACGAGAAGGCGAAAGTGATTGGCTTTACCCAAGATCACGACTACGGCGGCGTCCGGTTTCACCATATGAAGGTGTCCGATTTCTACGAGTGCAACCCTGACGACGGGGAGCCGGGCACCGGGTTGGCACGCAACGTAACGCACTGGATGTATGAGCCGTGGCCCGTGGCGAGCGATGCTAAATCGCACCAGCCCGGGCGAAGCGGAAATGCTGAAGTGCTTCAGATCATTAACGAAGAGGCCGGCCGCACTTTGTCGCGCGAAGACTTCGACCTTTGCAAGAGAATCGCAAAGCGAGTCGCGGCCCTTAAGCCGCAACCTTGTGACCAAAGTCCTGCAATTGATTGGCGCTTTCTGGCCAACGAGTGGGCGGATGTGGCCACCAATGGCCTGCAGTGGTTGCGCAACATCAAGGATAACGTGTCGCAGCCAGCTCAGGCTCTCGAAAACATGGAGAACTGCGTCGAAGGGGTCATGAAGTTGCAAGAGGGTTTGCACGAGACCTCCCGCCTTGAGCACTTGAGCGCCGACGTCATCAAGTTGATGTCCACGCAAACCACTATCACGCTGCGCCAAACGGAGGCCTTGCTAAAGTTCTTCGGCGGGTTCGACTTGGAAGTCGCGATCGCCCGTTACAAGGATGGTCTCATTGCCTGGGACGTGCACTCCCCGGAAAAAGGCGGCTCATTTCTTGGACCCACTGCAGTCGACGCTGAACATGCGCTGCACCGTCGCGAGCGGGAAGCGGCACATCAGGTCGTGCTCAACTAAGTACTGGACAAAACGCGAGGGAACGAAATGCTGACGAACTGTCCGGAACGGGTCTTTCTTCAAATTGGAGATGATTGCCCGCGTGATGCAGATTTCGAGGCTCTTAAGCACGTCACGTGGTGTGCGCACAGTGCCGGAGGGGGCGATATCGAGTACTTGCGCGCCGACGCCGTAGCTGCCGCCGTATTCAAGGTCCTGGCGGATGTAGAAGCTCTCGCATGCGCCCGGAATGCCCCTGAGTTGGCAGGTTTCGAAATGGCGCTTGAGGAGGTGCGCGCGCGCCTCGGTACGTCGGAACTCCAACTCACGGAAATGCTTGGTGAGCAGGCGACGGCGCGGGAAAGCCAAGCTGTGATCGCGGCCTACCTGTCCCATGCATCGGCGCAGGTCTTACCGTCCGGTCCGGAAATATTGAAGGCTCTGTGGGGGGGCAGTACCGAGCCATCGGCCGAGGAAGTGGGTGACCCGGTCGATTCCGGCCCCGGCCCGCAGGCCGAGCCGATGGAGCTCACTAACGACGACGTCCTGACGATTTTCGCAAACACCAGGGGCACCACTGCGAGCGACTACCTACTCAAGGTGGCCAAAAGCATCATCGAGCGGTCGCCATCCGCGGAGACTCCGGTTGATTCATTAACTTGGGCCGCTGTTGCCCGGGCGCTTCTAGCTTCAGAGGGGGCATCGGCGAGCGAGCTCATCCACGGGGCAGCGAAGCATGCTGCATTCCCATCAAAGTGCCCCATTACGCGCCGGGATTTCTTCATGGTGTTGGAACATCCCGAGCTGGGCTTGCTCCCGACCTATGGCGGGCCACTCGATAGCTACACCATCCCAGAGATGGAGGGCGAGCCCACCGAAGAGCTCCATGAGCGTAGCCTGTTTGTCCACCGGTATGACCACGATCGTGGCGAATGGGTGGACGACGAGTCAATCAATCTGCGCGTGATCGAGGAAAGCGTCCTGCACGAGTTGCAGCAGACTGCACCCATCTCTTGCTGCAAGGGGCATGAAGCCAACGCGGCCGCTACGTCGGAATCGATTCCGGCCCAGCGGGCGAATGCAGAAGCGCTGCAAAAGCTATTCGAAATCTTCGGCGTAGGACCGGCGGCGAGAACGCTGCCGATCCTTCTCGCGAATGCAGCCAATGCGCAACGCCGATCTTTGTGCTTGGCGGCGGTAGAGCGGGCGTTTTTCACTGTTGAGTCGGAATCAGACGAAGGGACCGACGAGCCTGGTGAGGAGTGCCAACTCAATTGGGGGGCGGAGCCGGAGGCCTATATCGAGCAGTTCCGTTCGGAATTGCAGCACTTGATCGCAAAGACGTTGGCGACGCGGCGCAACAACGCAGCGTCACTTGAGGCACTCGACATTCCAGGCCTGCGAAGTGCGATCCGAATGTTCACACCCAACATGCGCGATTGGATTGGGAAGGTGCTCGACAGATTGGAAGCCGTCGACAAAGGCGACGCCGATTGGGCTACCGTTCGAAGTGGGTCCGAAGCGTAGTAGTCCCTCATTATCTCGGGAGTTTTCCGGCATGAGGCGGTGGTACGAGTGCTGGAGCGACTAGGCGCTCGGCACCGCTTCCTGATTGCTTCCCGCATTTCGCGGATCCGTGCGGGCTTGTATTCACATCAAGCCGCGGCATGATGGCTTCAATCGCAAACGCCGCGCCGCACCCCCACGTCAACCCAGAGGTAGATGCAGAGTGCCAGGTGCCTAGAGGAACTCGCAATGCCCGAACAAACGATTGATCATCAACATTCGCACATCGCACAAGTAGATCTGGCGCGAACAGAAGCGGTAGAGCGGTTGCATCACGCGACGGCTATCTACACGGCAGCCCCGGTCGTCGATGACCTCCTTGGTCGGCTTGACTGGCCACGTGATGGGCGCAAGTTGGTCGATCCAAGTTGCGGTGACGGAATGTTCCTTGAGCGTGCTCTTGGAAAATTGCTTGCCGCCAGCGGCCAGGCTCGTCCGAGTGTTGACAGTCTGCGGGCCCAAGTCGAAGGTTGGGAGGTTCACGCAGGCGCGTGCATCGAAGCACGTGCGCGAGTAGCGGCTACGTTAAGCCGACATGGCTATGACCATACCCTTGCCACCGAGGCGGCTGAGTCGATGGTTCACAACCGCGATTTCCTCACAGAAGGGCCTCGAACACCTACTTACCATGCGGTGGCCGGCAATCCTCCATATTTGCGCTGGGTGAATGTCCCGCGTGTTCTGCAGGACGAATACTCCAGACACGTTCCGGCGTTCGCTGCCTATGATCTTCTGCATAGCTTCTTGGAGCGCTGCAGTCGATCCATCCATCCCAATGGCCAGATCGGTCTGGTGACTTCGGATCGATGGCTCTTCAATTCCGGTGCGTCGCAGCTGCGAGCAGAATTGGGGGCCCGACTGGCGATTTCCCATCTTGAGCGCTTGGATGCCGGCTCTGTGTTCTACCGCCCCAAGAATCGTCGCGCTGGAACGCCGCCACGAATCCACCCAGTTTCTGTCGTGTTGAATGCAACAGCAAAGTCGGACGAGGGCTCCGAAGTTCTCCAGGACGTCCGTGTCCTAACCGAGAGGCCCATCTATCCAGGCGTTGATGAAAGCCGCTACGAGGGCATGCCTACGCTTGAACAAATCGCCGAGGTACGAATTGCGCCGTGGCTTGGGACTCCAGGAATTTTCGTCGTGGACGAAGACGTTGCCGCACAACTACCTGGTGAGTATTTGGTGCCGGCCGTTGATACCGACGATATCGACGGTGGCAGTCTTGGAGTGCCTAAGCGATTTGCGATAAAGACTGAGCCGGGCGAACAGCCTTGTCAGGTCGTGATGGAGCATTTGCAGCGCAATATGCACAAAATGGCAGCTCGCGGCAGGCGTGGGGTCTTTTGGATGCCACCGGAGACGTTTCACCGCATGGATTTGTCCTGTGAGTCGCTATTGGTGCCGAGGATCGCGACATCGCCAAAGGCTGTGCGCGTGCCGCCGGGAATCTTGCCCATCAACCACAACCTGAGCATCGTTTCTGCTGAGCCGGGAGTGCTCAACCGTGTGGAGGCGGCGCTGCGCTCGCCGCTCGCGGCGCAGTGGGTACGTGACTTTGCGCCGCGCTTGGAGAACGGCTATTTCTCACTGTGCACCACATTGCTTAGGAAGATGCCGATCGACGTGTCTTCCGCTTGAGAAAATCATCGGGATATTGCCAGTGCCACGTGACAGACTGTGACGATGCAATCGATCATCATCAACCCAACCGATGAGCAGGAGCTCTCTCACCCTAATGGCATCTTCGTTTACGTTGACGAAGACGTAGACGGTGTCCTAATGGGGCTCCATGAACGTTTTGCCCGCCGATCCTTTGCTGCATGGGCGGGCCGCACCCGCAACGTGTTCCAGATGCGGGGCGGCTATGTCGTCAAATTGCCCAAGAACTTTCTTGGAATCCGGGACAATGACTGGGAAGGGTCCGTGTCGAACGCTCCGGAAAGTCTAGGCTGCGAATGGCATATTCAGTATCCCCGGACACGCTTGGCCGTGTTCGATGAGGTGCCGGTCGTCTTCATGGAGTTCGTGAACCCGCTTTCCAGCCAGGAAATTGTGAGTCGATTTGGCCATGAGCCTGACTGGGTGATGAGCGTGGATGGAGGCCAAGTCGGAGTCAATCGTGCTGGACGCCTTGTTGCCTATGATTACGGAGTGTGCTGAACGGGACCGGGATGCGCCGCGGTTAGCCGTTTCAGCGTTCAAAGGCAGCAGAAGATGGGCTTGATGCTCAAGTGAAGGGGCATTTTCGTCGATAGTGTCCATTGCGCTATACGCGACCACTCGGTATCTGTCGGGGTAACACAACTCTGGCAGGCCGAACTTGTGAGAAACGGGTGATGAGTGTTTTTGATGTTGCCGCTGTAGGGCTGGTTGTCTTGGCGATTGGTGACGTCGCCTTGCTGCTTTTCAGTCGGGAATCCAAGTGCGATTGGGCTTTGCGCTTGACCCTTGCTGCCGCGCTCGCTGTTGCGGCGCTACTGATTCAACAGCGGGACTTTTCTGTTGGCATTTGGGGACTTCTCGTTGTCCTGGCAGGGTGCTGTCAGGCCGGGCTGATATGGCGCCGGGTCGCCGACGTCAAACGAGGTCAACACTAGAGGGAAGACACGAATGGATGAGCTCTTCGAAAAACTCTTGCGCTTCACCTATATTCAGGTGGTCCTGTGCTTGCTTGTCCGCGTGTTCCAACCAGACTGGTACGTGGAACATCCTCTTCATGCAGTGATATTTGCTACTGCACTTGCTGCATGTGTCTTTGAGGTGGTCTCGGGCATCTTGAGGGCTGCGGCTCACCAGCACACAAACCGACAGCCTTGAGTGCATCTGGAAGCTTTGCGGTGGATGGACTTTGTTTCCGCGTCGATTCAGCCAAAGCGAACCTATAAGTGGCGAGCGCATATGAAGAAGTCAGATTCGTCGGGGCAACCGAAGCCGCCACGGCGGGATTGCAAGCAAGCGAGGATATGGAAGATGTACTACGAGGCGATGGCCAGATGGTACGAGGCAGCGGCCGATACGGTCGCCGTTACGTTTCCAGATTCCGAGGCCGTGCGCTTGGCCAAAGAGGATGCGTCGAGGTTTCAGGACGGCGCACGGCAAATTTCGATGCGTACTCATCCGAACATCGTTTCAGGCACCTGGAAGTAGGCTCAGAGGACTTTCATATGTTGATGCAATTGTGGGATCGACTTGCAGGGCGCAAGAGTCTGCCGAAGGGCTTTGTAGTACTTGGACCAGATGGCATTGCGGCTTGGGACATCGATAGTGACGTCCCACTGATGCCTACGCGCTGGTCGCGCTTGTCATTTGCCCTGACTGTCAGGCAGACGCAGAAGATGACCACTTCCGAGATTGACGCGCACATTGAAAGGTTCGCCTCGCCAGCGGTGAAGGAGCGGCGAGCACTGATGAACGTCGCCCTTTCAGAGCGAAATCACCGACTGGCAATGGAACGATTGATAGCGACGAATAGCCGACAGGGGCGGCAAGAATCGGCGATACCCCGCCGGACTGCATAGGATACGACGTGGAAATCGCTGAGCTTCTTGATACGGTGACCGGCTTCGGAAATGGGTTTGAAAGGGTCATTGAAGCGAACGGTATGACACAGAAAGAGTTGACCGCCTTGCTGTTGGATCACAACGTCGAGAAATGTCCATGCTGCCACTGGTACACGGATAGCCATCAACTGTTGGACGACAATGGTGTTGTGGATGGATACTGCGACAACTGTCGGCAGTACGATAAGCCGACTGAACAATAGGAAATTGTATGCGGGTCCTCATTCATTCGGCCTCACTTGGAACATTGCTCTATCACGCGTTCGATACGGCATTGTTTTCGACCATGCATCAGCCAATCGACCATGCGATGACGTTTGCGGACGAGGCAACTGCCCGAGCGTACGTTGAGGCTATCAAGAACAGCACTTCGAACTTTGTCGAGTGCTTTCCGGAAGATCTGTCATTCCCCGAAGTTGCTACCTCAGCGTCCAGCGCATCTATCGCAGAATGCGTAGCTGCTGGCGTTCCCGCCTGGCAGCCGAGTCCCGCTGTGCCGTATGAGTTCAACTTCCATACTGGCGATGTCGGGCATACCGTTGTGTACGGTGCGGTCCGTGCGGGAAAGTCGTTTTTGCCCCCGAAGCAGGATGGCCGACCGTGAGCTGGAATCCAAGCTCATCAACGTGCAATCGCTGATGGTCTCTGCATCTGGAGTACAACCGCAAGGCTTCCAATGGGTCTCATGACTATCGCTTCAATCGTCGCTGTCGCTACCTCAGGCGCGCTTCTTCGTTGCGCTTGGCACGCCTTTGAGGAATACAGAGTGCGTCGAAAAGCCCTTGCAATGATTCGGCAGCGGCTTCCGGGCCTTAAGAGCATTCCGCTCAGTCGTACTGATAAGCGCGGCTTCGAGAATGGTCCAGACGGTTGGATGCGTCCCCGTTAAGGCAGGGGCACGCGATGTCAAGCAGACGCCCACCTCACTGGGGAGAGCCGCTATCTCCGTTCTGCGAACACGGACCGGGGACGGACTGCCAGCATTGTAGAGGGGTATTCCCTTTCCCTGCAGATCCACTACCGCACCAAACAGGGTACAGGCCGAATGAGAAGCATGATCCCGTCACACAGAGCTGTGAAATTTGAGCGTGACAGCGCAGTCGCGCAGGATGCGGCTAGACGATACTGGCAAAAGGTGCCACAGCTTCTTGTTGGGAATTTCGTGCTATCCTGATACGGATTTTGCATGGTAGCTGGGCCAGAACCAGCCAAAGCGAAGCCTGATCAGGCCTCGTTCAATTTCACCGTTCTCCGGTGACTCTATCAACCCAAGCGGGGCAAGCAGCCCTGCGCGGGACTTGCTCCGCACGTTTCAACAGGAGCATCAAAATGGTTCTTGATTTGCTGCGTGATCCAAAGCTGAAGGTCAAACGCGCCCAGTCTTTGGTTGTGAACGCGCCCGCGTTGTTCAAAGACCCAGCGTTCATCGCGTGGTTGAACAACGGCCAGACGAAATTCACCTGGCACGAAGGCGGGGAGCCGACCGAGCATTCCGACGTCGTTGTGCTGGTCAACCCTGCGTCGGACTTTGACGGCACCGAAGCTCATGAGATGCCCGACCATGCGTGGGAGTTCATCTTCCGGCTCTGCGTCGAGAATTTCGACATTTACGGGCCGGGGACGAGCCCTGATGACCAGATCCTGGTGCGGCTGACTAACCGCCTGGAATCCTAACCACCGATATCGACTCAACCACACCGTCGTCGATTAATCGGTGATCAGTACCTCGCCGCCAAGGCGAGTCTCTAAACCCAAGCGGGGCACGCAGCCCCGAAAGGGTCTGCCTGCTTCGCGATACCAATTCAGGAGCAGGTTCATGGAAAAACATCACACTGGCACGGTGCACACCAAGCTAATCGAGGCATTCTTTCAGCCTCAGGCGTGGATCAACGACTACGCCACGGACATTGACGAAGGCTACGGCATCGACGTCACGCAAAAGGTGCTGTCATTGCAGCTGACTCAGATCCATGAGCTGCAAGACTGCCGGGATTCCACGGATGCACTGGTTGACGCTGTCAAGTTGGGGCACAACGGCCCGTACACGGTCGCGGTCGTCAGCAGCGTCTTGGAATTCTTCGGTGTGCGAAGCCTGGGCGAGATCGATCAGGATCAACTGGATGCCGCCAGGACTGCGGCGATGTGGTCGGCCTTGCAAGATCGCATTCCGTCGGCGCTGCTGAAGCGCAAGGTCCTGAGCGACTGGGGCAGTATGGTTGGTCTGACACTGCACGACGGGTACCGGTTTCTTGTTGCCAGTCATGCAAAAGCCAAGCGGGTAATTGCGGTCGTGGATGGATTGTTCAATCGTGACGCCTACAAGGCCCTGATCTCTGAAATGCAAGGGGCCGGCGTCGCTGTGGACAACGTACATGTGTACTGTGAAATCGGTTCGTACACAGGTCCGGGCATCGAGATCGTGAAGTTCGACGACTTCCCCGAAACTTTGGGACGTTACCGTAAGCCGAAGGGCGGGGAAGACTATGTCATTCTATCCAGTCAGACTCCTCCGAATTCCTATGTAGCGCATAGTCCTGAAGACGTCGGCGGCGAGCCAGCGGCAACGCCGCCGCAGACGTCGAACATAGAAGAGGCGGTGAGATTTGTCTGTCTTTCCGACGCGAGCGCGGTCCAAGAAGAATTGGTGAAGCGCTATCCCGGCAGCGTTTTCCTCATCGACATCGCGCCGCATGCCGCGGTTGAAGGTGAGCCGGCGGACGTAGTGCAAGGCGTTCCTGACCTGGACGGCTTGAACGATGAACGCGCAATGTGGGCCCGCCAAGCTTTGGACGCATTTCAGCGCGCAACCAACTGCGAGCAAGAGAGCGTGGTCGGAGATCTTCTGTGCGATCTGATGCACCACTGCGACAGAACGGGTGTGGATTTCTTGTCGGAGATGGGGCGCGCTGTTCGTCACTACGAAGATGAGACTTCCGCACATGTCGCAGTTGAACCTTCAGGTGTGCTCGAGTCGCTCTTGACGGATGCGCTCGAGTTGAGAGACATGAAGGTCGAGATCAACAACGACTACTCGCAAGAGGACCTCCTGCGTTGGGGTGACCGCCTTGCTGTCGCTGACAAGGCAGTTGAGATGCTAAAGGAATTGCCGCTTTATCCGCACCTTGAGCTACGCGCTCGCAAGCTTGCAACAGCGAGTACGCAGCAGAGCTGATCAGTACCAATTGGCGCCTGCCGCGCTCCCTTCACGGGGAGGCGGTGGGCGCTTTTTCATTTCGATCTGAGAAACGTGCTGCGGCTCCGAGGGGCCGGGGAGGGAAGTGCCGTGGCGGAAACTGTACTGAGCTTCGCCTTGGCTAGCTTCCTGATAGGAATTCTTCCGTGGTAATCTTGCGCAGTATTCCAACGGTAGCTAGACCGCAACTAGCCGATACTGGCCGAAGTTGGCCGCGTCACCGTAATGCGGTGATATTCAATCAACCCAAGCGGGGAGCATACCTCCGCTTGGGGATGTCAGCTCCGCATCCATCTTGGAGCATGATCCATGAAGAAGAGTGTTTTTTGGCAAGTGAAGCACACTCTGGTGGGCTTTGTGTCCGCGAATCCCAACGCTGCAGCGGCCCAAATGAGCCGGGAGCAGTGGAGGCAAGCTGCTGAAATCGGGCGGCAATCTCGCTCGATCGGCATTCTCACAGCACTCTCAGATGACGCCCTCAAGGAAATCGCAAGCGGAGAGCTGGATGTCGTCGCACTTTACAGTGCGGTGCTGGCCGGGCGTCGAACGAGCGCCTGAACTGGCGACTGTCGACATGCCACGTTAAGCGTGAGGCATTTGCTGGACGGTAGCTGAACGTCTTGGCGGACAGCTAACCATCAAATTGAATTTGAACCCATGCGGGGCGAGTGTCCCGACTGGGGATGCCTGCTTCGCGTATCCCATAGGAGCAGGTATGTCACAAAATCGTCTACCGGGCGAGCACCAGGAAGTGCTGTTTTTCTCGACAGCACAAGAAGGAAAGCGGAACGTCACCGCTACTGTCATTCGTCCGCTAACCGAGCAGGAAGCGGATATCGAAGAAGTCGGCCCAATGTTCAAAATTCGTCTCGAGGACGGCGCTGAGCAGGATGCGTTCGAGGACGAACTGATCCCCATCGATACCCTTGAGGACGAAGAGGTTGTCGGTCTCGATCGCGATGGCTGCGTGTTGCAGTGGAATACGCAGACGCGAATTTCCGAAAATACCGGCGAGAAGCTCGAACAGTATGGCATCCACAATCTGCGCGAACATGAGGCTCCGCGCGTCGGTGTACCAGAGGGCGTATGGCTGCAGCACGTCAACACGGTCACAGCGCGCCAGCCGGTGCCGGGCAAGCGCTATGTGTTCTTCAACGCCAACGACAGTCGGGTTTCCACCTGGTGCGCTGAGGGTCGCGTTGACGCACCGCGTACCGCCTATGTGGAGTCTGGCTTCGAGGCAACGCACTGGTGCGAAATCCCCACTGAGCATGACCCCCGCTGGCGTCCCGGTAACCCGTTTCATGTTCCGGAGGCCGAAGGCAAGGGAGTGCTGACGCAGTGCCCGTTCTATCCGTCTGGTCGATTGGGTGTTTGCTGGGAACGAAAGGAGCCTGGCAGCCGCCTGGATGTGAATTTCCCTACTTTCGACGGCGCGAAAGCTTGGATGCTGGCAGACGAACTCCGCGGTGAAGCATTGCCGTTGCCCGATGTCACGCGAAAGCTGCAGATCACGCACCCGCGCACGGGCGCCAGTTTCAGCGTCAAAGAGGCATCGGCAGCTGATTGGACCGACTCGTGGCCGTCCCAGATGGCCGACGGTCTGCCGGTCAGTGAGGGCCCGGGTAACATCAATGGTTCCGTGTTCTGCTTTTGGCTCGGACAACACACGAGCCCGTTCTGTACGGATATCGTGCGGACGATGACGGCGTTTATCGGAGACCACGATGTTGCGGCGGTCCGATTCGTACGTGCAGCGCCAAGCAAAGTGCACCCGGCCATTACGGCGGCGTACACTCAGTTGGCCGATCGCGCAGGTGGAACGACATGAGCAAGTACGGTCAGTTCAATCAGTGCGGTCGGGCCTTGGCCGCGCCTGGGCTCACGTCCTATCGCTGCCGGTCTGGCTATGGCTGGATCATGATTGGTGCGTCTGACGACCGCGACGCACTGCGCGAGGCCCGGAGGTCCAGGGCGGATGTCCTGGAGCAGGATCTGGAAGTTTGGGATGGTACGCAGTACCAGCCGGTACTGGGACGTCGAACTACGCCGACTGCCCCGGCCTGTGCCTGCCGTTCCTAGTTGGAAAAGGCCCCGACCACTCTTGGTGCAGTAGCCCCAAAGCCCGTCGTTCTCCTGAAAATGGGGAATGGCGGGCTTTTTTCTTTGCCTAAAAACACTCCCTGCTTCCCAGCAGGAATCCGTGATACCCTTGCGAGGTACCTCTACCGGCAGCTGGTCCGATATCCAGCCAGGTGGTTCGACCTAGGGCCACCGCTATTCAAATTCATCACTATGTGGTGATCTACATAACCCACGCGGGGCACGCAGTCCCGCAAGGGGTTGCCTGCTTCGCAATCTAATGCGAGGAGCAGGACATGTCAGTGAACTCCATCTGTACCGGCGGGCACCGTCAGCGACAAGGTGTGCGTTGTCTCAACATGCCAGGTCGGTCGCATTTGTATGGGCCAGTCGGTCAGATGTCCGACGACCTCGACGCCGGCGGCCCACTGGATGCACCGGAGATCCTTCCGGCCGGCAGCAGCAACAGCACCGATTGGCGTAACTTCCGTGGCCAGCCGATCGCCCGCCAGACGGAGTGCGGCCGGGAGCGGTGATGTACAGGCCGCGCCGTCCTAGACGAACAGCCGCTAGTTGATCCCTAAGCTCGGAACGTTGATTTCGATCGACCTAACGGCATTCATATTCACCGGCACCGGTGACCATTACCAACCCTCGCGGGGCAACCAGCCCCGAATGGGGTTGCTTGCTTCGCAGATCCAATATGGAGCAAGAAGATGCAAGCAAGCAACGCAGTAACTGAACTGGAAGAGGCACAGGCCCTCGGCCACGCAAGCGTGGAAGAAATGATCGCAGCCGACGCGAACGCCGTGCTTCACGCCCAGCATGTTGCGGTCGCCCGGGCGTATCAATCCTCAGCTCACGCCATCCAGCGAAAGACGGAAGCAGCCAGCAAGCACGGCCTGACACCAGATCAGATTAGCTGGGTTGAGCCCCCATTCGACGCGCCAGTGCGCATCACCGCTGCCGATGTTGTGGCCGCGCGGGACGCGGGGTTCCAGGTCCAGTTAGGAACGGCTGAACATCGCCTAGACCTGATTGGTCGGTGGTGGTGGACATTGAGCCAGCCCGGCTGGCAGAGTGTGGAGTCAAGCGCCGGCAACTTTGCGACCAAAGCAGAAGCATGGGCGGATGTAGTGCGCGCGCTTCGCGACGACCCTTCGCTCGGTTCGCCGGCGAAAGCGGCTGAAGAGCCGCGCCTGTGGGTTGCGATGGTCGAGCACGTGGAGTGCCCTGGTGCAAGGCTGGCCGTGTTCTTCCAGAGAGAAGAGCCTGTGGACGCTGAGATTTTCGCGCGGTATGCGGCCACAACAAAACCGACCGAACTTGATATCGCCGGTCTGTTCGACCTCACGTTCGACGCAAGCGTTGATCCAGGCACCGCCAGGGCTCTGATGACCTACGCGAATGCGCAGGTGGAGGGCGACTATGGTGCGATTTCGCCACCCGCCGTCGTTGACGAGACGCTGGGTTGGTTGAATCCAGGCCAGCGGGCGATACTTGAGAAGTATGCGAGGGGTCAATTTTCATATCTGGCTTGCAGCAAATCGGAGGAGGAATTCCGGAGCTCAGTGGCCCGCTGTGGCGATGGTGTCTTGAAGTTCCTGATGACCGAACTTTCGAGCGCGGAAGACTGCTCGTCAGGCGAGCAGGCCAGTGCGCGGATCGAGATCGCGATTGCGCAGCTGCAATCTGTACTCGGCGCCGTGCAGGATATTCCCGAATGGATGCCGAATGACGGCCATGACCAAGCCATGAACGCTGGTTGCTGACGCAAGTCCGGCCCAGCAGCACAAGCCCGCCGGCCTCCTTATAGGAGGCGGCGGGTTTTTCTTTGTCTGGCAGCACGACACGCAGCTGAGAGAAGAAGGAACGCAGGTGATTAAGGCGTTTCCGTCACTGCTGCGCCTCAATTTCTCATCAGGAAATTCGCGTGTTATGCTTGCGCTGTTTTCCATGGCCGCTGGTCCATCTCCAGCCAACGCGAACCCGACGCGGATCGCGATTCCTATACACCGCCAGTCGGTGTGTCCATTACCCACGCGGGGCAAGTTGTCCCGCAGAGGGCTTCCTGCTTCGCTGACTACATTCAGGAGCAGGATATGCAATCAATCAAAGTTTCGCCTCCTACGCGTGCAACGGCGGCAGATCTCGTCGGAAAGGAAGTGCCGTTCACCCTGTACGAGGTTGTGCAGACCATGCGGGACGACGTATTCGTCAGCGCTGAAGTCAAGCCCGTAACCATCACCTGGCATGGCATCCGAACGGAAGTCGGCGCAACCGCACCGTCGGTGACATTCGTTGGTTCGGATGGCAGACAAGGCTGGGGTAATGCCGAGCTCTTCTATCTGACCGAGGTGGAAGCCATGAAGGAAGTGGCTCTCCTAATGCCCGACCGCCGGCCGACCGAGGCCCCTGTTCTGGACGTCAATGGGCGCCGATTCGTGCATTTTGAAGGCCGAGCCAGACAAGAGCAAAGCGGGTTCTACCGTGAGAAGCCCAATGGGATTCTGTTTTTCGGCAACGACAAGGAGCCTTTCGCGTTTGCCGTAACGAACCCGAAACAGGGCCTGTTTTTCGTGTCCTGCAGTCGGCACGGATCCGGCGTCCGATACATGCACTCGACGAGCTCGGTTGACGAGCGACGCCTGGGCATCGAGGGAGTAGGTTTGAGTGCACAGCATGACCTGGTCTGCGCGCTGGTCAACCAGTTGCACGGCAAAGACGTGCTGTGGACTGGCGAGGATGCAAAAATCCTACAGTTGGCGCTTGGCAATTTGGCCGCGCTGTTGGCCGATCCGTGCAGTGCCGATCGGTGCAGCATGGGGGCCGAGAAGGCGGACCGATGGGCGGATCGCTGCAATGCGATGCTTGAATCGCTCGAATCCGAAGGGAAGGGCGAGCATCGCAGCACGCTTCTCGCGCTGCGCAAGTAGTCCCATTTCAGTGGAATCAACGCCCGCCTGTCCAGTTTGGACAGAGCGGGCGATTTTTTTGGGCGCCGGGCGCTCTGGCACCGCGGCAAGCAGGGCAGTTGTGTCGACCAACATGCTGGGCGCGTCTGATTCCCACCAGGAATTGGGCGTGGTACCCTTACGGTGCTTTTACTCGGCAGCTGGACCGAAACTCCAGCCAACGCGTTCTACTACTGGGCGCGACTCAATTTCACCATTCGTGGTGAGCCACTAAACCCTTGCGGGGCACGCGTGCTCCTGTAGGGGTCGCCTGCTCCGCCAATTCCTTTTCGGAGCAGAAAATCATGCAGAACTTTTGCAAGACGTTGTTGGTCGCGGCGACATGCGCCATGGCGGCGTTTGCTGTGCACGCCCAAAGTGTCGGTGGCCGGGGTGCGGACCTAGGTTGGTACGTGAGCCAGCCGATGCAATTTGTGGTGTCGGGCGTCCTGCTGAAGGATGGCAGCACCACGGAAATCCGTCCAACTCACGGCATCTATGTCGCGAGATCGCAAACGGAGGCCATCGATTTCTTCGCCGCGAAAATGCGTGATGAGAACCCTGGCTACCACTTGGTTACAGCTCTGGCCTCTCCGGTTCCGGTAACCGGTACTTGTCGCCTGGACATCTGATCACATAGGAGCTGCATCGTGACTGATATCCAACGTGCAATGTACCTGACCGACGATCGCGATCTTCCGAAGGACGAGCTGCGGGCGCTGGTTATTTTCCCCGGTGGCAACGGCGACTGGTACGTCCAAGTAGCACCGGAGCACGGGCGCACCTTAGAAGGCGTCCGAATTTGTACCTCTGGCGGCGCAGCTTCAGCTTGTCCTGGTCTCGGCGTAGCAATTGCCGAGGCTTACAGGGCGATGATGGATGCGCAAACTGGCCGGAAGCTTGAGTATGTTCCGTCGCGCGCGGAACTGGAGCAAGAGTTGTGGGCGTGGCGCCAGATGTTTCCAAAGTACCAGTTTGACGGCTTCTTCAGCATTGAGAAGAAGGCAGACTAAGGTCGTGCCGCCCTCAATTTTGTACGCCGCACCGCGGTGACTTTTTAACCCTAGCGGGGCTTTCGACTCCGTGTGGGTTGTCGGCTCCGCAGTTCAATTCAGGAGCAGGCAAATGCCAAACGAGGACGCAGAACTGCGCCCGATCACCGTGTCTGGCGGAAAGAAGTCGATCAGTGACGACGATATGTGTGCTGGATGCGCCAATTGCGACTACCTTCCAGGCTCGATGAGTGGCTGTAAGTTGGACTGGCCAGGACGGGAAGATCGCGACGGCTATGTGCAGCAATGCGATAAGTTTTCACGCGAGAGCTGATACGGTCTCGGCCGCCAATTGCGTTCACTGCCAGGCGGTGAACTTTTTACCCAGCGGGGCTTTCAACTCCGTCGGGGTTGTCTGCTCTGCTTTCTCTGTCAAGGAAGCAAGGAAATGCCCGCGAACGATTCGGTCATCGATAAGCTCTGCAAAGCAGCAGACAATCACGGAGACGATGCTGGTGATGCCGACCATACGGTCGGCGACCTGCAGGGGCTCCTCCAATTGTGCTGGCGCCTCATGACGCCGGCGCAGAAGGAAGCCTTTGCCGCGAGTCCGGAGGTCGAGGATGTTGTCGACCTCGGAGCGCGAGGGGAGTACTCGGTTGAGGATTTGCTGGCCGAGGTTGAGAAGGAAGGTTGATAACGGCGAAGGCCGATATCGGCCTGGCGCCCGTACTGTCCAGAAAGGATGGTGCGGGCGTTTTTCATTTGTGCGTTGTGCTCGCACCCTGAAACTAATCGGCACAAGCCCTGGCGTAGGCACCGTGACACAGCGCTGGCGGCAGTTTCCTGTTGGGAAATCGTGGTACCCTTCATCGGTATTTCGCACGGTAGCTGGGCCTTAAATTCAGCCAAAACGGCGTTAGCGCCGATTCTCATTTTCACCGGCATCGGTGAGTCACCAACCCTTGCGGGGCTTGCAGCCCCAGACGGGGTTGCCTGCTCCGCGTTTCCATTCAGGAGTAGGCAAATGCATGTTTTCGAATTGACCCTTGCCGGTTTCAACGGCTCTTCGAGCAAAACGGATCACCTGATCGTTTGGGTAGCGGTTCAAGCGAGCCAAGCGGAATTCGTTCAGCAGCTGTCATCAGCTGGGCTCTATCCGACGAAGGTCACGGCCGTAGAAGTGCTGCCGTCTCACTTCGAGGCGGAACTGCAGATCTCGAGCAATCTAGGTGAGCTGTCACGGTTCATCGACGAACGGCTGGGTACCGTCCCGTTTGACTCGCCAATTGGAAAGGCCATCGATGCTCTCCAGCTGGCCTGCCAGAATCCAGGCGACCCAAACTATCGGGTCTACAAAGAGGCGCTGTCGTCGCTTGTCGAAGCACGTCGGCATATCCTGCTTCTCGAGAAGCGGATTTCTGACCGGGAGATCAGTCCAGGTGGCGACGAGTACAGCGAGCTCCTTGGTCTGCTTGGCTTGTATATGTCGCCGTCCGCGCGCCTGGCGAGACCGGCTGCCGACGCGCGGATCCTCGGACTCGTTCCGAATCTGCAACCCGAAGGCCTCTCCTTGGGCGAGGGAAACCCGCTGCGCATCAATGTGCGGCAGGTTACGTCGGACCTTTCGTCTGTCGAGGACGAGGATGTCGCGGGTGTGTACGGTGTGCTCTTTACCGTAGATGCAGGCGAACTGACTGACGCGAAAAAGGCGGCCATTGCACTGGACATCTTTCACTCCAAGCAGGGCATCGCTGTCCTGGACGATTTCGAGATCTCTGTCTTGGATGAGGAAGGAAACCTCGTCGCGCCGGATGCCGAACACGTCGACTACTCGTGCTCTGATGCGGGAACCGTTGAGAAGATCAGCGACGTTCCATTGGATGCGACGGCGGCAGGCGCTGTGATTCCCACTGGAAGCGGAGCCAACACGGAGGCAATCGAGCACTCGATCGCCGGTGGGAAGGGGCCATTCGTTCGGGATCACGTCGATATGGAGATCTGGTGTCAGCTGGCGCCGGCGGTCGCGGATCTTGAAGAGGACACCGTCGTGGGACGAGCGGTCGTTGATTTGCTCAAGCAATTCGAGGCCATCATCAAAGCGAAAGCGAAGATGGAGACCTACAACGTCGAGGAACTGAAGGCAATAGGCGTGGATCAGTGCCATGTCTGGTTCTACGGCTGACGGATTCCGCATCCTCAACAATGAAGCGCAACTCTACTTTTGGGCAAAGCCCCATGGGGTAGGGTTGAACGCCTTTCTCTGTTCACCGGCCTGCCGGTGATTTTGGTAACCCAAGCGGGGCACGCAACTCCGAATGGGAGTGCCTGCTTCGCAATTTCTTTGGAGCAAGCATATGACCAACAATCAGGCCCAGAATCGTCAGCCGGATGGCGCACTCATGAGTTCGCAAGGCAATGGCGGGGAAGGTCCACAGGAGCGTGTGTGGACGGATTGGTTTGAAAATCCGTTCCACGCGATCAAGGCTGTTGCAGAGGCGGCCGGCATACCGGAGCAGTTCGACCGGGTGTTGCAGGTGCTGCGCGAGTCAGCAACGTGCTGGACCAACTTTAATTGCGACCAGTATCTTGACGATTTGCTGCAGGAGATCGGTGGCGCTACCAGCATTGTTTGCGAACAGGATCCCGCGAACAAGATGTACCGCGCTACCTACGACGGTGCAACTTCCGTAACGGTCGTGCCCGTTGGATCCAGTGAACCGCACCTGTCGGACGTACCACCGTTTCGGCTGACCGCTGTAACCGGAGAATGGCTTGCCGCTGGCCAAGACATCCCTGCGTACACCAACGGGGTTCGCTGGAACGGATGGCAGCAGCCGCTATTTCCGACGGCGTCGGTCCGAATGCTCGCACAGCTGATGCCAGCAGAAGTGGCCTTCGATGAGTCGGCCGGTGTAGTGCGGGTCACGGACGTGCACGAGGAGCCCGCCGCTGTCTTCGAGTCCTCAATGGAGCAAATTGAAGTCGATGGACGGACCCTCGACGTGTTCTGTGTGGGCACTGGCTGGTGCTGGGAGCTTGCTGATAGTGAACAGAGGGGCTCGGACCGCGACAAGGCGCGTGCGATCCTCTCAGGCTATGGCTACCAGCGAGTCGCTGACCTGTACGACCAAAACCCCGAGTTTGCGAGTGCGCTGCGCGCGCTCGCGGGCCCCGAGTTCGAGTATCCGGACTATTCGTACCTCTTGGTGCGACAGGCGATTTCGAAGGCGGATCGGCAGTTTGGATCTTGAGGCGCTTCAGTGCCTGGACACCATCAAGAACTTCATTGATAGGCAAGCGACATCATTTCGCCACGCATCAGTGCGCCGCCGCGCTCCCGTTCATGGGGGCCGGCGGTTTTTTTTTGCTCGGAAGCTTCGTGATGCTCCCGGGCGTAGCCGGTACGCTGCCTTCCACATACCGCCGCTTGTGCGTCAGCCGGCATAGTTGACCCTGTATAAAAACACAGTAGTATACGGCGTATTCCCTCGGCCTCCTTAGAGGTTCCCGTGGTGAACTCGATGCGAATTCGATTGCAGGCGGCACGTATCGGAGGCCGAAATGGACAACTGGGATCAAGTTTCGGGCTATGGTTGGGAACACCCAAGTGGATGGGCGATCGCCCTCATGAACGTGCGAGGGCAGCCAGCGTACATGCTGTCGCGCAATGGCGCCATTCACGGTCCGTTCGATTCACTGGCGGACGCAAAAGCGCGCCACGCAATCTTGGTCCCGTGCTTCGAACCGGCCGATATCGACTCTGCAAAGTCGATGGGTGAAGTGAGCGACTGAGGGGGCGTACAGCGTTGGCGCCAAGGCCGGGTCTGGCGGCAGCGCGAGCACAAACGCTGTCCAGGTGAATGATGCCCAATGGGCGCAGCCGCCAGACTTAAGACCCTACCAGGCCATCAGCGCAATTCAAGGCGTTGGGAGCTAGCGTTCCTCGGGAGCCGGAGAACCGAAGCACACGCGGACCTCCGGAAGCAGATGACCGATTTGATTCTCTCATTGCTATCTGTGCTTACGTCACGTACTAGTTCACACCCGCAGACTCTACAGTCGGATGCCGGCCGCGCTTCTACCGGATCTTCAAATCGTCTATGGACCTAGAAAAAGTGCGATTGCACTTGCCGAAATTCGAACGCGATGTCGCGATCGTAGCGGAAAAAATGGGCGACCATCAGCCTAGTGTCATCGTCTATGTCGAAGTACTGCGCCACCTGGTTCGGCATGAAGCGTCCGGCGCCTGCCACAAGTACTCTGCAATTTTGTACGTCCTGCTTTCGGAACTGGAGGCTCAGCTGCCTGGGGACGCGGACGAGGTGTCTTTGCGGATCGGAGTCGTGCTTTCTCCGGACGGAGAAAAATTTGACCATTCGTGGGTGCAGTACGGACCAGGCATATATGACGCGGCCGTCTGCCTTCCGAGCGCTATAGGAGGCCAGACCGGCGGCCCAGTCTTCGCGTCGCACGACCTGCTTACCGGTCAATTTGTCCACGGCCGCTACACGCAGTTGGCGGCTCTCGAGTTGGACGACGATGCTCAACGCGTCGCGCGTTGGACGCTGAGCGACTATGCCGACTACATTGCTCAAGAAGGCGCCCTTTCGTTGTGGGAAATCGTCGTCGAAATCGGAAACGAGGTTGGCTTTCCACTGAATGCCGAGGCACTTCGCGTTAAGTATGGGGGGCATCTCCGTGTGCGTGCGGACCATTGACTATCAGTGCTCGCTTCAGGTCATGGTCGATTTCCGACATTGGCTCAATATGGGGCATCGTGCGCTGGCATCAGTGTGTAATTCTCGATCAGTGACAGTTCAGGTATAGGCGAGGCGAAGCGACGTGGGGACGCGCGATGAGCTCGTGGCAGCGGAAATTGGTGCTCAGGACGCTGATTTGGAAGGCAAGCGATCCGGGTGATTTCCTTTTTGAGCCAATGTTGGTCGGCAACGTTTGAGACACGGGTGGAAAACCTGACACTGGTTCACTCCTTCCGGAATCGAACCTAATTTGTACGCGCAAAAATGGACTCACAAAAAAGGGCACGAATCCTCCGCACCATGCTGGTCGAGGTTCCCTTCGCGCTGGTGTTCGTCGGATGGTTCTTGTATCGAGCCCTGATGCAAGAGATGGACGTAAGCGAAATCTTCTCTTTCATCGTCGCTCTCGGCGTGCTCTTCGTAGCCGAGAGTTTCATCCATGAGAGTGGCCACGTTATTTGCGGCCTGCTGTACGGTGTGCCGCCCTCCAGAATCCAAGTGGGCTATGGCCCGTCGATCCATCTCTGGCAAGACGGTCACGTTCCGGTTTCATTGGGGTTGTTGCCATGCGGCGGTTACGTGGAGTTTCGGTATTTGCCGATCTCACGGCGGCAGCGGATTGTGATGTATGCGGGTGGTGTCGCGGCCTCCAGCGTCGCCGCAATCGTTGCGTGGAACTTCATTCCCCATCACCTCGATTTGCTTCGTACCGAAACTGTTATGGCGTTTGCGCTCTTCATAGCCACAAATTTGTTTGGTACGGCGCCAAAGGACAAGTACTCCGACGGAGATGCCATCCGGGGGTTGTTAGCCTATCGGTAAGTGGCGGGGCAGTAGGCGTCGCACGTACTCCAATTATCTCCACTCGGCTTTCCTATACGAATGGAGCGCCCTGCATTCGCAGGGGCCGAACTGGAGTAATGCCTCATGTTGTTCATTGTCTTGTTCCTGGTCGTCGCCTTGACGGCCTTCACCTACCTCCGCCGCCACAACCTATTCTTGTGGGTTGGCACCGTTATGGCATGGGTTTGGTTCCTCGACCTCTGTGCCGGTGCAGCAGGGGACCTGTTGCGCAATGCCTGGAACGCGTGGTTCGGAGCATAGCCTTCTGGCAAGGCAGTATAGGGCGGGGGTCGTTCATCTCAATGCTACTCCCCGCAATATGCTTCAAGCTACTGTCCAGCCTCCAAGGCCCGGCGACATTGCAGGACGTGGCCCCCGATTCGGGTTCGTCGTGGAGGTTTGAGGCTGCCGCTGGTCGACTGAAAGCGCAGGTCACCTCAAATCCCGAAAAAAATCGCACGACGCGACCGGAAACCCTCCGGGCACCGCCAGGGTAGCGATTGGAGTTTCTGGCGATTGCGCCGTTAAGAGACGGGGCGAAAGCATTCACGAGTGCGACGCCATACAACCAGGAATTCGCACGATTTGCGTCACGAAGGCTAGAAAATGCCTACCGGGCTGGGACAATTTCAGGTAGGGCGCTCCAGAACTCCGCAGAGAGCGGTGCCGGCGTGTTAGCGCCCGACTTAAGGAAGAATGCAATGACTACAAAGCTGACGGACAAGCAGGAGGCGGTTTTGGCGTTCGCTAGCCAACACGGCACGATTGACTTTTACCAGGCCAGCGAGTTGGGGGCGAACGGCACCACCCTGGCCAGCATGACGAAAAAGGGGTGGCTTGCGAAGCAAGAGTGCAACGGCCTCAACGATTGGACGGTCACAGATGCCGGTAAAGCGCTGGTTAGGTGCAGCGCCGTTGAGTAGCCCCGTTTGCGCCTGTGGACTGCGTCGCGTCTGCAATTCCGCAGCTGAATCAACCTGACCGTTAAACTGGCGAGACGCCCTGTCCAGGTAGGTTGGAAACAGCTGTCGTGGACTACCCCAAAAAGGGCCGCAACCAGCGATGGAGTGATGGAAATGAGCAGTGTCGGTGCAAATAACGTAGCGAATCAGGTTGGCAATCGTGTGGCCGATTGGTTCGCTGTCGCACTCTTGGTCGTCGAGATTCTGGCGTTTGTGATCAATCTGACGCGCTCCTTCAAGTGAACCGAAGGTGAGCCGGCCATGCGACATGGGGGGCACGCTCCAGTAGCTGCGGCAAGCGGAAAGGTCGGGAGCGCTAAGCACAGTCAATTCGCGCCACAAATTTGCAAGGTGGGCTGCCGGCGATTGTCGGAAGACCCCCGCTTCGAGGGAATAGCTAGCTCGGCTGGTTCACTGTAGGTTCGAGGGAGAAAGGGGGTAACTATGCAAATCAGAGTGACAGTGACGCGTGGCGGTGCTCAGCTTTTTTCGCACGTTTACACGGTTTCCAAGGACGGCGATCTTGAGCAGGCTGTGGGGAGTGCCCTTTCGGAAGCACGGAAGGTGGCGGGCCCCGTCTCATTCGACTATGTCATCAACATTGAGAAGGTTGACCCATGACTTCCACCATTAAGGCCTCGCTTCTTTTACTCACAATGCTGGCTTTTTGCCAGGCAGCACACGCGGCAATCACCACCTCCATCGATGGCGGCACGTCATATATCCATCTGGGGACGTTGACAGCGAAGGAGTGCAAGGCTGTTCTGGAGTCGCCCGTTAGTGCTTCCCAGCAGTTCGCTTTCGACGGCCGCATCCTGGTGCCGGACGCAAGTATTTGCCATGACGGAATCAAGCTCGCATTCGTCAGGAAAGAGGCTGTCGTGCGGACTACAAAGGATGGCGTTACGACGTGGCCACTCGGTAAGAAAGACTGCACGAAAGTCGCAACTCGGATGCTTGAGACTCACAGACCTGTGCAAGTTAACGGCACGAATGTTACGAGTCCGGAATTAGTCGAAGCCACTTGCTCAAAGTTGAGCAATGCAGTCACTGTGCCTCTGTAACGAGAAGCGACATGATATCTCTCGAGCGTGACACATACCTGATGCGCCAAGGTAGGGAAGATGCACGTTTCGGTATGCCGAGCCGCGCTCGTGACTTGCAATGCGTGAGCGAGCAGTTGGCTTATCGACGCGGCTATAGAAAGCCAGATTCTGTTCAGGTGCTGAAGACGATCGCAGTCGTATCCTCTGTTGTTGCGCTCCTTGCGTGGGCCCTATGGGGCTTCTCGATGCAGATTGAAGCGTTGAAGCACGGAACCGCGATCACGTTGTCGCCGGGTTGGGGTAATTTCTGTTGCTTTGGGTCCGGGGTGCCTTTTCTAATCACGCTTTTGTGGCACTGGTGCCTCCCTGCAGAACGGTAATGACTACCCTGAGTGTTGTGCGTTCTCTCAGCATAAGCGTACACACAGCGTTTCCGGTGGGCCATCCCGCCGAGCATTGCGAGTATTCGATACTCTCGATCTTACTGATGTCCCCGAAAGGGCACTACATCTGCAAAAGGTACAGGAGGCACATGGAGTGGCGCGCGTGGCGGAAGGCTGAGAACCCTAATGGAAATTGGAGATGAAACGCATCCTTTGCTTGCTTCTGGGGCACAAATTCGAAGAAGTCTCCAGGGTTGAGAGTCGATACGACGTAACAGTAGTGCGATACCAGTGCACGAGGTGCTTGCAGCACGAGCGAACCGACCTGCAATAAGTCAGGAGTACCGGCGCTTCCGATCGCCGACAAATCGTGCGCGTCCACTTCTGAGCCAGCCAGTTGGCGCGCAGCCATGGATACCAATCTAATTCACGAACCATGATTAAGAAAAGCGCACTTCATCTGACCGCAGTTCTCTTTTGCGCAATCGGCGCATCGCATGCTTTCGCACAAGGCCAAGCAGTAATCGACAACGCAGTCCCAGCGAACGTGTCGCAGGCTCGAGCAGTGGCCGCACAAATGCAACCCGGTTCGGGGCCGTCCGGATCGCTGGAAGCAGCGCAAGACGCAGCAAGGACATTCATGAGCCTTACGACGGGTGTGCCAAGCGACAAGCTCACGTCGACCCTTCAATCCGCCGAAGCCGATAAGGCCATCGTTATCGTAAGGGCTGCTTCGGCCAACAAGTATGCTCAATCCTGTCGCTACTCGCTCGTCAAAAAGCCGGCTCTCAACGAATTCGGTTGGGAAATTACAAGTACGGCCTGCTCCAAAGGCTGACAGGCAAGGTTCTAGAACTACAGCATGCGAGATTTCCTTCAAAAATGCCTCATCTTCGGCGGGATCGCTCTGGCGTTTTGGCTGCTAACTTTTAGCAGGCCTGGTTCGAAAGAGAGTCGTGCTGATCGCGCTCGCAGGCAATCGGACGAAGCGGAACGGCGGCGCAACGATGCTGCGGACGCCGAGCATGCAGCTCAGAATAATCGGCACGACCACCATCGATAGGGAAGAATAGTGAGCGCAACTGCATGGGCCATTCTCAAGCAGGATCTGCGGACCTGACAAGCCGCATCTTGCGGGGGCTGTCAGGCAGTTGCCGTCATCCAAGACATGAGATGGGTCCGCGCGTGGCAGGGGGGACTGGCGTGGTGGGATGCGGACGACATCAGGCCTCTTGTCCAGTCCCTGTTCGACATGGGGTTTGCTTGGAGTGAATTGAAATGAAGAGCGTATTACTGCCATTGCTGATCTCCTGGGTTTTCTTCGGCATTGCCCAGGCACTCTCACTGCCGACCCGAGGCAGCGGCCCCTCGGATTGGACCGGATTCGGGACGGAGCCTTTTCTGTTCGCCTGTGAGCACAAGTTTGCTTTTGTTGGGGTACTGGTTGTGGCGCTGATCGTGTTGATCGCGAAGATGCGACGGGCATAACCCCACATGAGGCGGGCGTCCACGACGGACCGCCGTTATGAATGAGGCTCGCTCTACGTTTAAGCGAATCCAACCAACGACATACCTCGATGATCAGAATTCACTACCTGTTCATGCATGCAATGGCTCGCATTGCGGCTCCAATCATGCGGAAGACTGGCTATCGCTTCCCCAAAGAGTGGCGGGGAAACAAGCTGATCAACCATGTTGAGGCGAACATGTTGGCCGACGGTGTGAAGCCCGATCACGTGCGCTTCTAAGCCGCTAGGCGGGCGGCGCCACAAGACAACTCCAAGCCGTTGCCTCCTGAGCGATTTCTGCCGCCGCGGCTACAATCGGCCACCCCTAGACAGGGCACCACAACTCCATAGAAAGGCGCCGAACGATGTTTACCTTCATGCGTTACCTTTGGCTGCTGGCACGCGGCACTAGCGCGCCAGGCGCGGCGTTGCACTTCTTCAACCACTCAGCTGCATCCAAGAACAAGAAGGGCCGCGTGCTCAAGAGAGCCTTCCCGGGTTTGCACAAGAAATGCACGGTCTGGGCACCGCTGCACGTTGAACGACCAGATCTGCTATCCATTGGACCGGAAGCGTTCTTAAACGTTGCTGTCACCATTGCGAACGGGGCCATGGTGTCCATCGGAGAGCGCACGTTTGTCGGCCCTGGCGTCAAGTTCTGCACGACATACCACCACGTCGATCCCGACGATCGCGCACGCGACCCCTCCGCAATGGCCAAGCCTATCGTTGTGGGTAGGAACGTCTGGATCGGTGCGGGCGCCATCCTTATGCCAGGCGTCCGTATCGAGGACGATGCCGTAATCGCGGCAGGAAGCGTCGTCACGCGCGACGTCGAATCGAGAACCGTCGTCGCTGGCTGCCCGGCGGTAGTCAAGAAGTCTTTCAAAAAGGCGGAGCCAATCCCCGCCGGTTCCGTATCGGAATCGAAGATGAAAAGTGCCGCAGGGGCTTAGCCGGAGAGCAAATCAAAGGTGGTGAGCAATGCAGGTGAGTGAACCAAAAGGGCTGCTGGTTCAAGTAAAGGGTGATGGAACCCTAGACCGGGAAGAACAGCTGATGGCCGATCTAGCTATGAAGCATGGGCTTCCGGTGGAGCGGGCCTCTACCGGGCAGGTTGAGCGCTGCCGAGTTAGATTAGGCGAAGGGTATGTCGCTGTAGGATCGGTACGCTTTGTCAAGTATGCGCTGCGGCAGCTCGGTGTGGACTTACCCAACCATACGCCTTACCCATCATGCCTGGAGCACATGCTGCATCGCCAAGTGAGGCGACTTTCCACGCTTCGCGACGCCTTGAATATTGTGGCGTCGGGCAGAAGCCTATTCATCAAGCCCGCAGACGGATGGAAGCGTTTTACTGGATTCGTCGCTGAATTTGTCGACGACCCTCGGTTCAATGGCCAGTCGAAAGCCAGACCGGTCTGGATTTCCGACCCGGTCCACTTCGTCAGCGAATGGCGCGTTTATGTCGCCGACGGTGAGCTGTTGGAGATGAGGTTTGCGGATCGTGGTGGGGACAGAGGGGTCAATCCGGAAGTGGTCGTGGTCGGCGAAGCCATCAACATCCTGACGGAGGGCGGGCACGCGCCGGCCGGGTACGTGATCGATTTTGGCGTCCTGGACACGGGCAAAACGGCCCTCATCGAGATGAATGACGGATTCTCGTTTGGAGCCTACGACGGCGTGTCACCAGAAACTTATTGGAAAGTTGTTGTCCGCCGCTGGCAGGAACTTACGACCTGACTATGGGCTATGTTCACTTCTCACCGAACAGGGCGGTGCAGGGCGGTTACTTCTTGGTGTAACCGTGGCTGTTTCCCAAGTGGATTTCCTGGTGAGAAATCTTCCGGACTCGGTCTCGCACCACACCCATGGTGAGTTTGCGCGTTGGATACAGCGGGTAGAAATACGGCTCCACGTTGATAGTGTGTCTACAGGTTCGTTCCCCTCATGCCGATATGGATGGTGGGCTGGACCGCCCGACAATTCTATCGACGCCATGAAACGAGTTCATCTGCCAGCACTTGCCGCCCTGTATCTCTGTTCCGGTCTCGCGTATGCGGGGGGAGCCGAAGGACAAGAGGCTCCTTCCAAAGACAGCCGGAATGTGACCGTCGTCACTCTCTACAGTGAGTCGACTCCCGCTCCGGGCTCCCTTGCCCAAGACCGCGAACCACGGCGGCCTCCGATTCAGATTGTCGACGGTGGCGTAAAGAGCGCGGGGCCTTCGTGCTGGACGTTGAGTGATTCAGGTCAGATCACAACTGTCGAGGGTGAGTGCTACATCCTTCGCTCGGCCGCCGCAGGTGAAAAGCCACCCGCAAAGTAGAGGTTAGAGCGGCACCTACTTGGGCCGCGCGTTCGGGCCTGCCGCCGGCTGAACAATGGCCGGCGCCCCCCATTCGAAATTCAAGGGAAAGATGCCCATGATCAGCCACCAAGCCATTCGGGTTTTGTCTGTGGTCACGTTCAGCGCGGCACTTGCTGCGTGCGTCGGCAAGCAGGAAAACTGGCCACCGGCAACTGAGTTCAACCAGAAACTGACAGACGCAGTCCGCCCACTTTCGAGTCTGTCGGCCGATGTTGAGCAACTTCAATGCTGGGCTGAAAAGCCGCTAGTCCTCCAGGATCGCGTCCTCTGCAACGCCAGTTTGAGGGGGCAGGCGCCCAAAGACGTTGGGCGAAAAGTCATTGGCTGGAATATCCCCATCGGCGGCCCTGCCTCCAATCCTTTTGACCGGCTGGGCGAGCAGGAACCTCGCAACCTGTACTCCTATCAGTTCGATCTTCCATTGTTGGCCGGTACCGGATTCCTCTTCAAGGCCAAGAATAATCCTCAAGGTCTGGCGATCGAAGTGGCCGCCAACCAGGATCGAGTCTCTTTCGATGCTGCCCAGGATTTTATCGTCGCCGTGCTTCCTGTCGTGTCGAGCGAACTTTCGAGGCAACTCAAAGAAGCTCGGGCCGCTGCGCCAGATTCAATTCGGGCGACGTGGACGAGCAAGTAGGGGACGGTGCCGCAAAGGCACGTAGTGACGCAACGATCGGAAGCTGCCCGCCATTCCCGCATTCGATTAGGATTGTCAGCGACGTTCCCGCGAAATGGGGGATCTGGCAAGGTAGGGAAGCTGATATGCGCGAAACAGGAAACGGGACCGGATCGAAAGAGCAGCACTCCTTTCAATCGGTGCTCCGTGAAAGAATCATTGAGCATGTCTTCGTGGGCGAGGCCCTTCGGAGACTTTGGCAGCTCGGTGTCGCTGAGGTCGAAGTGCTCCGTTCCGAGTTCGACGCCGGCGGATATGACGTGGTGTTCAGCTACAAAGACGTTGTTCGCCACGTTCAGTTGAAGTCCGCGATCGAGGGCGGCAAGACAAATGAGGTTAGCGTCAGTCTGAAGCTTGCAGAGAAGCCCTCGGGATGCGTCCTTTGGATCATTGTGGACGATCAACTGGACTTTCGCGGGTACCGATGGTTTGGTGGGCAGCCTGGACAGGCTCTGCCTGACATTGGTGGCAAAAGGCAGGCTCGGCAGACCAGAGCAAACAAGGACGGAGTGAAGGCGGACCGCTCAGGACATAGAATCTTGCGCCGCGGAGATTTTGAGCGGCTTGCGTCCCTCGACGCCGTTCTCCAGCGCCTCTTCGGTGAGCTGCTGCCGCCCTTTGGAACGTCGGCAGTCGGTGCACACGACGATCGATAAGTTGATTGCTGGTGCGGCGCCCAAGGCGCCTAAGTATGCAGGATGAGCGAGACCCAACCCGAACGCGTCACAAATTCGAAGCCTTACGGCCGCTTTATTGTCGCCAAGACCTTGTGGGACACCCTGAGGCACCGCGGCCCGGTTGAACTTTTCCGGCTCATCTACGTGATGTTGCGGTACCGTCTACGATCCACTTACGACGACAACACACGGACGCTGGTCATTGCCTTCCACGGCATGCTCGGTGTAGCAGGGGTGGCCCTTTTGGCACTCGTATTCGGAATGGATGGAGGTACCACGGCGACGTCAATCGCCGCCCGGCTTGGGGGAGCGATCACCGGGTTTGCGCTCCTCTTTGTGGCCGCAACATGGTTCCTCATGCCCGCGTTTCAACGATCTGTCCTGCTGGGCGAGGTCGTTGCATCGGTCTGCTACGGGTTCCTTTGCGTCGCGCTGTGCTGGTTTGGGTGGCGGCATGCCGTGGACCTCGCTGCGCGCGATCCACGATCGCTCACAACCTTCATTCTTTTGTCGGTCGTGGTGATGGTGGCGTTTGGACATCCCCTCTCGCTTTTTGCTCGTTTCCTGGTTATGCGGGCGACAGCAAACCACTATGCTTTCGAGACGCCGTACCACCAGATACTTGCCGTTCGGCCACGAACTGGCGGTTTCCGTCAGACCGCTGTCCACGAGGCCGGCCATGCGCTGATGTACGCCCTCGGAGCGAGAATCCCGGAGGACGCCTCGGCGTTCATCGATACCGACACGCTTTCTCCCTCGGTCGGCCAAGTCTCATTCCCGGGAGGAAGGAACGGTGACTTCTCCTATGACTTGCTCGAGTGGAAGTTGTTTACCTGCCTAGCGGGTTTAGTGGCAGAGAAGATCGACTCAGGAACGCACGGGTTCGGCGCCGGCGGCGATATGCGCGTATGGCAGGACTTGGCAATTCCTTACTTGCTCTTGCGTACGGACATCACTTTCTTCGAGGAACCCAAGAGCGACCTTGAGATGGAATCCAACAAGCGCGAGCTCGTTACCCTGAAAAAGCAAATGCTGGTCGCGGTCACCCGCTTCCTGCGCGTCAACTGGGCCGCCGTAATGAGGATAGCCGACAGGCTGGAAGAGGCGGAATATCTTGATTTCGAGCAGCTCGCGCACCTACTAAAGGGAGTGAAGCGGACAGCAGGCTTGCCAACAGCAGTATGGCCAGTCGAACTTGGGGGCATCGAACTGCAAGCGGGAGAGCAATGAAACGTCAAAGGCTTGGGAGATTGACTGCTGTGGTGATCGGATTGCTAGTCTCATTCGCTAGTGCTCACGGCAAAGAAGCACGGGAGTTGATCTGTTCCGGCCATGTCGAATACGGGGAAGTGTCCTTTGCTGATCGGTTTTTCCTGAGAATCGAGGATGGGTCCATTGAGATCAAGGGACGCCCCGGAAGCACCTACACCTTTGATGGCGTTGCGTACGGGGTGTGCTCGGAAAGCCGAGACGAAATCGAATTCGAATACGGTGTTGAGAAGATCTGCGGGTCTGGAAAGCCATCGCGCATCGGCGCGCTGCAAAAGGTCACGGGCGACCTGAAGCTTAGAAGGTTCGACATGGGGAAGCGGTTCGATGGGAATTACACGTGCAGGCCCGCCGGGCGAGTTGTAGGCCCCTGATTCGCTATGATTCCGACTAGCGACGTTCTTCGCCTCCTACAGCCCGCATTCGAGCCCTGTGTCGGCTTCCGGGAGGGAGCCTGCGCTCAAAACAGCTGGGATCCACATGCCGGGCACGTACCTCGAGGATTCTGCGGGGCAACCGCCGGAGCCAACGAGATCCGGCTGGTTCTGGTCTGCGCTGAGCCAGGCGACCCCCATCCATCGGAGAACCATGCAAGTGATGGTACGCCGGCGGGAAGACTGGATTCTGTCGTTCGCTATGCATGGGAATGCGTCCGAAATGGCAACGACCGATTTCACCGGAATCTGCGAACGATTCTCGACCTGTGCTGGCCGGGCGCCGACTTCGAGACGCAGATGCGCTGGACCTGGATTACCGATTCGGTGCTGTGTTCTGCGAAGAAGGAGGGCGGACGAATTCCAGTAAAGGTTGAGCGCGCGTGTGCGAATCGATTCCTGGTTCCGCAGATCAGTCTCTTTACAGGGGCCATTGTCGCGGCGCTCGGAAAAAAGGCGGAGCGCCGGATTAGGCAAGCAGGTATTACGGACTTCGTCGCGGTTGGGACTGCGGCCCCGCCAGGGTGTAACCAGGCGGGAGTGTCGGAATCGTGGCATCACTTGGCGGGTATCGTTCGCATGAGGTTCCCGACCCAAGGCAACACTGCAGAACGAAAAAACATGGACCAAATGATCATGCTCCGGCCGACGAAGGAGTTCGAGGCCTTTGCTCAAGCGGCAGTTTTGGCGCAGACCGAGTCTTCGCATCCAGAACCAATTGACGTGTTTGTGCGAAGTTTGTGGCACGCAGCAGAACTCGACTGGTTTCAACAAACTGGCAAGTACCAGAAGCTTCGTGATGCAGGTGGCGTGCCGAGCGATGAAGCGTCTCTCTACGCGGCACTGATTCGGGTTTGCCGATCGCTGATCGACGCCGCTCCGACCGCCTCTCACTCGTACGACGAGTATTACAGACTGGTTGCTGAAATGGCGCCATCCCAAGCCGTTCGCTAGCCGAGGCACACCGGCCTCTCAATGCGCCGCGAGTATGACCTCCACACGGATGGCATTGAGACAATCGTGAGCGCAGCCTCAGGCTCAGTATCAGATCGCGCGACGCTGGCGCGACGGTCTCTACGCTTTTTGAGGCGACGACACTCACGAAAACGTGCCCCAGCGTCTTGCCCAACCAACCGTCAATATCGCGCGACCTACGCAGAAATGGGTTCGCTTTCCTGTCTACTGGATGACGGGATGCAGGGTGGGAGATGGACTGTGTTGTCAGCAAGGACTGCCACCAGGGTCATTTGCTACGCCAAGCATAGGAAAGCGCGCCCAGATCCGTGTCCAGTATGTCTGCACACGTTGGTGCAGGGGACAGCGCTGGATCCGCAGAAACGGGTACGGTCTGGCCTCGTAGTCGATCCAGCGTCAGTCTGAAGTGCGTCAAGTCCGCTACCCCGGGGCGAATGTTTGCCCACCGCCGGCTGGCCACACATTCGATTCCTATCAAGAACAAACAATGCTGTATTTTTCGGCTGCCCTGCCGTTACAGAGGAGTTGAAGGTGAGCCTTGTCTGCCCCCCCTCCAATCGAAGGGGGCGACACTCCCATGCGAAGACGGTACAGGCTAGATTTGGCTCGAAATCGCTCTAGCATGAGCTCTTGGTGACATCATGATTCACTGGCACCGAAGAAATCGCCTCGCGGGAATAATCGCGCCGCACGGGGTGCCGTCAGACGCTCGACGAACTCCAATCAAGAACCCGAACGACCAACCATGTCTTCATTCAACAGAATCCTTCAAGAAGTTCGCGAAGCTGATGCTCACGAGCAAACCAGAAAGACCATTCAGGCCGCGCTCACATCGTCTGAACTGGAATCACGCGTACTAGCTGCGCAGGCACATTTCCAGAACATCGGCATCCACAGTTTCTTGAGCCAGGAAGCCGAAGCAATGCGCGCGGAGAGCTTCTGGTGCCGATCCTCTGCTGAGGGCGTCGCTGGACGCGCGAGCGCGTCGATCACTTTCGTCCCGTGTGCGGGTGAGAAATTGAACGACGATCCGGTGTTTGGCCCATTGAACGAGTACACCCTGATCATCCAGGCGTTCGCCGGAGGCGATGTGGACTGCCGCTTCTGCAGCAGAGCAGGCACTGAGTACTTTGCTCGCGACCTTCCGCTGAACCAACTCGCTCTTCCGCTGGTACAGGAGTGGTACGAACGTTTTGTCCGGCTTGCTTTCGAGAAACGAAAGCAGGCAGATAGCAAGTAGGAACTCGGCCGTAAGGTACCTCTCCCCTCAAGTGCAGAGATTTGGGGTTCCAGGGCGGAATGCAGACTCGCCGCCTTCGCAGGTAGAACTTAAAATGGGACAAGCATCCAATATGAAGCAACGAAGCCTGAAAACATACTTCGCCGTTGCGATGGTGGTCGCGTTGTTTGGCTGCAGCAAGAGCGGCGAGCCAGACAATGTGACTGTGTCCGCTTCCAATGGCGGTACCGCAATTGCCGTCAACAATGGAACTATCGTGACCGGAACTGGTTCATCGACAAGCGGCCCGACTACAGCAGTCGCGACAACCGATGCCGACGAGATCGTTCAGTCATCTACTGGGGCGGGCTCTGCAAATGTTGTCGTCACTGGAGGAACCACAAGCATGATCGTTTCCGGAAACGGAAATGCCGTTGTCCAGTCGTCGAGTGGTCGCAACTCATCGAACGTCGTCATTGTGAATGGCCAGGCCCTCACAGATGGGAAAGTGCTTAAAGCGGCCGGCCCGGACGGCACCGATGTCCGAAAGGTTGAATTGTTCGATTCTTTGGAGCTGGCTGTCCCGGCGGACGCGACATATTCACCAGGGGCAGTCCCGAGCATCACGATTTCAGGGCCGCAGAACATCTTGCCACTCATCGAAACGAAGGTTCGAGGCGGGAAGCTGACGATTGGGATTGAAGGTGCTGTATCGATGCGAAAACCGCTCAAAGTCCAAGTGGTCGCACCAGACCTGCGTGCCGTGCGAATCGTAGGCAGCGGCGCGATGAAATTGGACGACTTCCAAGGTAAATCACTCGATCTGAATATCTTGGGTTCAGGGACAGTTGTCGCCGCCGGCAAGGCGAACTCGGTGAGTGTCACCGTTTCGGGATCGGGCGATGTGGATGTACGGGCATTGCAGGCCAAGGACTTCAGCGGCGTCATTTCGGGTAGTGGCAATGTGCGGGCATACGCTTCGGATGCCGCCCGGGTGACGATGTCCGGTTCAGGTGATATCCGCGTTGCGGGCAATCCCATGCGGAGGTCAGTGGAGCGATCTGGCTCCGGGCAGGTGGAATTCGACTGATTGTTGAGTTTGGGTGCCTGCTACGAGAGGTGATGGTGTAGGAGCAAAAAGGGGCTAGAAATAGCAATCGGCTCCGGAATGATGTGGTGGACATCTGCGCATTGCGCGCAGCCACCCGTTCCGATAGCCCCCTAGGAGGTCCCAGCACCATGCCGCTTGCAGAGTTTGAAACAGCAATTCTCAAAGTGCTCGACGGCCCTGGTGGCTATACGACTGGGCAGGTCGCCGAACGAATCGACTACCAGTTTGGCCACAACAGGCGCGTACATAGCGCTGCAGTTCGAACTCTGCTCTTGGGGTTGGAGAGGCAGGGGGTGATCAAGCGCTTGGACGATCAGAAGCCCGACTGCTGGGTTAAGGCGGTCCCGGCCGGTTCAGACTCCGCTTCGACTTCGCGCACGGTCAAACTGTCGGTCGGAGAAGAAGCATTCATGCAATCAGTGCTTAAGGAAGCTGGGCCGGCTTCTGCCGGATCGAGCGTATCGTACGACCACATGGAAGGGCGAGCGGTATCCGGCCTGGCAAAGAAGGGTTTGGTTGTGCGCCACGTCGGGGAGGTTGAACTGACCGCGCTAGGTGCGACGTGGCTGCGCCAGGCCGCAAAGAACGGGTAACGAGGACACGATGAAAGCCATCTCCATCTGGCAGCCACACGCGTCGCTCTTGATGCTTGGTCTTAAGCCCTTCGAAACGCGCGGGTGGCCGATTCCGCGATCCATCCTTGGGACTCGCGTTGCCATCCACGCGGCTAAAGCGGATGGCGACCTGAGAGAGATCGAGAAGTACTTGTTGGGACGGCAAGCAGGATCGGAAGCGGACGAGAGCATTGAGGCTTACGTGCGCGCAGTTTCCGGCTGCGGATTCGCGACACTGGCCGATCTACCGAGGGGGTGCATCCTCGGCACAGTGGTTTTGTCTGAGTGCGTGCCGACCCAGGCCGCCGAGAACCACAAGAACTTCGGGGACTTCAGCCCGGGCCGATTCGCATGGCGAGCCTCTGACCCGGTCCTGTTGCCGACCCCAGCTCCGTTCAGAGGAATGCAAGGTTTCTTCGACGTGCCATCGGCGCTTCTTGACCCCACCGCTCCCTGAGCTGGCAGAGATTCCCGTGATGGAACAGATTGAACCGGCCCGAACGGAAGCATATGAGGCTGGTCGCATTGCTGCCAAGGCCGCATTGGATGCGGGCACGCTACCGATCTTGCCCCGAGATGAGTCCGCCCTCTGTGAGCCAGAGCGCTCTTATGCGTTGGGGTGGAATTCCGTATGGGCAAGTGATGAGAATGCACGGCGATGGAGCAAGTTTATTCCGCCTGATCTAAACCGGATCGCGCCAGCGTTGGCCGGTGGACCTGCGCGGTCCGGGTCGGGGCCAGAATCTGCGAAGGCATGTAACGAAACCTCACCTGAATAGACGCATTCAGCTTGTACCCTCACACAATGACGCCTAAGACCAGCTATGCAACTGTCATCACCAATTGACGCCGTGGCCAGTGCGGTGCATCACGCGGCTCTTGCTGCCTTCCCCGACATCCACTATCGAACCCGCGACTATGAGGCAATGAAGAACTGGACGTCTCAGGAGAGCTACGATGCCGTGAAGGCAAACGTAGCGCCCGAGAAAGCAGCGGTTCGAAGGCCTGATGTTCGGCAATGCGAGATATACGCAATGTTTGCGCAAACGTGGAGTTCTACTGCTCTCGGCTTTGGGGGCCTCGGTGGACAGGCTATGACGCCGGCCTATACCGTAGTTGTATCAGGGCCAAGCGGGCATTGGGCGGTCTACTGGGCGGGGCGATTCGCGTACCTCATCGACCCGCACAAGCAGACCGACAAGCAGAGAGAAGCATTTCTCGATGATTTACAGAGGCGGTTCACAGCAGAGAGGCGCGAGGCATCCGATCGATACGGGGCGTGTTCTGAGCTGCCGTTGGAGATCTAAGCGAAGGAGTTCCAAAGGCTGGCGATGAATATCGTGCGGTCAGCCGTTCGAATACGATATCTGTAGGGATGAGAAGGTGACTATCTACGTGGACCCGCTTAGGCACTGGGGATGGATTCTAAGGGGCCACCAGGTCAAATCATGCCACTTGTTTACCGAAAGCCTGGATCTTTCTGAGTTGCACGCTTTTGCGGCACTGCTTGGAATGAAGCGTGCCTGGTTTCAACATCCGCCCGTAGCACCTCACTACGATCTGACCGAGCGCCGACGGCTCCACGCTGTATCGTTGGGAGCAGTAGAAGTTGGGCGCCGCGAGGCCGGGCTAATTTGGCAAGCTCGGCGCGCCATGCTCGTAAGCGTCAAGAGTGAACAGACGTGACGCTGGAAGCACCATAGGCTCCGGTACCGAGAAAGTTGCGTCACTCGATTCGTCTGGATATCTCGCTCGATTGCAAACGATCGAGTGGCCAGACGAAAGCTATGGCCGATGCACTCTCTTTCCCTCTAGAAACGGCTGTCGTCGTCTGGCCCAATCACTATACCGACGCACCTCAGGCATTGCTCCTTTCGATGCAAGAGCACCCGGTGTCTTGCATTTCGAGGGATCGAGATTTGCAATTCGGTGTCGGACAGCGCCGCCCCGCAGGCTTCATCGGCTCGGGTGAGCAGACTCCATTCAAGATGCGGCTGGGGCCGGCCGGCGAGAGCGGACAACCTTTCGCAGGGACTTTTGCTATATTACTTCCCATGAAGAAGCTAAATTCCATTCGAATTGGGCGAGCAATCGCAGGCTTGCTGGAAGCGGGTCGGTCCCGCGCCACTATCGACGAAGTCGGAAGGGCAGCGTCTATTCGCCATCTTGACCGCATTCTGGATCGGCGCAAAGCATCGTCTACCGCGGCGCCTATTCACTCCAGAAGCAAGGGGTTTGAAGACTTCCAACTTGCCGAGTTCAAGGGCGCGTCGTCCGACGCAGCTTAAGCGCCGCCATTCAGGTCGCGGATGCCCTGCGCTCCCTACTGGAACGTGGGCGCTTCAAATCTCAGTCCGTCTTGCAAGCCATCTCTGGAAACATCGACGAGGCTTGAATCCGGGTTGCTATCTGCAACCATTGCTTCTCGTTCTATGAACCAGGTGATCCATCGACTTGACAGTGGGTCACGCTCTGGCGGGAGGCAGCCGTGGCCAAGGCGAAAACAATCTTCAGTTGCACCGAGTGTGGCGCGTCGGCGCCGAAGTGGCAGGGGCAGTGCCCTGGATGCAACGCCTGGAATACCCTTGTAGAGTCTGTCGCGGAGACCGGAGCGCATCGCTTCAAGTCACTTGCCAAAAGCGCGCCGGTCCGCAAGTTAGCTGATATCGACGCGGCAGATGTACCTCGCTTCTCGAGTGGAATTGGCGAGTTCGATCGAGTGCTAGGTGGCGGGCTCGTCGCCGGCGGCGTCGTACTAATCGGCGGTGATCCAGGGATCGGCAAGTCAACTTTACTGCTGCAATCGCTTGGCCAGATGGCCAGTCAGCGCAAGGTTCTCTACGTCAGCGGAGAAGAATCGGACTCACAGATTGCCTTGCGAGCGCAGCGTCTTTCGCTGCTCGAATCGGACTCGCGTGCGCGCGACCTGGAGCTTCTTGCAGAAATCGAACTTGAACGCATTCAGGCGACGATAGAGGCAGGAAAGCCAGAAGTTGCCGTGATCGATTCCATACAGACGATCTATTCACAGGCCCTTACGTCCGCACCGGGATCGGTAGCCCAAGTAAGGGAGTGCGCAGCTCAACTCACTCGAATCGCCAAGTCTTCCGGCACCACCATCATCATGGTGGGCCATGTGACAAAAGAAGGAAGTCTGGCCGGACCGCGGGTACTCGAACACATCGTGGATACGGTGCTGTACTTCGAGGGCGACACACATTCGTCGTACAGACTCGTGCGTGCGTTCAAGAACCGCTTTGGTGCAGTGAACGAGCTGGGCGTGTTTGCCATGACCGAGCGAGGGCTTCGCAGCGTTTCCAATCCTTCGGCCTTGTTCCTTTCACAGCATGATCAGCAGGTGCCAGGCTCATGCGTCATGGTCACGCAAGAAGGTAGCCGACCGCTGCTTGTTGAAGTTCAGGCGCTCGTGGATGCCACCCATGCCCCTAACCCCCGTCGCCTCGCAGTGGGGCTCGAGCAGAATCGGCTCGCCATGCTGCTGGCCGTCCTGCATCGCCATGCCGGTGTCGCCTGTTTCGACCAGGATGTGTTCCTGAACGCTGTAGGGGGCGTGAAGATCACGGAACCCGCGTCAGATCTGGCGGTTTTGCTGTCAATCCACTCGTCGATGCGAAACAAACCACTTCCAAAGGGGCTTATTGCATTCGGTGAGGTGGGTCTGGCTGGCGAGATTCGTCCGTCTCCACGCGGACAGGATCGTCTTAGGGAGGCAGCGAAACTAGGATTCTCAACCGCAATGATCTGCCGCGCGAATGCACCAAAGCAGCCCATTGATGGACTGGATGTCATTACCGTGGATCGGATTGAAGAGGCTATCGAGAGGGTCCGAGCACTGGACTAACTGTCCAGCGGGAGGATTATCGGTTGCCACCCTACTTGGGAGGGGATGGCTGCCTTCTGATTATTGAAAGCCTTCTGGTTTGCGAATACCCCCCTAAAAAGGGGCGTCCTAGGGGCAGGGAACAGGGTTGACATGGTGTATAGTCCGCTTACTTCCTGCTGGGAACTTAATAATTTTCTGACACCGTGGTGCTGGGCGGCCACATAAGGGTCAAAATACAAAGAAACGCGATGCCAGAGTTTGCAAACGATGCTGTGGAGAACGCACAAGTTCTCGTGAATCTCATTCGAGAACGGGGTCCTATTCGGGTTGCAAAGGAAATCTTGGCGGTCGCAGATCAAGTTGTTAAGGCGAATGCTTCAGACCAGGCGCTATTCCAAATTGACCACTTGGCCCGCGTAGCTCGCACTGTCACATCTGAGGCTGTCCGAGAGGAGATTGGCCGTTTGCAAGCTGAATCGGAAAAGCTGTCCGATCGGGTCTCTGCAGTTCGGACTGCTCGCGAACAGGTGCAAAGCGCAGCTGTTGCAATTCTTGAACCCCTGTCCGCTCTAGAAGAATTGATCGAGCCCGGCTTCTGGGACGCACGTGCGGGGTTAGGCAAGCCGACGATCGCTGCGCTCGATTCTGCTGCGTCGAGGTTCGACCTTGCCAAGCTTCGAGCGGCCGCAACTTCTTTTCTTGACTGGGATCCGTCGACCATCAAATACGTGTCCAAAGACATGAGCCGTGAGGTTGAGAGCTACCAAGCGCTTTTTACGGGGTTCGTGGATGGGGGCGAGTATGACAAGCAGTTCCAAATGGTTGCGAAGCTCGGTCACCTGCATCGTCTTATCCGCTTACAGGATCGCAAGATTGAGTTGAACAACGCTGTTACGAAGCTCCAAAAGAAACTGGGCGAGCTGTCAAAAGCCTCAGAAGAGTTGGGAAAGCTCGAGAGCCATGTCGATAGGTGGTGGGGTAGCTTCTCTGCAGGGATTATGGGGCGTTTGCCAGATGGCGAAATGGCCAGAGCCCTTGCCCCTTTGGTGGGGCCGATCAAGGCTCTTGATCCAGTGTGGCTATCCAGAGTTTCCCAGCAACCCATTGAAGGGCGGTGACAGGCCACCCTGTTGCAATTTGACCCGTGGAAACGTGCCTACACGGGGTTATCTGATTTCGGCGCAACGACAAACAACTATCACACGCTATGACTAGCACTCAGCCCCGCTACAAGGACATCATCAAACAGATCGAGGAGCTGCAGAAGCAAGCAGACATGCTCAAGGCCGAAGAACGGTCAAAAGTACTGAAGGAGGTCCGAGAGCAGATCGCCGTATTCGAGTTCACGGCTGGAGAGCTCGGTTTGAAGGGCAAAGCTTCGCTCGCTGGCAAGAAGGTGCCCATCCGCTACAAGGACGACAGCGGCAATACCTGGTCCGGCCGCGGACATCGGCCCGGGTGGCTGAATGCGGCCATTAAAAGCGGCCGCAAGCTGGAGGACTTCCTGATTGCTGTTTGAGGTGGCTGGCCAACTCCGCCGACGCAACAGCTTTCGAGGGCGCAGCGCGGATGTGACGCGCAGGAACTGCTGGAGTCGGGCCGCCGGCTCACCAGCGTGGCGATTAGCGAGCCGTCGATCTAGCCAATCGACATTCGGGTAAGAACCGAACGCCCTCGCCAACACACATAACAAGCAAATGTTCGAAAGGGCTGGGGTCGTCGTAGACGTGCTCAACGGCAGCGTAAATGGCTTCCGGGCGGCACACACCAAACAAGAAGGATCGAATCCGCCAAAGGTGGTGTGCTCAGCACCCCTGACGTTGATCGACATCGCCGACACGTCCGACGCTTGAGGCTTGTGCCTCGTGCGGCAACGCGACTCCACTCAAATCACGTTCACTACAAGGGGCTCTCCATCTTGGACTTCATTCTCGATCATGTCTGGCAAATCGTCGGCGCCGTCGCGATTCTCGGCATCTTGGCTGCCTATCGCCAGGTGTTGTGGCTCGTCGGTGTCATCATTGTCCCCGACGATAGCGTCGGTGTCGTCACGAAGAAGTTCGTCCTGCTTGGCTCGCATCGAAGTTTGCCGGATGGACGGATTCTTGCACTCAACGGAGAGGCAGGCTACCAGGCTGATACGCTCGCGCCGGGTCTGCATTTGGCCTTGTGGCCCTGGCAATACGCTGTCGAACTGGTCAAGTTCGTTGAGGTTCCGGTGGGTAGCATAGGGGTCGTAGAGGCCTGTGATGGTCAACCGCTCCCGAGTGGCCGCATCCTGGCAAAACGTGTGGATTGCGACATGTACCAAGACGCTCGCATGTTTCTGCAGAACGGCGGTCAACGCGGTCCTCAGCTCGACGTGATCCCACCAGGGACGTACCGTATTAACCCGCTTCTGTTCAAGATCACGCTTGCCCAGATGACGTCGGTGCCGCAGGGGAAGATCGGCGTAGTTGAGGCTCACGATGGTTCTCCGCTACAGGCGGGTCGTGTTATTGCCAAGCAAGTGTCCTGCGACTCGTACCAGGACGGTGCGGCGTTTCTCGAGAACGGTGGTGAACGTGGCGCCCAAAGCGGCATCATTACGGCAGGCTCTTATCGGGTGAACCCCATCTTGTTTTCCATTGAAGTTACTTCGGTGGTTGATATTCCGGACAACAAGGTTGGCATCGTAACGACTCGCGAGGGCCAGCCACTGCAGCGAGCAGAGATCGCTGGCCCTGAAGTGCCCGACCACAACATGTTCCAGAACCCTGAAGCGTTCATTAGGAATGGCGGCTGCAAGGGGATGCAAGAGCAGGTCCTACTTCCAGGCCGTTATTTCATCAACCCGCGCTTTGCAACCGTCGAGACGGTCGACATGACAGAGGTCCCCATTGCGCATGTCGGTGTCGTGATTTCATACGTAGGTAAGGACGGCAAAGACGTCACCGGTGAGGAGTTCAAGCACGCGAACTTGGTCTCGAGAGGTGAGAAGGGCGTATGGATTGAACCGCTCGATCCAGGCAAATATCCGATCAACCCGTACACCCACAATATAAAGAACGTTCCAACTGCCAATGTGGTCCTCAACTGGGCCAACGGCAAGTCGGAAGCACACGAGCTGGACGCCAATCTGTCCACGATCACTGTGCGGTCTGCTGACGGATTCAAGTTCAATCTCGATGTCAGCCAGATCATCCACATCCCACGAAACGATGCGCCGAAGGTGATTGCCCGTTTTGGCGATATGGCAGCGCTCGTGACGCAGGTCCTTGAGCCGACTATCGGCAACTACTTCCGCAACAGCGCACAAGACTCGGACATCATCGACTTCTTGCGGGAGCGTTCAAAGCGGCAGAATGAAGCGCGCGGGGCGATCGGCGCAGCGTTGAGTGAGTACAACGTCGGTGCCGTTGACACGCTGATCGGGGACATCGTTCCCCCTGAGCAGTTGATGAAAACTTTGACGGATCGAAAGCTCGCTGAGCAGGAGCGAGTGACATACGAGACACAGAAGGGTGCTCAGGCTGTGCGGCAGGAACTTGAGCAAGCGACTGCTCTCGCGAACACGCAGGCAAATGTCGTCGATGCCGAGCGCCAGGTTTCCATCTCAGAATTCAATGCACAGGCTGCTGTGAAGCGCGCAGAAGGCGAGGCCAAGGCCAAGACGATCAATGCCGAAGCGGATGCGAAGGTCGTTCAGACCGTCGGTGAAGCGGAGGCGAAAAAGGTCGAAGCAATCGGGATGGCCGAGGCCGCTGTGATCAAGCAGAAGATTGATTCGATGCAAAGCGACAACTACGCCGTGGTCCAGGTGGCCGAGGCACTTGCGAGTGCCGGCGTCAAGCTGGTTCCCGATGTGGTTGCAAACGGCAGCGGTGGGGCCAGCGGGGGAACGCTGGTCGATATCCTCCTTGCCGGTGTGATTCGCGACGGTCTGCACCGGGGGACTCCCACAGCCCTGCCCGTTGACCATACCAGTGCAGGCGCCTTGCCAGCCCCAAATGGAGCAAGCGCTTCGTGAGCCGCTAATGCATTGGTCGCCACGTGAGCTATCGCCAAGTCGTCAGGGTTGAGGGGGAAATATGGAATCGGAAGACATCGCCTACCTGCAACAGCAACGGCAAGAGTTGATTGAAGAAGCGAAGAGTCAGAAGCAGACAGCCTTCTTCCTTGCGCAGCTCCGGGGCGAAACGCCTGTGTACCTCTTGAACGGTGAGGAGGTAAGCAAGGAAGCATTCATCTTGCATTCGGGGATGGAACAGATGCTGCCAGATGCTTCGACCGTGCGGTGTTCAAAGTGCGGGCGCATTGAGTCGCCGGCGCGCTGGCGACAAGTGTGTAGCTTCGCCGTGCCTGGAGGTGGCATGTGTGATGGCATCTTTCATTGATGAGAGACTAGATCCGAAATGATCAAAGTTGGCATAAACATCCTGATCGTCATCGCAATGGCCGTCGGTCTTGTTGCTACCTTGGAGCGGTTGTATCTGGTCAACGGCAGCAGTTATCCGAGCTTTCTCGCGGAAGACACCGGCAACCTCGATGAAGTGGGGCTCGCCAGGCTGCGGGCCACTTCGTGCAAGGATGAGTCGGTTGAGATCTACAAGAAGGACGATGTGTGGGTTCTGCGTTGCGGGTTTGCTTACTACCAAGGGCACACCTACATCAGCCACACCGATCCAATGGGGGTCCAATGACTCGCGAATCAGGATTCCCGGGAGATGAGAAATTGACTGGATGCGATCGCGCACCCCGCAACCGGCCGGTAGCCGAAGGACAAGATGCAATGAGTAATTCGTCCCAAGACGTTGTGGCGCACCTGCTGCCAGCTGTGGTAGCCGTTGTGGTGTTTGTGGGCGTGGTTCTGGGTGTCCCTTACCTGATGGTGGAGACTGGCTTTGCTTCGTGGTTGGTCTCGACTTCGCGAGCGCACCCCATCATCGTCGGCGTTGCACTTGTCGTCACGGGCATTCCGCTCTTTATCTGCGCGGGAAGAATGTTCGGTAGGAAGTAATTGGAACGCAGGCTTGGATCGCCGGCGGAGCGCCCGTTCGGTCGGCTTTTGCGCGCGCCGTCGAGATAAGGCAGGCGTTCTGCCACCGCAAGAGAACGGCTAACCTTCCGGCAGTGCAATCATAAGGATTTATGAATGAAGAGCAGAGTCTATTTCTTGAACGCGCGAGAGCGGAGATTCATGATTCGCATCACGTCGACCAATGAAGGCTACACGGCCCGTGTGATGGAAGAGGTTTCGGGAGGCCAAGTCGTTCCCGTAGCACTGAACCTGCCGCCACGGTCGGAGATTGATCCGGCCGAGTTCTATCGAAATCGTGCAAAGTATCGAAGCGAGCTAGTACTTCAGGTCAATGAAGAGCTTCTCGTTTGGCGCGTGACAAGCCTGACTCCGGAGCAGGCGAGCGAGGACAATGACGCCTATATTCGGGCGAATCTGGCCGGTTGGAAAGGCGGCTATCCGCTTGAATCCAAGGACGACATGGACGACTGGAACATTCGCGAGCTCTGAATTGGAGCCATGCAGGGTTTGCGGGATTACGGGGGGCGCAGGCTTTTACGTCGGAAAGCCTGTTCGCCGTCCCCTCCTTTTGTAGGGGTGGAATAGCTTCCTGTTAGGAATTTCTTCGAGTATAGTGGTGCCGTTGTACTCGGTAGCTGGGCCGATCCTAATCCAGCCAAAGCGATCTTCCACAGTCGCGAATCACTTACCCTTGAGGTTCAAGGGACCGCACGCTCCAAGCTGAGCGTACACACTGCTTGTATTGGGACACTACGGTCGCTATCGGCCGTTTTGGACGCCTTCGGAAGTTTGCGACGTCGACTTATCGATACGAAGCTGCTGCCCGGCGCGCCGCAACCGTCCCGCACTCACTCCAGTCGAAATACGCTTTGCCGCCTCGAATCGAGGTCAGCGCAGGTGCGTTTTCGCGTTGCATCAAATCTATTGCGCGTTTGCGCAGGTGAATCCATGGCCTCTTCCCGGCCCCCATACCCCATTTCCTAGCGCTTGGCACGCACCCGTATGACGGGTCGGCTGCCTGGCGTTCTACCAGGAGTCGAAATTGCAAGCATCCACTCAATCTACTGTTGTTCCCTCTTTCCAGGGTTTCCTTGGCAGCCGGCCCGCTGCCGTCTATCTGGCATCGAACTCTGCTGCTGAAGATGCCGGCTCCGCCCAAATGCCTCGTATCAACGTTGGCGATCGAATTGAAGGGCGGTGCGTAGTCCTCGGCGTCACCTACCGTGGCGTTGTAGAGCAGATCATTTTCAGCGAGTACTTCCCTCGGTACCGCATCAAGTCGATTCGGCGAGTTGGTCCCCAGCTGTCGGGGCGCTTGCCGAAAGAGGCAGTGGTGTTTCCGACCGCGAAGCTGCTCGACTCGAGCGTTGTTGCACTCGCAGAAGAAGCATTCCGCAATCGTGCTGGGATGTGGAAGGCGATGACGGTGCAAGCTGCGCACAACGGTTACCGCATTGGTCCTTCCGGCGTTGGAGTTGCTGATGCACACGAGTGGATCGGAATGCTGCCGGCGACGGTGTTGGCCGCAGCGGTTGCGAACGCTGAATCGGCGTCGTTCAAGCTGGATGCTGCAGGTCCCGTCTTGACGTTCGAGCCGACGGGGAAAGGTATGTTGTCCGCGAACTGGGGTGGCTACGCGTGCCGCATGTCGCTCGAATCTGGTGCCGGCGGCTCCAGACCCGGTTGGACTTGGAGTATCTGGGCCGGCCCGCTTCGGACCTTTATTGCTGGCGGCTCGACACCGAGCCCGGAGGAATCCGCGCATCAAGTTTGCCAGCGCCTTCGTGCATTCGGTGCTTACTCCGCATTGGCCGCTTGAACAGCTTCGGCTGTAGCGCGTTCGCACGTGTTTCAATGTACCTGGGCCCGCGCATGGAGGACGCGGGCCTTTCCATTCATGGGGCGGTAGCTGTATTTGAAGCGCTTCGCCTTTCAGTGCGCGGTTAGGTGCCGGCGATATCCCTTGATCCCAGGCGAAAACGTGATGTCGCCAAGGTGTAAGCCCAGAGAGATATGCCCGAGTGTGAAGAAAAATCCCTTCGCCTAGAGTGCGCGCCACCTAGTGCGTGTAGTAACATCAGTTCAGTTTCAACGGTAGCTGGACCGCGCCCCAGCCAAGCGGCTTTTGTCGCTAACTAATAACCCTTGCGGGGCTTGTCTCCCGCGTTAGGGGACCTGCTTCGCGATACTTCAATCAGGAGCAGGTAATGAGCACAACTAAAGTTTCCGACGCAGTTGCTATCGAGATCCGGATTCCGGCCGAGATGAGCGAGTTCGCTTCGGATTCGTTTTACAGTCCGCGCATGCGGGTGGCCCGGGTCGAACAGGCACTCAAGGCATGGGGTGTCGCAAACGAGACCTCATCCGACGTACCGAACTCTCCGGAAGGAGCTGAGCACGCGGTTCTGTGCTTGCTCGCCGACTTGCGTCACTACTGCGATGCAAAAGGGCTCGCCTTCGCCCCGATCGATCGACTGGCTTATCAGGAGTACCTCTCGGTGCTTGTGGAATCGCGCCAGTCGAGCATCGCCGGCGACTCCCAGGAAGCCGGCGGCGTGCAGATTGAGCGCGCGCACTAGGACTTGGGAATAGAGGTCCTTGTCAGCTGTCGACGGCTTCATCTGAGTGGCGCCGCGATATTGGCCAACACCGGTTGCTATACAGGCAGCGTCACATCCAACCCAAGGGGGGCAATCACTCCCTTGGGGCGTGTTTGCTTCTCAATTTCCATTTAGGAGCAAAACATGGCATCTACAACCACCACGCGGTTCCGCACGGCTCAATGGGACCGTGCCCGGGTCGCTCATCTGCGCGTAGCCTCCGACTTTGCGCGGCATCTTCGTCAGATCGCTAGCCCCGTGCAGATTTGCTATCAGCAGCTCATGCAGGCATACAAGGGTGAGCCGGTCGGCATCGAGTGCCGTTCAATTCATCGCGAGGCCTGGGGCTTCGTTGCTCCGGAGATGTCTGGCACTGAACCTTGGCGCATCCAGCGGTTCGACGAGGACGGATTTGTCGGGCATACGTGCCACAACTCACTCCAAGATGCCGTGGAATCCCTGCTGGATGAGGGATTCAGGGTGCCCGATCCTGGCGCGCTCGACAGAATCGGTGCATCGGAGAGATGGGCGCGTGGAGTTCGCCTGGCGGCAGTTCGCCAGAAGTTCCAGGAGGGCTTGATCACGTATCAGCAGATGCTCGAAGAGGCGCTGGCGTTCCAGGAGGTCGCATGAATCGATGCCCCGCTGCACTGGCTTCAGGCTGTCAAGTTTCGCCGGCGGAAGCTCCCCTCGTTTGCAGCGAGGACGATTTCGTCTGCCAGTCGGACGGCCCGGATCCTTGGCTCAACCAACGTTTTGAAGACTACATCCGCGATATCGATGTCCAATTCGACGCGAGTGAGGTGGAGGTCTCGATCAGGAGCCCCGAGTATGGCTTCGTTGCATCGTCTGATAGTGCTCTGCTTCTGCACCGCTCCGCCACATCGAGCGGATGGAGCGGTGCCTCGGTCGTTGGTTACTACAACACGCCGGGCGCTGTTTGCATTGCAGACGAGTATCAAGGTCAAGGACTCGGCGCGGAGTTGATTCTGTGGACATCCATCAACTTCACGGCAGGGCCACCTACGGCGGGCCTCGATGAACAGTGTTTCAGCGAGGCCGGATATGCGGCGCATCTTGCCGCATGGCGGCTTGGAATTGAGCGCGGACTCATCGTTGATGGGTAGCATTCAAACAACTGAGCGCCACATGGATCGCGAGGGCTGACACGGAAAAACTGATCCGAAAGCAGTCGCTAGTTCAGAAGCCCGTCTCTCCGATGCGAGACGGGCTTTCTGCTTTTCTGGCCAGTGTATTCTGTAGCGCCAACTGGCTATCTTCGTAGCGACGAAGTTTCTGGGCTCGAGGGTGCGTATTCGCTGGTTCGTGGGCCGTGGGATACCGCGGGAGAAAGAGCAACATCATGGACTCACCTCAACAACAGTCGTTTCGACTGCTCGAGAATTCGAGCCGCCTCATGAAGATCGTCGCGATCGCTTCAAGTGTCGTTGTCGTCCTCACGCCGATATTTCCTTCATCTTTCCGCCTGCCATTCCTTCTGATCAACTCGGTGGCGTTCGTGATGTTCGCAGTCGACAAGATCCTTGCAAGAACCCGGCAACGCCGGATTCCTGAGGCGTACCTCCACATCATTACATTGGCCGGTGGGTTTGTCGGCAGCCAGATCGGACGCTCGCTTGCTCGTCACAAGACAAAGAAGTGGTCGTTCGACGTCGTCTTCGCGACAGCCTGGGTCTTCTGGATGATGGCCTTCGCGGTGTTCATGGGCATTTGCTGAGCCGATCCGGTTGGCTGTGAGTGTGCTTGACCGAGAGTGCATTGGCCGCGGGTCCACAGATCGTTCAATCATTCGCAACAGGGGAGGGCGAAAGTCCTGCTCGCACAGCTGGTCAGCATCCAATCGACATACCTCGAGATTCGCAGTAAAAAGCCCCCTTGCATGGAACTCCTTTCTCGGTTGCTCGAGGATTGCCGCATGGTGAGAATTGCAGCTCTTGCCAAAGCAACGAGGCGCCGACCTATGGAGAGTGAATGCCGGTTCCGCAGTATTGGATTGATGCAGTGAAGCACGAGACAGCTGTCGATCTTTTGAAAGAGGCGCTGGGGAAGCTCAACGACAAGCCGTGGGAGGATCCCACGCTGCTGCACGCTCGTATTTGCGAATATCTTGGCCAGCCGGTGAAGTATGCTGACGCCGTCGTCCTGGTCCGAACCGGCAAGATCTAGCTCGCCTCGGCCGCGCTGTTCAATCCCATCCTCGAAAACCGAGATTCAATCGAAATGCCTTTCCTCGCCATCAGTTGTTTCCTTATGTACGCGAACCTCATCGCGGCGATACGGGGACTCCTTCGAGGGGGAAAAGCCCGTTGGCTCGGCCAAGTTCACTTGTTCGCCTGCGGGGTAGCGTCTGTTGCGTTCCTGCTGGGAATTGAATTTCTGCCTCCCGCTGCTGGAGGGATCGACAGCGGTGCCTACAACTGGGCCCCAGTAGCCTACCTCTTGTTTGGCTGCATCAGCTTGATTCTGTTCGGGTTCAAGCTGGTGCTGGCAGCACGTGCTCAAAAAGGTGCGATCGGCGGTGGCCTGCGATTCGGTATGACCACTTGGGCTGTACTTGCAGCGATTTATATGTGCGCCACGCCTATTGACCACCTGATTTTCTTCCGCAATCCGGCGAACTCAGGCGTCATGGATGTGACCTTCTCGGGCGAGCATTTGGACTGTAGCGGAGACATGCTGATCGTTAGGATGGAACACCAAGCTGCGGTGTACCGCTGTCCGAAATCCATCCGCCTTGGGCGTGACTATGCGCAGCCGTTCGTTCCTTGGCCGAGCTACACGGAAGGTGAAAGCAAAACACTGAAGGCCAGTATCGACAGGGTCCTGTTGGAGGCAGCCCAATCTGGCGATGTGGTTGTGAAGGTGCCGGCGGACCCAGCCCAGTTGAATCCCATCAAAAATGCGGGCGACAATTAGTTAGCTCGACCTATATGGTTCACGGGCGGGGTACGTCGATCCAGTGGGTTAGTCGCCGCCTTACGCCGTTCGTCTTGGACCCGGTGCCAACGAGAGGAGTCCATCTGTGAGCACCTCAAGGGAGGAAGCGTTACACGCGCTAAATCGAGCTTGCAAGGTTCGACAGCGGAGCGGCCGCTACGCCTACGGCACCATCGTCGAGGTGCATGCAAGTGGCGACTATCTAAAATTCCAGAAAGGAATGGATGGGAGATTGAAGCCGCAGTGGTATCGCCGGGAGAGCGTTGTTTTGCTGCCTGCGGATCCCGATGCAGAGAGCACCTAGCGCGCACGTACTCGCCCCTCCATATCTGGGCCGCCTCGTGGGCCCCATGTCGGGAACCACAGGCAGCGCTCAACTTGAAACCCCTCCCGTTTGTGGCTCCTTTCTAGATTGTTCGCGTAATCGGGCGCAGGTATCGTCATCTCCATCTTCCACAAGTGGTGATCGCGCGCGCCTGGCAATTATCCGGCGCAGCCGCACCACATGCAGTGACGAGCAACGGAGAACGAAATGCTGACAGAAGTGGAACGCCTCGACTTGCGTGACCAGCTTTTCGCGAAGCGCTTCCAAGCAGGACACAAGGAACAGATCTTCGAGCTGCTGGCGGTGGTGCCAGGAGAGAAGGACGGTGCCGAGGCGGTGGTTCACTATTCGTTCGCGCCGCCAGTGTGGGAACGGTCAGCTTGTGCCACCGACCACCACGTGTATGTAGCCCAGCTGATTGGCAGCACCTCCTACAAGGGTCGTGCAATCGCATGCGTGCATCACGACTACTTGTGCGACGAGTGGCCGATCGATTGGAACGCTACAGCGAAGCACCCTTCCAGAGACTTCCCAACCTTGGTAGTGCGCGAATACGCCGATGGTTCAGTGAAGGGTGTGCTCATGCGCCAGGCTCGGTCATATACGTACGTTGGATTCACAGCGGACTACGTCGAGCCTGAAGAGGTGGAGACCGCTCTCAAGATGCTGGGGGCCTTGGCGCCCCGTCAAAAGTACTGCGGATGGTTCAAAGACTCCGACATCGCTGCGGAGTCCCTGGAGGCGGCAATCTCCATGACGGCAGAGTCCCCAGGTGGGCAGAAGTTCGTTGTGCTTTACCGCGACATTGAGTGGTTCTCAGGGATCTGGAACAACCCCACGAAGGATGCACTGCTGGGCGGGACCTTCAGTTTGACGAGCGTTGCTGACTTCCACGGTACTCGCGTGTCGAGAGCTAAGCGAGCGTCACGACCAGGGTTGGTCGAAGTCCGGAAGAATATGGCGATCTCCGGGAGCTATTCTGCGCTTCGTGCTGCGCTAAATCTGCTCACGGATACAGTTCCTTGGTCCAAGATTAAGCAAGACTACGAAGCGAATGGCGCTGTGAAGTCGTTGTGCGATTGGTGGAACGCCAACGCTCCCGAGGAGATGCGATTTGCCGGCGCGTTCCGAGTATATCGCTGGAATCCCGGTGATATGACGTTCGTTGCAGGTGATCCGGAAGAGCCTGCAATGCAAGCCAACGTGGCGGCAAACCTGCGCTCCTTTGCCCTCTTCGAAGAGGTTGGACAGCCCACAGTCCTCGTTTGGTTTTTGCGCGGACGTGCGTTCAATGCCGAAGAATCTGGCGGCACTGTGATCTTTTCTGCCAATGGCGTCCCTGCCTACGATCTAGCTCAATCCCTCGAAGAGACTGACGAAGCGTACTACTCGTTGGTTGGTCTTGAGGAACTGTGGGTCAACGCCAGAATGTCCACGGCGGCTCATGAAGTCACCACTTAAGCAGGGCGCCGGCCGCGGTCCAGAAAACGGGCGAACCCATTATTGAACGAAAGGGGGCTTCATGCTGAGTAGTGCCATGTTCGCCACTGGAATTATATTTTGGGGCCTGGTGTTGTATTTCGTCCTCTGGCTGATTGCAGAGTTGATCTGGGCGTCAATTACGACTGCCAGTTGGCTGCGATTCGTGTGCCGTGCGGCGCGACTTCGCGGTGCCAGCCGTTACCCGACCGTGCTGAAGCTTGCCTCGCTATATCTGAACAACTGGCCAATATTTTTTGGCTTCAGGAAAGGCGGATTGGTGTACCGCGAGTCCAATGGCGTATGGGAGGGGGTGGGCCATTGGAAAGTCCATCCACCTACGTCGCCATTTGACGCGAGCCACGCTTTGCCGTTCCACACCGGTAATGCGAGTCCAAATGTTGCAACCAAAGATCTATCGACCTCTAAATGAAAATCAACTTCCTGGCCAACGCAGCCGCGCTCACGTTGCTGATCGTTTTTGCCGCTGCGAGCCCCGCGAATGCAGAATACCGACAGGTCTATGCGTGGACGGAGGGCCGAGCGTCGCCCGAAGGGCACAAAGAGACATCGATTGCGGACGTGCGAGCGGCGAAGGAACGGCCCAATGGAACGTTGGGCGGAATGACAGCAGTCAGCGTGAAGGTGCTGCGGAAAGGGGCTCAGGAAGTCGAGCGCAACGTCATCATTCGCGATGGGGGGTACGCAGTGATCGGCGAACGCTACGCGTTCCCCATCGCGACTATTGGCGAACAGATCAATCCGGATGATTTCAGCGGGTTCTGGCGGCTGACAATCAGTAAGGTCACGTTCGACCAGAGCGGCGTCGCAATGGTGGATGCTACGCTGGATTCGCGGGAGGCGCGCCAGCATGCCGCGTCGCAAACACTGTCAGTCCGGATTGGCGCCGGCGGCGAGGGAGCCATCATTCACGGCGTCAACGGCAAGGATTACGTTCTTAGCGTACGGCACGTCGAACCGGTGATCTAACGCTGTGCCGCAATCAAAATCGAAGTGACGGGACCCATTTCGGGCGACTCAGCGCTTAATTGAGGCCAGACAAGACGTCACGGTTCTCAGATAGGACTCAGATGACTCTACGCTTTCAGGTGTTTTCACGGAGCGGAACAAGCTGTCCCTCGTACTCGGCACCGTGGTATTGGTTGGCCTCGCTGGTCGCCACGTTCCGGTATGGCAAGGGCGATTACTGCAGGATCCTGGATGCGCGCACGGGCGTCACGATGATGGAATGGAAGTTGGCGAAGAGCGCAAGCTAGATTTCGCGCTATACTTTCGCAGCAACATTCGCAAGGCAGCTGGACCTGATCTAGCCAATGGCACCTAGTGCCTCTCTCTTGCCGCCCAGCGCGGCGTCTTTGTTCAAATCCCCGCGGGGCAGCATCCCGCTCCGGGTCCTGCTTCGCACGTATCCTGGAGCAGGAAATGAATCCGTCTTTGACCCGTTTGCTTGAGTCGCGCATGCCGCGTGACCAAGTCAATGCGTATCTCGATCCGGGGTTGGTTACCCGTGTCGGCATCCCTCATCGCAGTGGCAAGCTCGTGTTCCACGCCTTCAATGAAGGTTACCCGGTGATGGTGAGTGCAAATGCGTTTTGGGATCCGGCTGCACGTCAGTTCGCGTTTCCTTCCGCAACTGACCTTTCCGAGTTGGACTACGCGTTAGATTCGGCCGGATATAGCGCGATCTCGCTTTGGCAAAAGAAGGGCACGCAATCTGGGATAGCGGGAGTGTACCCCTGGAGTTTGGAGCAGTACCTTGCTTTTGCAATATCGACTCGCGCGAGTTGGTATGCGCAACCCGACTTGTGCTGTGAGCCCGAAATATGCAGCAACGATGAGGAAATCGACTACCGCATCGACGCCACAGCAACACTGTTGGAAGGTTGCCTTCGGATCGCCTACGAGTACCAGAACCAGCTAGTCCAGCAAGGGTGGTCTGAGTCATCTGTTCGGAATGAGGTGCGTCTTCCCGTGCCTGTCTTGCAGGGCTGGCGAATTTCACACTACGCAAGGAGCCTTGAGCTCATGCGCGCGGTATGGGAGCGCTGGCAACCTTGGGCAGCGCCGCCGGCGCTGATTGGCCTCGGGTCGGTCTGCCGACGAAGCTTGGGGCATCCAGATCACGGTCTGTTCGCAATCCTCGCAAGTCTCGAAGGAGAACTTCCTGAAACCAGTCGATTGCACTTGTTCGGCATAAAGGGAACTGCAATCGACCAACTGAAAATGTTCGACTGGATCGCGTCGACAGATTCGATGTCCTTCGACCTCGGTGCGCGTCGAAAGGCCTTTGAAGCTGGGATTTCCAACACCATCGACCATCGGAAGCGCGAGATGAGTAAGTGGATGGAAACTGCAAGGCGCCGCGCCATGCCGGCAACCGGCGATCAGTTCCGCCTCAAGCTGCACTGAGTCCTTTCATTGTCAGATGTTCAAGCCCTTCAGTAGTTGGGCTCGCGCATCACTTTCTTTTATCACCCTCGCGGGGCAAACTCCCCGCTGGGTGGTTTGCTTCGCACCAAACACGGAGCAATTCATGCAGAACAACCTGGTTCTCATCCCAACGCATCTGATCCAATCGCTGCTCGCTTTCGCGAAAGCACATGAGCACAGCGATGCCCCCCCTGGGGCAGGGGGCGCTGGAGCGATAGGTGCCGAGGCTACCTCGAGGCTTACGCCGGTAGGCAACGCGATTCCAGAAGTAGAGGCACTGCTTGCTGCCAGCAAGGGCGGTTTCGCCGATGTCGCGGCGGTGGCTTGTCTCTCGACCTGTCACATTACGGCCGAGACGAACGGAATGCTCGAGCTGGCTGGCGATCGCAACCCTTGGTTTTACGGCCAGTACGAGTCGGGCTACTGGATTTGGGTTCCTCAGGAAGACCCCATAACTGGCGCCTACGCATTCGCGCTGGCGGCACCAGAAGACATCAGATCGATCTGGTCGTGGGCTCGCGAGCGCGGCTTTTTCTGGCTCCGTTTGGATGCTGACGGCTCGATAGTCGATGGCCTTCCGACCCACAGTTGGGAGTCGTCGGCAGACTTGGGCGGTTGATTGGCCATAGCTTTTAGACCGGGGTCACCGCAAGTAATTCTCGCGGTGATTTTTGCTCCGGCAGTTGGGCCAAACTAGCTAGAGTGGCGCCATTTCGGGCGCTTCTTTCGATCAATCCCTCGCGGGCGACAGTCCCGCGCGGGGCCGCTCTGCGAGGAAACTTTCTCAGGAGCAGATTTATGACCACAACGGTCGATATGGCGGCAACGCCAGCACCAACCAGTGAATTGTCGCCAGGCTTTCGACGAATGGAGAATGGCGTCGTCACTCGTGTCCATCACGACGATTGCCCGGTTTGTCATGGCAAACTGACGCACCACTCGCCGAATGGCTTCGACAAGATCTTCGAATGCCACGCGGCGGGGCACCATCGCCACATGATTCGTGGCATTACGGGCGAGTACGTCACGATGTCCGCTCTGATGCCGAAGCGAATTCAGAACGGAGGCTCACTATGAAGAATCCATTGACGGCCCTGCAATTCCCTGTGGTCGTGAAGGTGGTTGCCTTCGACACGTGCTTCCCAATTGAGCTCCACGCGGCCGGCACGCTGTACGCCGACGGCGGTGTGTCGATCCAGTATCCGTTCAAACCTGCAGAAGGTGTGGATGATGACGCGGATCCGAAGGACCCTTCGGCTGCTGCGATCGACATCTCCTACATCGTGTTGCCTGACGGTGCGGAAGTGATGCGAGCCTCCGGCTTCTGGCGCGAAGTTGCCAGTCCGCCGGAGATGTAGGTTTTCCTCCTAGGGGGATGCGCCCAGATCAACTCCCGACACGGGGTTGGCTGGGCGCTTTTGCATTCTGGCAAGGCAATGAGGCTGATTCCAAGACAGCATGCGGCACTCATTCGTCACCTTCGACGAAAGATCGGAGAGGCGGCACTCCAGGACGGTCATCAATGCATCAAAGGCCGTGCATGCCCGCGCACCGGCGCTTAGGTTGCCTCGACGTGCTTCGTGTCGTAGAAAATCCTCTACAATCGATCCCGATCTTCGATCCGGGAGCTGGACCGTCTTTCTAGCCAACAGTGCCGGCCATATGCTGCTGCGCACTTCGTCACGGCGGTGTATCACCGCCGCTGTCATCTATTTCAACCCGGAGGGGCAATCGCCCCTCGGGCAATTGCTTCTCCAGTTTTCCCAGGAGTAGCAAAAATGCAGATTCATCTTCAGGATGCAGCGGTTCAAGCGGCCCTCATTGGAGGGCTATTCACGCTCACGGCTGCAATCATCGCCGCGGCAGTCGCCGCAGTCGTTGGTAAGCGGTTTGACAACCAGCGACGGCTAAAGCGCCATCTCCGAACGGCCATCAACGATCTCGCGTTCGCCCTCGCGGTGGAGGACGCCCATTGTGAGATGCACGCCAAGGAACACGGCGAGTCGTTCAAGAACCGTGTCCGCGACAAGGTTCGGGAACAGGGGTACGAGTGGTCGGGCAAGTTCACGCCTGGCCGTGCTCGAGTCACCCTTAAGCACGAAGGCTCTGCCGACTGATAGCCGGCTGAGCGGCTGAATCCTTCGCCCCGACCGCCTGAAGGCAGTTGGGGCGCTCTATCTATGCCTCTGTCCAACCAATTCGAGCCCCAGACGGGGCCAACGTCCATGACACTCACTGACATGAAGGTCCAGCAGGTTCTTAATGACCCCAGCACTTCCGACTGGCTCAAGAATGCACTCCGGGCCCAGCTCGAGCGGGATCCGGTAGACGCAGCAAATGATGCCGACGTTTTGGCTGAGATCTTTCGCTCAAAGTTGGCGGAAGTCTTCGGGACAACTGGCTCGGCGTAACCGATACCTTTTCAACGCGCCAGCGCTTCCCATTGGGAATTGGGGGTGTAGAATGTCCCCTGATCCTTGATCCGGTAGCTGGACGTAACCCAGCCTTTGGGGTTTGGTGAATATCAGCCTCACATCCTTCGATCTTGCGGCCATTTCTGGCGCCGCAAATCCCTCTCGGTGAACGAAGTGTTCTGGTGAATCAGTTTCGCTTTTGTCATCGATCACACCCTCGCGGGTTGCAGTCCCCGCGTAGGGGGCTGCTCCTTGCATCAATCTGGAGCCAAGCAATGACTCTTACTCAAACGACGTTTCCGCTGTACGTGCGTTGCGCACTTGAGACGTTTTCCGCCCACGGCGAACGTACGAAGGCGCGACTGTGCGAGCTGCTCGACTTTTTCTTCAAGTCCACTGGCCAGCTGCAAACCGACGAGCGAAGTTCGCTCGAAACCATGGCGGTGGCCTACGCAAAACAGCGTTGGCAACTCGGGGCGGTCGAGGGCTTCTGAGCCCGCAGCCACCGGGCGCGCATAGGTCACCGTATTCACTGACCTAAGCGGGACTTCAATCCAAGCGGGAGGTCTTCTTCCGTTCTGTCGGACTCCATTTCATGGCGCCGGCATCAAATTGACCCTCGCGGGGACGCGCTCCCCGAAATGGGGGCGCTTCTTCGCAAACCTTCGGAGAAGTAAATGACATCGTTTGTTGATCGCGTCAACGCGCCAATCTCGGCCCGCCAGCGAGCAATGCTGGAGCGCGATGCGCGTGACCTGTATGGCGCAGCTAAGCGCAAGGGGACCACGCTGGACCGCTGGGAGCACGCGTCTGAAGCCCCAGCTGCCCAGGAGCATTTCGAGCTCGGTTGCTGGCTGTACTACTTCACGCAGCGCTTCCGGAGTGGTAAAGACGATCTCGATCTGCGCATCGATATCGTTCGCCGTCTGTTTCTGGCTGGCCTCTACAACCCGGGCTACATGTTTTTCACCGTGTTCGATTTTGGGGAGCGTCAGTTCGACTCCATCTTCGAGCAAGGTGATGCTGAGCAAGTGAAAGAAGGCCTGCGCGCGTACGTTGCCGACGACAGAATCCGAAAGGGTTTTGAGCAATGCGGCTGGTCGAGTGAAGGCGTTCAGCCGGCGCTGTTCTAACGAATCAGCGCCCACCAGGCGCCATTGGTCACCGGATTTACTGGCCTTGGCGCTACCTCAACCCCTACGGGAGAACTTCTCCCGCTGGGGGCTGTTCTCCTCCTAATTGGAGAACAGTATGTTTGACGAGATCCGAAACAAGATGGAAGCGGTGATCGTGATCCTGATGGACAAGATCGCTGCTGGCCATGGCCTGCAGGTTGGCTACAGCGGAGGCAAGGATTCGACCTGTGTCGCAATCCTGATGCTCGAGGCTGTTCGTCGATCGTGTCTGGCCGGCGTGCAACAGGCCCGGCACTACATCGCAACGTCTAACACGACGATCGAGAACCCGTCCATTTCCAACCATTTGCATATCGCGCTCGAGGAGTTCCGTGCGTTCTGCGAGGAAAACGACCTGGACGTCGGCGTGCACATCGCGGAACCTTCGCTTGCTGCGCAGTTTGTTGTTTCGACAGTAGGGCGTGGCACCTTGCTCCGTACACCTGAGAACGGTGTGCGCGATGGGAAAGTGATCCGTGCCTGCGCGGACGACTGGAAGGTCAAACCGCTTGGGCGCTTGCGTGCATTGCTTGAGAAAGAGGCGGTTGCCGCGGGCTTTCGCGAAACCATTGTGCTACTCGGTACTCGCTACGACGAAAGCGCGGCGCGATCTAGCCTGATGTCTCTCCGAGGCGAAATTGCTTTGGATGCGGTCCGGCATAAGGATGGTTACCTCACGCTATCGTCGATCTGTGATTGGAGTCTGTCAGATGTCTGGGACATGCTTGCAATGTTCTCGGATGAGCGATTCGCACCGTTCCCATCTCCTCTGAGCGTTCGGAGCATCGGCCGCATGATCGATCTCTACCGCGCGGGCAATGAAGGTACGTGTGGTGTGACGGTCGGCGACAGCGGCAACAAGGCAGCATGTGGTAGCCGGTTCGGTTGTTCGATATGCGGCGTTTCAGGTGAGCGGGACAAGTCGATGGAGTCGATGATTCAAGAGCCACAGCATGCGCATTTGGCCGGAATCAATCGAGTCCGAAACTATCTACTTGCGACGCAGTGGGATCTCAGCAAACGCGAGTTGGTCGGGCGTACGGTCAGCGAAGCCGGCTATACGCGAGTGCAGGCCGACGTCTACTCATACTCTCACCGTGTCGCGCTTCTGAGATACCTCCTGACGCTCGACGCGACTGAAATCGAGCGCGCAGACCGGCATCAAGCTGATCTGGCCACGGGAAAACTGGAAGACACCCCGGTGAACCGAGAGCTCTGCGATATTCAGTTCCAGTTGGTGACGCCGCAGCAATTGGTCGCGATCGACTTCTTCTTGTCGATGCACCACTATGCGCCGCAGGCCTTCCCAGCGGTGGCGATTTGGCACGACGTGCACACGTTGGGCCGACGCTATGAGGTTCCGGTCGTCGCGACATACCCAAAGATTCCGATCCCGCTTCATGGGTGGTATCGGGTTGGACAGTACGATGCCGAGGCACCTGTGGACGGCCTGCGTGATTACGGGGCGGAACAGTGGAACCGATATCGTCACGGCAAACGGGTTTCAAACTATGCAGCAACGACGGCCGGCGAACGCGTAGTCTACTTCGAAGAAGCTGACCAGCTTGAAGTGGACGCCGAGGCCGCGTGCGCATTTGTTACCTGTACGTTCGACACGCGCTTGATGCTTGAAACTCAGTCTGAACCCGCAATCTCTTCCGCGCGGTTTTGGCTGAACGAAGGGATCTTGCGGTTGCCGTCAGGCATGGCTCAGCGGTATCAGGAAATGGCGAAGCGAGGGCAGTACTTCACCCGCCTCGCCGAGCGGCTGAACCTTACGCCAACCGAACTGGATGAGCATCTGATCCGGAACGCAATCGGCGATGCAGAACACAAAATGCTGCTCAGTCGGGACGACCAGCAAAGGGATCTGTTCCAGGAGGCAGCGTAAGCAAGCTGCTTGCGATGGCGACTTCATTGCGCTTCCCCGCCTCGACCCCACAAGGGGCCGGGGCATTTTTTTTGTCCAAAGGTGGCTGGTAATTGCGATGGCACCATCGAAGCGGCCCGCTTGTACTTCCTATCGGGAAACTGAGTTACAATCCATCCCGATCCTCGATCACGGTAGCTGGACCGTGCCCAGCCAGGCTGTTGTTGTCCGCTTTCGACACAGCAGCAATTCAACTCTTGGAACCGCCTTCGGTTGGAGGTGCGAATTCCTATCTCACCCTCGCGGGGCTTTCGTCCCGCTGGGTCGTTTGCTCCGCATTTTCTTTGGAGCAAACATGTCCTCTTCTTCCGTACGTATTGCAGTCAACCAGGGCAACCTGGTCAAGAACCTGAAGTTCGCGTTCTCGAATTTCTCGACCTTCCTGGCCGAGCTGATTCAGAACAGCCGTCGAGCCGGCGCAAGCATGGTCGACATCCGCCTGGAAGGAAAATCGCTGACTGTCATCGATGACGGTCAAGGGGTCCAGGACTTCCAGAAGCTGTTCACGATCGCCGAGAGCGGCTGGGATGCTCAAACGCAGTCGCTCGAAAACCCATTTGGTATGGGGTTCACAAGTGCACTGTTTGCGTGCGAGGTGCTGAAGGTCGAGTCCTGCGGACAACGCCTCGAGGCGCGCACTCTCGACTTGCTCGAGATGCGTGATTTCTCGCTGCAAGCTGGTGAGGTGGCGAGTGGCACACGGCTGACCTTGAGCAACCTGACCTTCGACGAGAATCGTATAGGCAGCGCCTTGAGAGAGATCGCGCGCGGCTACCCGATTCCTATCTTTTTTAACGGCGAAGAACTGGAGCGACCAGACGCTCAGGACGCCCAAACGTTCGTCGCAACACCGGTCGGGGCCGTTTCGATTCGCGACCTCAAGGGCTTCGGATTTGGACGGCGGACCGCAGTGTATCTTCAGGGCATTCGCGTACTGGGAAGCCATTCCTCGCGCCCCGACGCTATCGTTCACCTCGATAGCGCAAGGTACAAAGCGAAGCTGCCTGACCGCAACTGCCTGATCGATGCGGAGGACAAAGCCAAGGAAATCGAGGCGCAGGTGTCCGCAGTCGCCTATTCCATGCTCGCTGAGCTGCAAGGCAAGATGGACCCCGTCGAGTTTGCCAATGCCTACTGGAGGGTTGCGTCCAAATGTGCGCCGGATCTGCTCCGCGAGCTTCCTGTTGTACCGGCGAGCGAGGTGGATATCCTGGACGATCTGCGATGTTTTGCGGATTGGCACAGCCCTTATGCTCACAGGGGTGCAAATGCCCAGCCTCTTAAGAGGTCGGATTTCGAGAAGGGAGTCGTACGAGTGGTTCGTGGATCCGGAAGTGTGGATCTCGAGGAAGACCTCCTCAGCGCAGTCAAGAGAGCCTACGTTATGAAGATGGAAGCCTTTATTGTTCGGGGAGAGGTCCCCAAAGGTCACTGGCTCATGAACGCGCCTCTGATTGACGATCTCGAAGTCAGCTTCGAGATCGTGAGTCCTGGAGCAACAGCGGGATCCGACCATGAAACGCACTCATTCGACATACAGGTCTGCGACGGGGTGCTTATCAAGGGGCCTTGGGGTGATGTCAAGGTTGCCGATCACGAAATCGCGATCGGTCACGGAGAGAAATCGTTGGAGAGCGTTACCGTCTACAGCCCGCCCAGCGCAAGCAAAGGTGAAGGTGTTTTGCAGTTCAACGCATTCTCGGACGACGATCGCTATGATGAGCAGTACGAGCGCGAGTGCCTGGCGAAGTACAGCCGATGGATCAAGCAGGCTCGGAACGTGAAGCCGCAGGATCTTCTAACCGATCTTCTGTCGGACGTCTGGGTGGACACTGACTCAGTACGCAATACGCGTTTTGTCTTGGAGGTAAACGCACACGGTCGTCTCAACATCGTAGAGCAGTTGCCTGCCGTGGTCGCTTAGTTTCACTATCTCACCTTTAACCCGCGCGCTGCGCGGGTTTTTTTTTGCCTGCACGGCAGCGCAAGGCTGGCAAAGAACATGCATCAGTGAGACCATAACTTCCCGATAGGAAGTTGAGACGCCTTGACCTGGCCAACATCGTCACCAGTAGAAATCGGTGTAGCGGTACGTAGCATTGGCGTCGTAGGTACAACCAGAACAGGACAGGACCATGAAGAAGCTATTCATCTGCGCAGCACTCCTAATTGCGCCTGCATTCGCGCAAGCGGGGATCGTCGATTCGGCTCTCGACAGCATTGGCATTTGGCATGGCAATCGCGTCGAGCAACCGACTTCCCATTCATCCCCTGACGTGCTGGCCAAGATCGCCGCGGCAATGTCTCGAGACAACCGTGAGGGCGGTTACCAAAACACTTCGTACCAGGGCCGCAGGGGGTACCACGGTTCTCGCGGCTACGACGAAAATCAAGACGATGCCGCCAGTTCGTCGGGTGAAAGTGCGGTGACGGTACCGGCAGCAGGCACGATCGAAGTCGGCTTCTCGCCCAATCGTTCGGCGATGAATGTGGCGCTGCATGTCGTAAAGGCTTCCACGCGATCCCTGGATATCGCAGCCTACGAGTTCACGAACAAGCGCTTTGAGAAGGCAGTCGTCGCCGCCATGCGTCGTGGTGTGCAGGTGCGCATCGTTGTCGATGCGAAGGAGAACGTCGGCAAGGGAGCTTCTATAGCCGGACGTCTTGCTGCGGTCGGCGCGCAGGTCCGGTATGTGGATGACGCACCGCTGATGCACAACAAGTACCTCATCAGCGACGGAGAGACGGTCGGGACCGGATCGCTAAATTTCACCGTTCGCGCTGAGAAGTACAACCACGAAAACTTCCGTGCTGACTGGCGCAATCGTGCACTGGCTCAACAGTACATGGGCGACTTCAACGGTATGTGGGCAAACGGCCATCCCTGGCGTTAAGTATAGACAGCGGACGGCAGAATGTCAGGATTGGGGAGGGGATGCTGTGGCGCTTCAGAACTGCCTTCCTTTCCCGGTAAAGCAGAGTTGATCCCTGCCGCCTTGAGCCATTCTGCAGCGTCGAAACAGAGGAGTCGAGAAAGACATGGCTTTTGACGGATGCAGCGGGGCGCCCGCCGGAAGCGGTTGGGGCTCATATGGCCCGACGCCAGGTGAAGACAGCGCTCCCGTGAAGGCAATGCACTTGATCATGCGGGGTGCTCCTCGAGAGATGCGGCTCAGGCCCTACGACGCACTCTCCGCTGCTCTCTTGCACCTCTACGAGGAGGTCCGTTCCGAAAACGCCAAGCGAGCTAAAAGGGGCGCGAAGCTTGCATATGGGACGGCGGTCGCAGCGGTTGATCGAGTTCTCTTCCCCGATCTGCTCTCAACTGTGATTGGGCTCGACGAAGGGTGTCGCGTGCGGGTGCGGTCTGACGTCGAGTTTGGCTCGGAATGCCACCAGAACGCCACGCGGGGACGTCTGGGAACAGTCAGCGCAATTGGCGCTCACGACGATGTTGAGGTATGGCTAGACCCTGTTGAAGGCGCGGCCGGCTGCACTTTCACATACCCGAGAGATGCGCTCCAGCCATTGATTGGTCTCAACGGGGACGTCTTGCGCGACCCTAGGACGCTCAGACTGGCGGACTGGCAACTCAAGGCGATGGCGGATGCACTTGCCCTCAATCTGGGGGCCGAGAATGTATCTGCGGACGTCGCGGCCCGGCTCTTGAGGGCTGCAAGCGGAATCCTTAATGCGAATCCGGCTGCTGCGCCTGTAGGGGACTAGCAGCCGACTCGCGCCGGTGGAACCAGCGATGCGAGCGGATGCCTTCGCGCAGTGGATCACAGGCGAGCGCGCATGGGCGTGCCTGTTTCTCGATGCAGGGCGAACTTTTCAACAGAAAGATGGCCCGCATGCACGCTAATTCGGAGTGGTTCGGCGTGGGGCATTCTGGCCCAATAGACGCTGCAGCGGGTGTTGGTTTCCCGCAGGGCTAGAAATAGGCACCGTCTCTGACAAGCTGGAAGGGTCGACGCCAATGCGCGTCCTACTTCCAGAACTTCCAGCTATGCAATTGGACCTCTTTTCGCACGTCGCGAGCGCTTACGCGGATGCTCCGGGCGGTCGCCTGACGAATAAGCAGTTCTACCAAGCCGTCGCTGTACGCGCGGGCATTTCCATCCAGGAGCTCCACGAGAAAACGCCGATCGGTGATGACGGCAAGCTTTACTCGCTCGTTCACCGGAAAATGCGGTGGGGGCAGCAGTCGCTTCGCCGCATGGGTATTCTCGAGCGCGTGGCCGGTGAGCGCGGTATCTGGCAACTCACGGAGTCGGCCGGCAAGAAGCTGGATGAGGCAGGGAACGAAGTTCAGCTGATCGCATTCTCGACAAAGCTCGGGATCGCAGTCTTCGGGAACTGCAAGCAGGTGTTTGCGGGGCTCAACGAGCCGGTGCATTTGGTCATAACGTCTCCTCCGTTTTTGCTCGCCAAGCCGCGTGCATATGGGAATCCCCCCACGATGAAGGAGTACATCGACTTCGTCTGCGAGACGATTGAACCGGTGTGCCGCCATCTTGCCCCCGGCGCGAGCATCATCATCAATTTGACCAACGACGCCCATGTCAGGGGCTCGCCGGCCCGCTCGACATATCTCGAGCGCCTGGTGTTGGCTCTTGAAGACCGACTGGGTCTTCACCTGATGGACCGTATTGTCTGGAAGTCTTCAAAGGCACCGGGACCGACCCAGTGGGCATGCCTGAGGCCGATCCAGCTCAAGACCGCCTATGAGCACTGCTATTGGTTCACCAATGACCCGTCGCGCGTGCGCTCAAACAACAGAAAGGTCCTGTTGCCGCACACCGAGCGCCACTTGAGGTTCATGGAGGAGGGGGGCGTCAAGAGGACGGCATCCTACGGTGACGGGTCGCAAGTGCACCGTCTGGGTCAATACGGAACGGTGACGGAAGGCCGCCTGCCTTCGAACGTGCTCGAAGTGGGCACGTCTTGCGCCGACACTCGCGCGTATCGCCGCCGAGCTGCAGAGCTCGGGCTGCCCCTGCACGGCGCGATGATGCCCACACGCATTCCTGAGTTCTTCATCAAGTTTTTGACCGAGCCAGGTGAGCTGGTGGTCGACCCGTTCGGCGGCACAGGAAAGACCGCACTTGCCGCGGAGCGACTTGGCCGGCGCTGGGCAATGGCGGAGAAGATGCTGCAGTACATCCGCGGAGCAGCAACGCACTTCGAGCAGTTTGACGGGTATTCACTAAACCCGCTGTTCGAGCCGGTTAAGTACGCTGCATAAGGAGTGGTGGTGACAGGTTCGCAAAACTACGCACTGGTCGCGGTTTCGGTCCTCGTCGCCGCCTTTACGTCGTACACGGCGCTCGATATCAGTGCACGTATCCGTCTTTCGACTGACGCTGTAAAGCGCTTGTCCTGGCTTCTTGGTGGGACCTTCGCGATCGCCACTGGGCTCTGGGCCACGCATATCCTGGGCATGCTTGCCTTTACCCTACCGTTTCCGGTGGCGCAGGGTACATGGATCACCCTCAAGTCGTTTGGGCTCGCACTGTTGGTCTCCTATTTGACGCTCGATGCAGCGACCCGTGCGAACCCAACGCGTCAGATTGTCGTACTCACGGGCATCGTTACTGGCGTCGGTCTGTCCCTGATGAGCTTTACCGCAGTGCAGGCGATCCGCGTCGAGCCGGGGCTAACGTATTCTCCTGGCGTCTTCGGCAGCGCAATGATCCTTGCCATTGCTGCCACTACGGCTGCGCTCCTCGTTCGCATTCGGCTCGGTCGCCCGGGTGCACACCAAGTCATGGCCATCCGCGTCGTGGCGAGCGGCCTCATCGGGGCCTCGATTGGCGGGGGGCACTACCTTTCGCTTCTTTCGGTTGTGGTGGCGCCGAACAGCCGATCGCTCCTCGTGACCAGTGCGTCAGCAGGGGGAGAGGCGCTAATCGCAGTAGTGGTGAGCTCGGTATTTATCGTCTCCTTCGCGCTGCTGCTGTCAGTGATTGGATTCCGCCACGAGCGTGAACGCATCGGTCTGACATCTTCGCTCCGGGAAGTCAGGCAGCGTTTGACGATGCTTGCCTCCATTGACCCCCTGACTTCGTTGCCTAACCGGGAGGCTGTCTACCGGAGCATTCAGGAGCAGATCGACAGTGCGACCATTGCCGGGTCAGCGTTCCATGTACTCCACGTCAACCTTGATTCATTCAAGGTTTTCAATGACTCATACGGATTGGCCATCGGTGATAGCTTGCTGCGGATTGTCGCGGTGAGGCTGGTCGAGGCGGCTGGCCGGAGCGCAGTTGTGGGGCGGCTCGGTGCTGACGAGTTTGCTCTCGTTGTTCGTGACGCTGGCAGTGGTGGGGGGCAAGAACTTGCAGGCAAACTTGTTGAAAGCATGCGCGGCGGAATCGCGGTCGACAACGCAGCCACGGTAAGGGTAACGCTGTCTGTGGGCATTGCCTCGTTCCCTAAGGATGGGGACGTGCCAGAAGTCCTACTGCGGAACGCCGATGGGGCAATGTCGGCGGCGAAGGCATCCGGTGGGAATGGCTACCGTTGTTACGGTCCCGACATCAGAGAGAACTCGTCCCGGCGACTCCAGATCATGCAGGCTCTGCAAGATACGGTCGAGAAGGGAGGGTTCAAACTCCATTTTCAGCCAAAGTTCGGATGTGACGGTCAGTCAGTCGAGGGCGCGGAGGCGCTGATTCGATGGACGCATCCGGAACTCGGTATCGTGCCGCCCTTGGATTTCATTCCATTGGCCGAGCGCACAGGCCTAATCTCCCAGATTGGAAATTGGGTGATTGGGCAAGCATGCCGCCACATTCTGGAGTGGGATCGTGCGGGGCTCCCGCCGGTGCGAATAGCGGTCAATCTTTCGCCCCAGCAGCTTCAGCAGCCGGGCTATATACGGACGGTCAACGAGATTGTCGGTCAGCACGGCGTGGAGCCACATCGCCTTATGTTCGAGATTACCGAGACCGTTGCGATGGAAGTGGCCGAGCAAACCACCGCCAACATTCGAGAATTCCAGGCAGCGGGATTCGATATCGCGATCGATGACTTCGGCACTGGTTACTCTAGCCTGGCCTACCTCCAACGGTTCAGAGCCAAGCAGCTCAAGATCGACCGGTTCTTTACTAGAGGCCTCGATGAGCATGGCGATGAGGGCTATGCCATCGTTTCGGCAATCATCGGCCTCGCGCATACGCTCCGAATGCAGGTTGTCGCGGAGGGTGTGGAGACCCAGTCTCAACTGCAGAAGCTTCGTGACTTGAGCTGCGACCAAGTGCAAGGGTTCCTGCTCGGGAAGCCCATGGGTGCAGAGGATTTCGCTGCATTTGTCCGGGAGCAGGCCAGCGAATCGAACCTCGCGCCTGTTTGAATCCCCCCTTGGATGGCGTCCGTTTCTCGATTGTTCCCGTCCACGCTGAGTGGTGTACTCGCAGGGTAGGCAAGGAGTCCCTTGGACCTTGCTGGAAGGAATTTCAATCCCATTCAATCGAGCACACCATGAAGACCATTCGAGCAATCGCAGCTGCAGTTCTGGTGATGGCTAGCGCCGTTGCGCATGCCGACGTTGGCGCGCCTCAGCCGAAGTCTCATCTGCCCGGGCTGGAAGCCCTGGAGAAGAATCCGAAGGCGCTGAACCTGACCGTGCAGAGCTTTGGGAAGACCACGCATGTCACGCTCGCGCTGAACGCCAACCCGACGCATTTCGAATCGAAGGAGGTGTTTGGCTACATGGGGTTGTCGAAAAGCGGCCAGGTTGAGCCGATGCAAGAATCGGTGGGGCTCCGCGTCGTTGCGGTGCCGGTCGCGATCATGCCAAACGGTGCACTGGTAGTGCGCTTGGCTCTAGACAATTCCCGCCTCGACGCATTGAAGACTGTGAAGCTCGGTGACCGTGCATTCCAACTTGCCGATATCTCCCGCGATGTGAGCGAAGCGACCCTGGTCGTTAAAGATGGCGAGGAGGTACCCGTAATGGTTGCTCAGGACGCGGGTAAGCGGGCCTTCCAAGTCTCGGCGCGACTGGCCGGCTCCGGTGACGCGCTCCCGGCCGCTGAGGCGACGAACTAAATCTGAGGGCTGTTCCGCTCCGGCCACGTTGTCGAGGCCCCTGCGATGAACACCAGACGCCCGCGCACTTCCCCAACCACATGAGATTGAAGCCGACCGCCGAGCAGAATCAGGCCATCGATCTATCCATGACTGGCGCGTCCTTCAAGGTGATCGCGCGCGCAGGCTCCGGCAAGACGTCGCTGCTGGACATGATCGCGCACACGAAGGGCAATACGCGCGGGGTCTATCTTGTATTCGGAAGGGAAAACGCCGCCGAGGCTAAGCGAAAGCTTCCGAAATCGGTATCCGCGAGCACGTTCCATGCGCTTGCGCACCGCTCATTGCCAGCGGGAATCACGGCTAAGGTCAACAACGCTATGGAGACCACTGACCTGCTCAGTGGGCGGATGGGATTGCGGGCGATTGCCGTGCCAAGCGTGCTCGGCCGTACGGTCGAGCTCAGAGGTTCGGACTTGGCGCAGATGGTCAATGATGCGGCTGTACGTTTCTGCAAATCGGCTGACCACGCACCCTCTCTCCATCACATTGCTGCGAATCCCATCATTGAGCGCAGGGCGATGGAGCAGCTGCAGGGTGAGCTACTGCCGTATGTAGAGACGCTGTGGGAGGAGTTCTGCAGTCAGAAGAGTCCGTATCGCATCGGGCACGATGTCTACCTCAAGATCTGGCAGCTTTCCACACCTGAAATTGAGGGGCGGTACATCCTGCTCGATGAGGGGCAAGACAGCGATGACGTCATGCTCGCGATCCTTCAGGGGCAGTATCACGCGCAGGTGATCTACGTCGGCGATCCATATCAGCAAATCATGGAGTTCCGCGGCAGCGTAGATGCAATGCAGCGCATTGAGGCCCCAGAGGTGTATTTGACGCAATCGTTCCGGTTCGGCCGGAGCATTGCTGATCTGGCATCCCTTGTACTTAGGAAGCTCGGTGAGACGACACCCATAAGGGGGCAAGACTCAATCTCGTCTGTAGTGATCGACGAAGCAGCAGAGAACTTCATCTTCCCGTTCAAGGCCGTTCTGTGCCGCACGAACGCTACAGCAGTTGCCCAAATGGCCGATGAACTACGGTCAGGAAAGCGTGTCGCTCTCCGGGCAAACTCTTCCGAGATCTTGAATTTCTGCAATGCCTCTCGACAGTTGATGTGCGGTATATCGCCCGCATCACCTTCAGCGCTCACGTTGTTTCAGGACTGGATGGAAGTCTGCGACTACGCAGACACGTTCGCTGGGAAAGAGATCAAGCCCTACGTGAAGCTCATCAACGATATCGGGCCCGACATGCTCGAGGAGATGGTGGGGGCATCGGTACCCGTCTCCTATGCGGACATGGTCATAAGTACCGCGCACAAAGCCAAAGGCCTTGAGTTCAAGTCGGTGAGGGTGGAAGGCGATTTTCGGTTCTATACCGACGAAGAGACCGGCAAGGTTGAGATGACACCGGAGGAGTTGAGGCTGCTCTATGTGACGCTCACCCGGGCACGCGAGTGGCTGGACATCTACGCCATCCAGGGGCAATTGAAAGCCATGCTTGCGGATGCCGAGATTATTGGCTCCAGAGAGGACTCCCTTATGTGAGGCCAGCTGGAGCGGCCAAGACCTGTGGGGCTTGCAACAGTCTGCGGTTTGAGTGAAGAGGCAAACATGGCAATCGAAACTGGCATTTCCTATGCGAAGTCCACCATCAACGGATGGATTGGCTGCACGCAGATCGGACCCGGCTGCGACGGGTGCTACGCGCTAGCGGGCGACATACGGTTTCACGGCGGAAAGCACTGGGGTCCAGATGCGCCACGCCAGCGGACTGCGCCTTCGAACTGGAACAAGGCATTCACCTGGAACCGCCGCGCAGCCAAAAGCGGTGAATTCTGGCCGGTGTTCTGGAACACCCAGTCGGACATGTTCGACAACGAGATTGACGAGCAATGGCGGGCCGATGCATGGGACCTCATGGCTCAAACGCCGTACCTGACCTGGCTGGTGGTCACGAAACGCATCGGGAACGCAAAGCGCATGTTGCCTGCAGACTGGGGGACCGGCTATCCCAACGTCTGGCTAATCGCCACCGTGGTCAATCAGGAAGAGGCAGAGCGCGATATCCCAAAGCTCCTAGACCTTGATGCATGCGTCAAAGGTATCAGCCACGGGCCCGGCCTTGGCCCCATGGATCTGACTTTCCAACTGAAATCTGGGCGACATGCCGGAAAGGCTGCGATCGAGGAGTTGGACTGGATCATTTCTGAAGGGGAAAGCCGGCAAGGTAGCTGGGCTGCACGTGAGTACAAATTGGAGTGGGCGGAAAGCCTGGCGGAGCAAGCAAGCCGGTATGACGTGCCGTTCTTCATGAAGCAAGCGGGCCATTTTCCGACCAGGAATGGGGCCAAGGTTACGTTGACCGGAAAAGGGGCGGTGGTTGGCGAATGGCCAACTGCCTTACAGCGCCAAGAATTTCCAGGTGGGAAAACGCTGGCGGAAGGGACAGATTCCCCGTCGATCACAGGTGCGGTCATACAGCTTGCCGTGGTGTGAATGGCGGCACCGTCCAGATAGGAAAACAGCAGGCATCAACGATGGTACAGATGACAGCCGCAGAATTGCGAACAACGGCAGTTGAATCCCCCAGCGCCCAGAAGATGAGCGTCGACGCCTCAGCCCGTCCCGATAGGAAACCAACTCGGGTGGCGTCACTGGTGTGGCTCGCCGTTTCGCTTGCGATTGGAATAGGGATTGCCTTGTGGGTATTCCACAAAGTGCAGTTCGAGCAACAAGCAGACGGGGTTATGACAGCTCGCTTTGCACAGAGCCTCGGTCTCATTGGAAATGATGACAGTCGCCTTGGCCGAATCGAGAAGGTCTGGTTTGCTCGCTCCGCAGCGGGCGGCTACCTCTACCGTGCCGTCTATCAAGGCGCCAACCTTCAAAGCGGCGTCATCCGTCGAACCACAAGAATCGACCTGATCCGCTTTTGCAAGGCAGCTCATGAGGAAGGGTGTCGCATCTTGGATAGGAAATAGGGATCCCAAGGAGCACCTCTACCGCCTCCTTGGCGCTTGCACAAAGGGGCTAGAAATACATGTTCGACTTGAGATACTGGACTCACTCGAACACTTCACACGGAGAAACTATGAAGAAACTGACTTTGGCATCGTTGGCAGTTGTCGCACTGCTGTCGGCGTGCGGTGGTGGCGGCGACGGCTCGGCTGCGGGCAACGGTGGTTCCGACGGTACTGGCACCGGCACGGTGGGGAATCAAAGGACGCCGGTGAACCCGTACACGGGCCAAGCTGCACCTGGGGCCAAGACGACGGCAGTTACCGGCCAGGTCTTCAACAGCGGCGCGACTGCTGGCGCGACGGTGACGGCCTACGTGCTGAACGCAGATGGCACGAACGGTACCGTGATCGGTACGGCTACTTCGGCCGCGGACGGCACGTTCAGCATGACTTTGAGCCAAGCGCCGTATGACTCGGCCAGCTACGTGCGCTTCGTGGCGACGGGCGGCACCTACACGTCCTCGGCGGACCATACGGTCCAGACGAACGGCACGTTGGAACTGGTGACCCCGTACATCACGACGCAGTTCAACAACTTCGTCATCACGTCGCTGACGCATGTTGCTTCGCAACGTATGTCACAGGTCGCGTCGGGCGGCGCGGCGATTGCGACGGCCTATACGACGGGTGCCGGCATGGTGCTGTCGCTGATCGGCTTCACCAACGCAATCCTCCCGAGCGACCAGAGTGCTGGCGTCAACTACCTGGCCCTGGTGCCCGGTTCGTCCGGTGATGCCCTGTCCGCATACGCCGACGCGCTGAATTCCGTCGAGGCGTACGGCGTCCAGTACGACCTCCCGTCCTCGGTCTCGGTGCAGGTGCTGGCACAAAGCCAACTGACCGGCACGGCATCCAGCACGCTGCCGAACGGGAATGCGATCAACATCGGCCAATGGCAGAGCGGCGTCTTCAATCCGGCAGCACCATACACGCTCGGCCAGCTGGAAGCGAACGGTGCGCCTCCGCCGTACGCCCAGATGCATCAGTTCATGGTCTGGGAATACGTGATTGCGGACTGCAACAGCGGTAACAGCGCGCCGTACTACGCTCGCTTCCCGTTGCAAGCCGGCCAGCCGGATCTGTTCACTTCCGGTCAATGCCCGACCTACAAGAACTACGTCAACACCATCGACGGAAAGGTTGGCACGAACAATCGCAGTCACGTGCTCGTTACTACGCCGGGCTATGTGCCGCAAACTGTGCCGGTGGTCGGCGCCGGTTCGTAAGGTCCGCTAGCAGGCCCACGGTGTGGGCTTCTGCACCACACATCCCCGCCTTGAGCGGGGTTTTTTCATTCCAGAGCGCGTTGATCCCGTTGGTCTGGGGAGCGTGTTGGTAGAATGCTTCCTGGCAAGAAGCATGAGGCGGCGGAAGCGGCACGCGCGCGTGCTATGTCAGAGAGGAAAACTGTGAGTGCAGCAATTCCGGCTTGGACCGAGCAGAACGCGTATTTTTCCGGTGAGAAACATCGGGTGTGGTTGCGACGCCAGCTGAGCATGTTTGGCGTCCCAGTCGCGTTTATTCTGCATAACCCCAGCACGGCTGATGCAGTAGACAACGATCCAACCGCGCGGCGGGGAGTCGGGTTTGCTAATGCGCTCGGTGCTAGCGACTTAATCATCGTGAACGCCGCGACCGGAGTAGCGACTGATGCGAACGAGCTTGCCCAAATGGAAGACCCAATCGGACCAATGGCCGATGAGGCGCTCCAGGTTGCCGCCGAGTTCTGTCTGTCGCGCGGTGGCGTCCTGATTGCCGCTTGGGGTACACCGAAGGGAAAGGCGAGTACCCGGCGCCTAATGGATGCCAGGTTCAACGACATCCTCCGGCTCAATCTGCCGTGCACGCATTGCGAATTACCTCCTCCGGGTACCCCGAACACCCGCTGTACTTGCCCGCCGAGCTGCGCCCCGTGCCGTGGCGCTATTCCATCCCTGTCGCCTGACCACACGATGCCAAATCAGTTGATGCGTATTGCGAACACGATCCGCAAAGAGTGTTTCAACACAACGCGACAGCGCGTTCAGGCGGTGAGCTGCCTGGCCAGTTCACTCGCTTTGGGTATGGCGGTCGGCATCGGATCGGCCAGCATCGTTGGGGTGACGTTCTGCATGTTGGTGGTACTGGCGATGGTGTCTGGTGTCACCGGATCGGAAAGTCCGGTGTTTGGCCCGACATGCGCTGCGGTCTTCGGCCTGAGCGGCTACACCGGGCTTGGAGTTGCTGCCGTAGTCCCACAGGCGATCGCCGACGCTCTTCTGTTCCTCGCCGGAATCGGTGGGGGCGTTGCAGCCATAGTGTGGTGGGCGGTGCAAATGGGAGGTTTGGTGGTTGCGTCGCGCGCAAGCGGTAACACCGAAGGAAAGCTGGAACGGTCGCGCAGTTGCATTCAAGGATGAGGGAGGAGGGTGATGTTCCGAACACGTAGAGAGATTGCTGCGCAGGCGGTCAGCGTCCTGATTATCTTTGGCATCGTCTCGTGTGCAGGCCTGAAGGTCATTGCAGGCAATGAGGCGGCCTTCGCCCAATGGATCGACGATCAAGGGCGCGGATTCCAGAAAGTCCGACAGGGCATCGGTACCTTGGTGGCTTCGGCTGACGATCCAGAAAGCAGGGTGAAGCGCGTCTTAGTGCAGACTTTGGAGCCAGGCACGCTCGCTGCGGCAGCGCAACTCACCGCCGGTTACCTGGCTGCGTCTCCTTTCCTGTTTCAAGCCAACGTTGCGCCTCCGCCCAATCAAATTCAGGTAACCGGTGCATCTCTGGAAAGGAATGGACAAGCCACTACGGTTGCGAATGCAGGGAAAGAACGATGCCAGTTGCGACTGCTGCCGACGAAAGGCACGGACCTGATCGGCGCTGGCTGGGCGATCCAGGACGCCAGATGTAGCCGGACAGACTAGACCGACATAATCAATGAAAAGGGCCGCATCTGCGGCCCTTTTTGCTTTTTCGGTGCCGATTAAGGCGTCTCGGGTAAGGGTTGCCGTGGGTGTAGGGAACGCCTCCTAGGGGCGACTAAGGGAGTATCATTCGGCTTACTTTAGTGCTTCCCGTTGGGAATCACTAATTATCGCTTTCCTTAACAAAACGGCCGCGGATGGCAGCTTGCGCTGTGCGGCCAAATAATGCCGGAGGGCATCTTGGCCAAGAGTGAAATTCCGAACCCCGAGAGCCGGATTCCGAGCGCCTTGTATCTCGAGCTGCGTGACTGGCTGCTCAAGAATGACCCCGACGCCAGACGAATCATTGAGTGGTCGAACCAAAGCCGCTGCCGCCCGGAAACTCCTGAAAAGATGGCAGCAGAAATCATCTGGATCGTACTTTGCGCGGGTCGTTCCGCCCAGGCTGCACGCACCATCGAAAAGCGCGTCTGGGATGCAATCGAGGAAGGGCGCCCCGTCGTCAGTGCATTTGGATTCCGTGCCAAAGCTGAGGCAATTGAAAGAGTGTGGCGCGAGCGCGCGGCCGACTTTCATTCGCTGCAGGACGTCCTAAGCCAGAACAACCCCATTCGACTAGTCGAATGGTGCGGCGCTCTTCCGTGGGTGGGAGTCGATACGAAGTACCAGTTGGCCAAGAACTTCGGTGAGGACGTCTGTAAGCCGGATATCTGGCTTTGCCGTCTCACGGGCTTTCCAGACAAGCCGCGACGCCGCGGGCTTGAGAGGTTTGACGCCTGCATGCGACTGTGCCGCGTGCTCTCCGACGCTTCCGGCGACAGTATTGCCACCGTGGACAGTGTGCTCTGGCTGGCGTGCAACAAGGGCGTTCTTCAAGTTTCGCCGCAGGCTGGGCCCGTGACGTTCGCCCCAATGAAAATTTCCCGAGCGGAAATCATCCCAGGGGCCGAGGAGCGCGTACATCAGTAAGGAAGCCGGCCGATTTTTGAGGGCTAGAAATGGCATTCGCACTCGGTATCTTCCATTTCGTAGGGCGCAGTCGAAGTACGGGTTCTCCTTCAAACGTCTCGCTTCGATGTTGGCTGTGTTGCTGGCTGGACAACGAAATTGCGTTTCGTTGCGGAGACGGCAACGCGTAGAAACAGTGGCTATTGGGAATATTTGATGACCGTATGGACTGGCTCGGAAAGTCAGGTGCGACTTCCACTCTGTTGGCTGACCAAGGCTCAACTCAGTGACGACGAGCGCGCCGTCATGGAAGTGCTGGCGAGCCGGGGAGCCGTGGAAGGAACAGGAAAGGTCGCCCGCGCGGCCTTTCCCGGGCAGCTCATCAGCCAGAGCGAACGGTTGATGCGAGCGTCAAGAGTGCTTGTGGCTCTTCGTGATCGCAAGTTCGTCGACTGGTCTCTCAGCGAGGGCGGCCTGGTTGTCTGGCAGCTGGTTGCGGATGGTGGGCGAGCAGAGTCCTCTCCAGTGCCGTGAAGGAAAACTGAGTTTTCGGAAGGAATGGGTTGTCCGTGCGATGAGCGCTCGGGCACTTGCGCCATAGCTAAGTTCAGGAGTATGCAAGTGGTGGCAACAAAACGGAGTCAGGGTGTGCGAGCGAAGACACAGCCTCAGCTTGTCCTTGACGGAGCTGCTCCGACTATTCCATTTGAGATGGACTCCCAATTGGAATTTGGGGATCGTCAAGCGCTGAACTTGGGTACGGGAGCGAGCCACCAGTACCGGTGGGCCGTCGACGAGATTCGTGAGGTTCGCGGCTTCAATCCTCGGATCGAGACGGCCGCCTACAAGGCCGGCATCGAGCGTCTGGCCCTCGAGATTGCCGAGAACGGTTTTGATGAGAGTCAACCGCTCCTGGTGTTCCCGATCCGCGAGGGCAGTAAGACGGTGCTTGCGGTGCGGGACGGGCATCGACGACTGCAGGCAGTGCGGCTCGCCAATCACTATCTCGACGATGGGAAGAATCGGCAAATCGATCAGCTGCCGGTAATTATCGAAGAATGGGCGGACCCGCGGTCGCTCACGCTGAGCGTAATGCAACGGAACGATCAGCTTGCCCTGACCGTCTTCGAGACCGCGATCGTTGCTTTTCGAGCTCACGTGAAGCTCGGCATGTCCACAATGGAGATTGCCTCGGAGTTCAAGCGCTCAGAGATGCACATCAAAGGGTTGCTTTTGCTCGCCAACGCCGACCGGCGGATCCAGGATCTGGTCATTGAAGACAAGACCACAGCGACAACGGCCATCAAAGCGATCCGCTTGTACAAGGACGGTGCTCCCGAGCGTCTGGTGGAAGTGACTGCGGGGAAAGGCAAGGTCCGACCACGAGATCTACCCGGGGAGCGGCTGAAGCGGGTCATGCGCAAAGTGGGCGCAAGACTGCTACTGACGATCAAGGACATAGAAGCAGATCCCGGATTCAAACGCCTTAGGCGCGAAACGCGTGAATCGATCAGCGATTTGCTCGAGAAGGTTCGCGAGGCAGAGAAGGAAGATCCGGTCGACAAATAGATCGTCTGGTGCTCGGTGTGGCGTGCCGCATAGCGTCGTGCGCGCCGGCGGGCATGACCATATCAAACGCGTGTGTGGCATGCCTAATTTATAGGCAACATAAGAAGTTGTCCGATGATAGCGGGCAACTTTACGCTGCGTAACTGACTTGTCCACAGACCTGTCCAGAGCAGTTGTGGAGATCGCCCTTAGGGCCAACAGAACCAATGAATGAGACTGACGTTTTCTTTCGAACTACAGTGGCCGGGCGGGAATTCCAGGGGGTTATCGCTCTGACCGGCTCACTGTTCATCTGCTGTAAGGCCTCAGGCGAGGGTGTGCCGCTGTACGCAGCGTCTTTGCAGTGGACGAAAGCGCCCCCTACTCATGATCGCCAAGAGCGCGAGGGCTGGTGGCTGGTCCGCGGCGAGAACGAGCCAGTCGTTTTCCTGAGCGGGTTCACCGCAGACGACTCAGCACGGCTTGGCGATGAGTTTGGAATCCCGCCGGCAGGCGACCGGTTCGACTCACCCGACGTGCGGGAAGAGTACTTTCTGTCCTCATCAGCCTGGGAAGGTATGCGGGCTTGGGTTGAGCAGGAGACCCTCAGAGAAGATGCTGCGTCGCACCCGACCGCCCGGCGCAAGTCCTGGTACATCCGTGCCATCTCGCAGATTCGGGTCTTCAGGGGGATTGAGCAGTAACGGCCTGAGAGCGCCGGCTGTAGGCCAAGTGGCGGACAGAAAAATCCCACCGATTTGCGCGACAATAGAATTCGCTGCTTGATGGGTTCAGCAGCGAACCGTCGCGCCGGCCCAAAACAATGCCGCCGGCGAGGCATTCGAAGCAAGTTCGACCGGGAGCGATTTATGGGAAGCAATCTTGCCATTTACGTCGTCGTGCTCGTATGTCTTGTGTTCGTAGCCAGGTATGGAATGAAGAGAGGAAAATCCAAGCAAGAGGCGATTCGCGCATGGGCCATTCTGGCCGGTGTTGCGGGGATTCCTATTGCCGCACAGGTGATTGGGGTGGTCTTCCATCCCTTCGCTTGATCTGAAGCGCTGTAAGACGAATCTGGTTGAGTCCTCCTTCCTGATTGCGTCGAACGGCCTTAGGCCGCGCTCCCCGAAATCGGAGTGCGGCTTTTTTGCTTTTTGGGCACGCCGTGCTTCATTGCTTCCCAACAGGAAACATCAGGTATAGAATCAGCCTCGTTTCTACGAAGTCATTTGCGACTTTGTAACGGCAGCTGGGCCCTTCTAGCCACTTTGCCTCGCCAGTGTTTTCTGGTGAGCGCTTCCCTCGCTTCTTAGAGCGAGAACCGACCGGCTGGTTCGTTCCGAACCGGCTCTTCCTACCTTAATTTCCTGCGGGGTGTTTGCTCCCGTACGGAAGTAGGCCTCCGAGGTATTTCGCTACCAGGAGGTTTGCATGCTTCAGTTTCACGCGTTGTTCGGTGGCCACTACGGCATCGGGTCAATGATCGTCGACGCCGTAATTCGTTCGGTCGTCTACAACATGGTGGGTAATGCGATGCGTGGTCACGCCCTTTCAGGACTTGCGTTGATCGGTATCGTGCTCGCTGTTGTGTGTGTGTGTGTTCTGCTGATCCGCTGCTTTGGGGGCATGGCCAACGCTGTTGGCCGAAGCCTTCGAGGTGGCAGACGCCAGTACTAACTCGTTCGACGCTGCTCTGCGTCATTTGCTCTGTAACGGCATTGCTTCCGATGGCCATTGGCTGTTGGCGGTGGGCCATCTTTTCTGAAAAGGAATAGAAATGAAATCGTTCGCAAAAATCGTCCGCGCAGGGTTCGTCGCTTTTGCGCTGGTGCCGTTTTTCGCACATGCTCAGTGGTATGGGTCAGTCAACCAAGTAGGCGAGCCGGTCTCTCGATCGAACTCGACGTACAACTCGGGTGACGCTCTGCGCGGTGGTGGTTCCGCAGTTCTGGGCGTCGTTATCAACGCGCGGCCGATTGAACTCGATTCGGGCACCGCGCGCCAAATTTCGGCAACCGTTGGCGGCATCCTTGGTGTCGTCCTCGGCATGCATCACAGCAACTCCAACGCTGCACCGCTGATTGCCGGCGGTGTGGGCACGTTGGTTGGCTACGCTGCGGGTGGCGCGATCAGCAAAACGCAGGCCGTTGAGCTGATCGTGCGAACCGAAGACAACCGGATGATCCCGGTTGTTCAGGAGGTCGGCGATGGCAATGTCTTTCGAGCTGGCCAGGTGGTTGCAATCGTTCAGGTCAACGGGCGTTTGCGCGTCCAACACATGTGACGATGTCACAGTGGCAACGGCGGTCCCTTCGGGGACCGCTTTTTTTTTGACCTACGCACCCCTCGGTGCGGGGGGCATCATTCGCTGGCAGTAGGCGGTAAGGCCAACATATAATGGGCGACGTTGAAAAACTCAGTTTTTTGTCTGGGTGCGGGGCTCGATTAACTGGCCTCGGCACTGAAAATAGGGCGGACCACGGTGTCCAACACGCCAAATGGCGTGGTCAGGAAAATTACGTGATCGAGGATATTGAACTACCAAAAGGGTGGAAGCTGCGGCCGGACACTCAGTTTGGCGTAGTCATCACGGCACCGCATGGCAGTGTCACGATTGACATCACCATGCGGAATTTCGTTCTTGGAGAGCGGATGGTGATGGCCTATGGCAAATACAGCAGGCGGGGTTGGCGCAAGCGACTCTTCAGCGACGCAATCCTGGCCCTGGCAAAGGCCAAATAGTCCCGGACGCTCCCGCCAGAGCAACCCGAGGGACAGCGCGCGCCCCGCGGGTCGGGCGCACCTCTCGATTTCCTTCAAAGTTACATAGAGGCGGCACGCGATATCAAGTTGACGCCGAGTGCAGAACTTCGACCGACCGGATTCGCCGCACTTCTCACCAGGAACAGAAGGCGGTAGAATTTGGTCGATCTTTCCCGGCGATCATCCTTGTGATGTCGCCCGGCAGCTGGGCCGCATCTAGCGTACGTTTTCAACCCTGCCGCCCGTCAAGGGTGGTGCCTTGTGGCTGTTCTGCAGCCAGTCTCCAGTTATTCAACCCATTCGGGGCAACCTTGCCCTGAGCGGGAGTTGCCTCTCTGTTTTCACATTGAGGTAGCTATGAATAAACTTTCCAATCGTCCCACGGCAATTCGTCCCTCGAGAAAGGGGGAACTCGGCCGCTTCATGTCGCGGGAGAATATTTCCAACATGCTTCGTGCGGGCAGCGCGTCGGATCTAACCGATTACGCGCTCGCAAACGGCTACCTAGGCAGTCGGCGGGTCATTGTGATGGATGGGCGCGTTATTACGCACCGCTGGCTGGAGTGGCCGGTCTTCCTTCAACTCTGCCGTCGCCGCCCTGGCAATGGCGCCCAACCTAACCAGGTGTGCAATGCATGAGATCCAAGGAATGACTCTGTTCTTCGGCGCCGAAGATGCACTAAGCAACTGGCATCCGGCTCGGTTCACGTTCCGCGGGGTCGAGTTCACTTCAGTCGAGCAGTTCATGATGTACTCCAAGGCGCGACTGTTCGATGACGATGAGACCGCAAGGCAAATTCTTTCGGCCTCTCAACCGCGTGAGCAAAAACGACTAGGCCGCCAAGTCCGAGGGTTTGATGAAGCGGTCTGGGTCAAGAAGCGCAAATCAATCGTGATCGTTGGCTGCCGTGAGAAGTTCTGGCAGAACCCGCCTCTTGGCGAAATCCTGCTCGGGACAGAGGACACACTTTTGGTCGAGGCCAGTCCATACGATCGAATCTATGGTGTGGGGCTCGCGTGGAATGATCCGCGTATCCGAGACGTCGGCCAGTGGCAAGGCCTAAACCTTCTCGGAGACGTGCTCATGGAGGTTCGCTCTTGGCTGTCGAAAGGCAGCGTACGCGCCACCGTGACGGGCACAGTGCATAAACCAGAGAGCTTTGCGCGCGCCTAGCCGAAGGCTCTCAAATTTCAACCCAAGCGGGGACATCTTCCCTGCAGGGGTTGATGGCTTCCGCGTCAGACGGAGAAAAACATGTCCATCGACTTACAGATGGGCTTTTGGCCAATCACCGAAGTCGTCACGCCTTTGCCTGAGCCGGTCGAACCGGACCTCGCTACGTACGACAGATTCGTGGTCGGATTCAGCGGGGGAAAGGACAGTGTTGCTTGTGTCCTCCACTTGCTCGAGCGGGGCGTAGATCCAGACAGGATCGAACTCCACCACCACCTGGTTGACGGTCGAGAAGGCTCGGAACTGATGGATTGGCCTGTAACCGAGGCCTACTGTGCAGCGTTTGCACGCGCGTTTGGGCTGAGGCTCTACTTCAGCTGGAAGGTCGGTGGCTTTGAGCGCGAAATGTTGCGCTTGGAGCAGCGGACAGCGCCGGTTGCATTCGATAGCGAAGCCGGCGAAGTGGTGATCTGCGGCGGTGATGGGGGAAAGCTGGGAACCAGAAGGAAATTTCCCCAGGTCTCTGCGTCACTAACAACTCGCTGGTGCAGCGCTTACACGAAGATTGATGTGCTCGCGCGCGTGATGACAACCGAATCCCGATTCCAGTCGGGAAAGACGTTGGTAGTTACGGGCGAACGAGCGGAAGAGTCGGCTTCTAGGGCCCGCTACAGCATGTTCGAGCCTGATCGCACGGACAATCGAGACGGGCAGCGCGTGAAGCGTTACGTAGATCACTGGCGTCCTGTTCATCGCTGGGCCGAACGCCAGGTTTGGGAGATCTTCGAGCGGCATAGGGTGCGTGCACATCCTGCCTACTACTGTGGGTTTGGACGATGCTCGTGCAGGAGTTGCATCTTCGGGTCTCCTGACCAGTGGGCGACAATTGCGAAGTACTATCCGGCTGCCTTTGAGCGGATCGCTAAGTACGAGGAACAGTTCGGCGTCACGATCCACCGCCGAGATTCGGTGCGGATCCGTGCGGCTCAAGGAACGCCTTACCAGGCAGACGAACGCTACTTCGAGCTTGCTGGACGGACCGAATACACCGAGTCGATTCTTATCGATGGCCACTGGGAGCTTCCCGCCGGCGCGTACGGTGAGGCAACCGGACCGATTTGAAAAACTGGGTGCCTGCGCAGGTCGTCAGATCTGCGTAGATCATCATGTTCAACCCATGCGGGGGCGAGCCCCCAAAGGGAGCCGCTTCTCGCAAACAAAATGGAGAAGCAATATGAATCGAGTAATCAAACTGGCGGAGAGCGTTGCGGCTCGCCTCAATGCAGTTGTGAGCATCAGTGATGGTAGTGCCGAAGGCGCGACGTTGTTTGGTGCGGATCTCCCTGGCTATGCTGCGCGTGCCGCGGCAAAGGAACTGGTCGAGAACTGGATCGCAGCGGTAGCCGACGGCAATTCCGACAAGTTCCTTGCTGACGTCGACCAAGTCATCTCCACGCTCACCAAGTTCAAAGAGAAAGCGCAAAGCATCTTGCCTGCGGCGAACGTGATCGATGATGTATGGTCGCCGCTCGCTGGAGCAATGACTGGCAAGCAGTACGTTGCCCACCAGGGCTGTAAGTGCCCGTCGTGTGGAAGTACCGAGGACCTCAGCGGCGACTCGTTCAACGCGGACGGAGGTACCGCCTCGCAAGAGATGGGTTGCAATGCTTGCGAGGCGAGCTGGTCAGATGTGTACGTTCTGGCGGGCTACTCGAACCTGGAGGGGGGCGTCTCGATTAAGGATGTCGACTCTGCAGTTGAAGATGTGAAGAGTCGAAGCAAGCAGTACGGCTTTTCAGTCACGGGAGAGGAGCACGCCAAAGAGGTGCTCGAAGAATCATGTGACATCCTCGGTCTCGTTCTGAGTGAACTGGAAATCAAGCTCGCCGTGGCGAAGTTGCTTTCCTAACCAACCGGAGCGCGGTACTTCATAAGTGCAGTGCTTGCTGTACGGGTGCAGTGAGCCCGATTATCAATACGAATCCTTCGCGGGAGGCTGCATCCCCCGCAAAGGGGCAGCTCCGCGACTTTTTATACATCAAGGAGTCTGTTATGCCGACAAGTACAGTCTGGGTTAAGCCCCTAGTGTTTCTGACGCACCGGGACGTGACCGTCTACCACGCCTACGAGGACGATGACTTCGACCAGGGTGCGTGTAGGTACTCTTACACGACCCACAGCACCACCGATGAGGAGCATTTCGATGTTCGCTATTTGGAGGTGCCGAGTGTGGCTCTGCTCGAGAATCATCCGCCTTTCTTGGCAGCCGACTGCAATCCAGCTTTCGCAACGGCAACCGACGCGCAGAAGGCAGAATGGCAGCAGCAATGGCAAGAGTGGCGCAAGGAGGGTGGCGCGGAAGATCAAGCCATCGTTGCCATCATCAAGGAAGGCATCGACCTTGGTCTGATCTCGCCACCGGAAGTAGAGTAGTCCCAAGTTTTCGCCTTAGAACCGTTCGACGTCCCCACGTCGAGCGGTTTTCTTTTTCGGGCCGGGGAGGTGCATCCAGTCGTGTTGACGATCTAGCGTTTCCACTTCCCATCTGGAAGCGCATCGAGGTAAAATTGGCGTGCTTTTGTTTCACTCCGACGCCTCCCTGACCTTTGTGTCACGGCGTCCGGTAGCTGGGCCGCGATCTAGCCATTTGGTAGTTGCGACTTGCCTTTCCCTTTTTCGGGAGCATGTCAACCTGCCTTCTTCACCTGTTTGATGTCCGATCGCATTTGCGCGGTTTGGCATCGTCTTCTCGCACATCCATTGTGTGTCTGTCACCCCCGGGGCGCCACTTTTTCCCCTGGGGAGACGTGGTGGCTCCAAGTTTCCTTTGGAGAACCACATGTTTCAGAAATTGCTCCGCACTCGCTTGGTTTCCTTTGTCGTTCGTCAGGCTCTGGAATCAGGCGAAAAGCGCGTATGGACGATGACATCCAGCGGTGCTCCTTATGGGTACCGCAATTTCGTTAGCTCGGATGAGCAGGCAGGGGTGATTGTCGAGTGGTGCCTGGAGTCCACGCATGACGCGGATTTGATCCGTCGACTGCAGGTCTTCCACACCACGATCAAAGGTGCGACTGTCGTCGCCTTCGTGGATTCCATTGAAGATCGCAAGCAGTTGCGGTTTTCGTGGATCCGTTATCTCGGGTTCCAACCGGCCCCAACGACTGCAACGAAGACGAAGGTCATCGTTGCACCGAAGATGGCCGAGCAGATGTTCCGAGAACCGGTTGCTGAGGCGCGCGAGCGTCACCTTCAACTGGCTGAAACTGGCAAGTGGGTCTACACCGCGCCGTTTATCAAGTCCGAACCCTTCTACAAGAGGATTCTGGGCAAGATCACGCAGGTTGCAACACTCGCTTTGCGCTGATGTACGTCGTTCCCATCCGGGGCTCCATTGTCCCGGTAGGGGCAGTGGCGCTCCCTTCAACCGAAAGGAGTTCCACCATGTACACCTCGTTCGAGGCTCAAAGCCGCAGGCACGTGATTTCGACAACGGATTCGCGCCGCGTCTACCGGCTCAATGGTTCTGTGCTGACTGATATCAAGGTCAACGGCAAATGGGTGACCGTTTCCGTGGCCTGATCTGTTGGCCAGTGCCGTTCAGGTCTCCACCATCCCGCTTGCGGGATGGTGGTGTCCTTCCCAGCACAATTGAAACCTCCTCTCCTCCTACCTGCAGTCCCCCCCACTTCCAGATGTTTTCCCTCCCCAGCGCTTTGCTGCTTTCGCGGCAATCTGAGCTGTAGTTTCGCTCGCCCAAAAAAAACGCCCCAGGGATGTCCCCGGGGCGTTGCGCTTCTGCTGTTGCTAGTCGTCGGCTTCCTGCGCGCGGTGTAGCTCTGTTACCACTGCACCGGAGCACCGCCAACCTTCGTACTCGCTCTCGGCTAGCCGGTGGACCAGCCGATCGAGTACAACCCGGCTCACCTGGCCGTTCCCATCCTTGAATGTGCCAAGAATGTTGGCGACAACGGGCTGGGACTGACCGGGTCTCCGGATCACAACCGATTCGCTCCCGATTGAGACCGTGGGGAGAATCGGCTTAAGCCGCGATGCGTTGCTGAGCATGCGACACCTCCTTTTCGAGATACTTGCGTAGATCGAGCGCGTGAACGCCCACTAGCTTGGACAGGTCACTGCAGAATCGCCGGAAGATCACGTCCATGTGCAGGAATTCCTGATCGAACGTGGTCGGCGTGCCCCAATCGAAGCCGGCGTTGAAGCTGTCGGCCTTATAGGACACTACTTGTTGCATATACGAATCGATTGAGTGTTCGGTGATGGCGTGGTGCACCTTCACTTCATCCCACTCGTTCTCGTCGCGCAGCGCCCGGGCGATCGCCTGACTCTCCTTTCGTGCGGACCAGCTTTTGTCAGCCAGTAGCACGTCACTGCATTGAGGGATGTTGGTGCCTTCCCCGATACTGCCGTATGTCACCAAAGCAACCGGAACTGTTCCTTTCCGAAATCGCTCCTCGAACTCGGCGTTCCGACGTTTGATCGTCTTGCCGCCGTGGATCACCACTGAATCGATGTGGCGCTTGGCTAAGTGGCGTGCAACCAGTTCTGCATTCCCGGGGTAGCCGGTGAACATTATTGGCCGCCTACGCAGATCCACGAGCTCTTCAATCTTGTCGATACAGAAGCGTTGCTTGCTCGTCAGAGGTGCATACCCCTTGGTCGCCTTCGGATGCTGCGGGAAATTGTTGGCAATCTCCACAGCCTTGATGCGAGCAAGAATGGTGACGAGGTTGTTTCGCTTCCCTTCGTCAAGACCTTCCAGATACCACTTGGAGAAGTCCTCCGACACGACCAGGTAATGCAGAAGATGGTCCATGTCGAATTCAATCAGGTGTGTCTCTGGTGTCGGCTCAGGAATCGAGACGCACGAAGCTACGTCGGGTTCCTTGGCCACGCGGCGCTTGATCCACGGTGCCAACATCCTGCGGTATTCAGCTAGGTTGGCGATCCGGGGTACTTCGCGCTTTGCACCCTTGAGTTCATCTTCGAACTCGCGGGTGACCCAGACAAACTCACAGAACGTGTTCAACACGCGATCAATACCTCGCTCAGCCAGTGCCATGGAGTGGCGCAGACTGGGGTCAAGGTAGTACCGGCGATACCCGTACGGCTGGGCCGCTGTTCCATCTCCCCCTGCGAATGCCAATAGACCGTGACAGTCGCGCGGATAGTTGCCCGCCGGCGTACCGGTGAGTGGGAACTTGCGCTTCGCCGACACCTGCCAAACGGCGCCGGTTTGATCGGTATCGATGTTCCCGAGAAAATGAGCCTCGTCGGGAATAATCGTGCCGACGCGTCGCCTCAACTTCTTGGCGTACGTCATGCGCGGCCGCTCTGGAGTAATGGGAGCTTTCAGCCGATCCACCGAAATGATGTTGATCCGACGCAGGGACTGCAGATGCGCCGGCGTCTCGATCACCTGCCAGAGTTCGCCATCAAGGCAAATCTTGCGGATCTCGATCAGCATCTCGTCGACCAAGGCCGCCTTGAGAACGACCAGCGAATGTTTGCCCCCAAGAAGCAAGGCAATCGCCAGCGCTGCGCGAGCTTTGCCTAGAGCCATAGCCCAGGCAACCACGCCGCCCCGCTTCAGTGCCAGTTCCACCAGGTCGTCGACCTGATATCCGCGAGTCAGCCAGGTATCGATCCCGAGAGAGCGGATCCGAGCCCGCCAGACTGCAGCAAGCTCCGGATTCTGAACGGCGAGGCCTGGGTAGACCTCTTTCCATTCTGATGCCGCCTCCTTCTGGATCAAATCGAAGCGCGCCAAGATGTCCTCGTATGGCAGGACGTATTGCTTCCCTTGGTACTCGAAACGATGCCTGCCGTGCTCGACCTCCACGAAGCTGACCGTGGTACCGGCTTTGATCACTGCAGATCCCCATTTCGTAGGATCGACCAGATGATCCTTCTTGGCGGTTCCCTGCATCGGCCCCTCAGTGTCGGAACCCGTGCCAGGCATCAGCACTGTATGTCGGAAAGGCGTCTTCTGCGTCGCCGTCACCTTGATCTGACTCCGCAGGTAGCGAAGCAAGCCGGCATCGACTACCGGAGTACCGCCCGCACGTCCAATGACTGCGATGAAGTCCCAAAAGCTCTTCATCGGATCCGGCTGTGCTAGATGGATCTGCAGGTCCAGGACACCTTGACCAACGTATTTCACTTCGCGCGGATATCGGTGTTCCTCGTGGGGCCTGTGGGCGCCGATGCGGTCTTGGTATACCGCGTTCAGCACGAGTGCTTCTGTCAGCCCACACCTGAACTTCAGCTTGATCCAACGGCCGTCATGGCACACCCGAACAGCGGGATCGCCTGTGACGGGCCGGCTGATAGCAGGCCCCGATTTCTCCGATTCCAAGTGCTTGAGCCGAGGCTCGCGGCGGATGCCTCCAAACAAGCTTGGAGCCTCCACAGCTGCGCTAAGGTCAGTTACGCGTTGCCGTGTGGCGGGCATTGCGTGAAAGGCCGTGTCAAACAGTGCCACGGTCACGCGAACAGTTGCGTTTTCCTCCCGGAAAACGTCTTGCGGCATGTCGTACATCGCCAGCAGTCGTCGGAACTGATGCTTGGAGTGCTCATTGACCGATTTGAGGTAGACCTCGTCGGCCAGTGTCGTTGGCAGTATCGCGACAACCCACTTTGCCGCGCTAAGCGCTTGGTAAAGTGCATACTCATCACTGCGCGCGCTCGTGCTGGGGCCAAAGGCCCCGTACGAAGTGCACTCGTATGGCGCCAGGAACGGGCTCTGAAGGTTGATAGAGAAGGGCGGATTGATCAGGCAAACGTCAAAATCTTTCGGCCGGATCGATTCCATTCCTGTATGGATGAATTCATACGTGAACCCTGCCTCCCTTGCAGCCTCTCCTAGCGCTGCAATACAACCCTCATCGACGTCCACCCCGTACAGCGAGTGGATTTCAGGGTTTGCCCAGTGCAGCAATCGCCCGCTGCCGACGCTGTTGTCGAGCACGCTCAGCTTCAGCGCCTTTCCTTCAGCAATGCCTTCTTCTTCCGCGATCCTGTTCATCGACGGTTCCACAAGGCGCCAACAGAACTGCGACAGTGCCACAGTGGTGAAGAACTGACTTTGGTGGACTTGTCGAGCTTCGTGAAGCCCGGCAAGTGAGCCCGCTTTTGCCGTCATTGATCCTTTTGATCGGATCTCGAGCAAGCTGCTTGCCCAGCTCATGCTGCCTCCGATACCGGCGTAAAGCCGAACTCACCGAGGAAGAGTTGCAGCTTCTCGGACGCCTTAGCATCGAATGCAAACTCGAACCGGTTGTAGAAGGTGGTTATTTTGATTTGGCCACCTTCGACGTTGCCGTAGGTAAATGCCTCGCGCGAGTGCACCTGATCACCACGTTGTGACCACACGTTCAGGAACGTACTCATGCCGTGCTGAAGCGCAAACATGTCGCCCCAAGAAGCAAACGACTTCAGGGCAATCAGCGTACGAGTCAGCCGTTGGGCGTTACCCCAGTCGATGGTGTAGCGAGTGCTGTACTTCTGCGTGGCACGAATGTCGAGATTGAGAACGATCCCGCCTCTGCGGCGCTCGACGCCCGTCTCTGGCTTGATGCGGAACTCATCGATAAGGACAGAAGAGGCTTGCTGGTACGCATTCTTTGCGCCATTGCCTCCACCGTACCGCTTCTCAAGTTCCTGCCAGAAGACGTGTGCATCGAACTCCGTCCGCTTCTCATCGGAAAAACCAACAGCTTCAGCGATTTCGCTCCAGTTGATTTCGAGTCGAGACGAGGAACTCGGAGAGTACTCGTTGATCGCGACTTGAGTCAGCCTTTGCATCAGCCCGGTTGCGGCTTTACGCAGATGCTTGCGTTGGTCGATCTCGTCGTACTCCGGAAGAGCGGTCATGAAGCGTTCGCTTCCGAACATCGCAGTTTCGACTTTGCGCAGACGAGTGATTTCCTTTCCATGCCCCAGAATTGTTTGAGCAACTTCTTCCCAGTACTTCTGGGTGGCATCGATCAGTTCACGAACTTCCATGTTTTTCTCCAGCGGTTTTGGGAGAAACACACGGCCCCCCAAGGGCGCATGTGTCCCTCTAGGGTTACGGTGCAATGCACCTTGCAGTGTCTGGTAGAAGCGTCCTACCCGGACTCAATCTGCCGTTTGTAGCGGCGCGAAATAGAACTCGCCCAGGAAGAGGGCAAGCGGTTCTGCAACAGGGCGCTCGAACATCCACTCGAATGACGTTTGGTAGGTCACGAGCTTGATTCGACCTTCCTGCGCGGAGCCAAGTTTGAAAGCCTCACGGGACTTAACGCCAGCTGGGTAGCTGAAATGCGGTACCAATTTGGCGATGTCCTCTGCCAATCCAGGTTTGCCCGCCCAAATTGCAAAGCTAGCAAGCGCTGGGAGCACTTCCAGCCGGAGTGTTTCGCTCTCGGCATGACCGAGCACCGGCACGCTGTAGGACTTGTCCACGTAGCGAATATCCCGCGTGAGCTGAATGCAGCCATTCTTGGTGAGTACGTCGTCCCCCGCGGAGAGAGAGAAGTACTTCCCAAGCGATTCGCCGCGTTTCTTGTAGGCGAGTGTGTGACCGATGCCATCCCTGTACTTCGCCTCGAGTGCGCTCCACAGGCCGCTTGGGCTAAAGGATCCGGGCTTTGCCCGATACCCAAGTTCATCGATCAGTTCTTTGCTGTGCAGCTCTAAAGGTGTCGCTGGGTTTGGAGAAAACTCCCGGACTGCATGGGCGAGCAACTCTTGAATAAGCCGCCAGGCCGCTGACTCGATCCCGTCCTCCGCGGCACGTGTTACGTACTCGGAAGAGGGGCTCGCGTGAGCGGCGTCGCTGGCCATTGCCAGTTCTACCTTGTAGCGATGGTCAAGCTCCAGACGGTCGCGAGCCTGCTGCAGCATGAGATCCTTGTAGGACGCCCAGTACTGCTCCATGCAGTCGATGAAATGGTTCATTGATGTCTCCTGATTGATGGAAGACACCATGCCCCTTGAGGGGAGCGTGATGTCCCCCCGAAGGGAAAGTGGCGCAAGGTGCGCCTAGAAAGGGCTAGGTACGGTCCAGCTACCGGATCAAGGATCGAGGTCGAGTATACCAGCAATTTCCTACCAGGAAATCGAGTTTCGTTGCTGTGCCTCGCCAGTGGAATCGACGTTATTGGGACCGAAAGAGGGCCGGGATGCGGGCTCTTTACGAGTGGTTGGCGAGCCAACGCGACCAGATAATTGAACTATCCAAGATTAGGTTGGCTGAACTGCGCGCGAGCGGGGGAATCGGTCGCAAACCTGATCTCCACCCTGAATCTTCGTGGCGCGCAAACCTACATGATGGACCTGGAAGACGATTTCCCAGCTTCTGATCCGACAAGGATGACCCTATTCGGTCGTTCATTCGACGTGAATCTACCGTTGCGCGTGCTCATGGTGGCTGTGGTGATCCTAGTGGCTTGGACCACGTACACCGGTACTCACCCCGACATCGAATTTCCGTCCGGAGCGCCCGTTGACACCAAAAGCGACTCTTCTTCTGTTGCGGCGGTCGCGGGTGGAGACGCCCCTCAACCGGAGGTAAAGATTGGCGCGAAGTCGACGCTACCAGCGCAAGCGGGCGGCCTCCTTCGTCAGCAGTTCTATTCAGCCTACATGGCCGCCTGCCTCATCAATGCCAAAGCTGGCAAGACTTTGCCTGAAGTCGAGATGTCGCCGCAGCTCGTCAACCGCAAGGTGGCCACCGTCATGAACTTGCCGATTGTGTACACGGCAATCGGCGATTCGGCGTTCAGTCTCACCGTTGGCGGGAACGTCCCCGACGACATCCGATTCTCTGCTGAGTACGCGGAGATCGTAGCCAAAGGACGGCGCATCACGCCGAAATCCTGCGAGAGCGTCGCCGAAGAGCTTCGTGCGCTCTCTGCGCAACAGGGCGGCGGTGCACCTTTAGGCAATCGCTAAACAACTATTGATTGGCTCACAGGTACGGCGCATGGGCCCTCGGTTGATATCAACCACGAAATGCAATTTAGTTTCCGCAACCGATAACCAGGGATGACCTGATTGGAGTCGAAAAGCATGAATGCAACCACGGGTTCCTCACTGCTAAAGTTAATAGAGATTTACGACACTGACGCCGATGATGAAGTCGGCGGGCAAGACTTGCCGTATTTGGTGACGGCTAGCTACGACGGCGACTATCAGGCGGCCGTCGACCTGATTCGCGGCGACAAGTCTTTGGTCGCATTCAACGTTCAACCCGCCGTCGAGCGGTGCAAGCTTCCCGGGCACGTGGAGTTCAGCACGTTCGAATCCCTAGACACGATCTACCGGTTTTTTGGCGGGCCTCGCCCGCTATCGCCAGACCAAGAGCTCTCGAGGCGCTATTGGCAGAGCACCTACGCGCGCACCGTCGGCGAGCTACGCGCAGCACTCGCTAACTTCCCCGACGACTTCCCGCTAATTCACACCGGGCACGACGGGCAACGCGAGGCCATGAATCGGCTCGGCGTCCATGTCACGACGAACGAATGGGAATGGACTACTCCCGAGCATCCGGCTTACGGCCGATACTCAGGATGGGCGATGCGGATCAATGCGGTTGACCTCTTTGAATGGAATCAGATCGCATCCGGATTGTGGACGAATAAGCGGCACGCTGATATCGACTAGGCGTTTGGAAATCGGGAAGACAAGGTGACGTCTCAACGTTGATATCAACCACGAGACCCGGATACCCGAAATATTCAATATGGTGGTGGGAGGAGTCACATGGCTATGACGGCAGCAGACGTGGTCGTGGATCGCACCTACGAGTGCACAGACGGGGAGTTGGGCGGTGAGGTCACCGTGCGAAGTATTAGCGGGGGCCACATTTACTTCGATGGCGATGTCGAGGGCTTCGCCCTGATGCACAACTTCATTTGCTCGTACAAGCCTGCGCTGAACTGACATGCTATTCGGACGACTAGTTGAATGGGGCGCCGTTGCGTCCGGTGCTATCGAGCCAGACAACTTTGCCGCGGCACGCGAGCGGTACGAAGCCATCTGCCTTGAACTCGGTATCAAGAGGGCGCCGGAACTGCGCCTAGCCAAAAAAGTATCTCTCTTGAGCAAGATCGTGGTCGGCGACTGGCGCCGGCGTGACCGTTTCCGCGTGGCCGCTTTCCATGAGGTACCGACTGACGAGTTCTTCCTGCATGAGCTCGCTCACTGGGCGTGTCTCAGTTACGGGGGCTACCGTGGCTACCATGGAACGCCGTTCCTCACGCTCCTCCAACTCTTCTATGAGTTCTACTGGGAAGGGGAGGTCCCGGATGTGATTGAGGCGACTGTCCGTGACGACTGGCCAAAATACATTCGCGAAGAGACCCGGGCGAAGGCGATTGCAGACGCCCGTGCCGCAGTCGAGGGCATCAAAGCTCGCCTCACGTGGGAGGATGGAGCCAATCCCAGCGCTGACTTCTTGGCGCGTGAAGTCAGAAAGGCGTTTCCCCAGCAGTCCACAGGTGGAATCACCGTGCTTGACCGGGTTGTGTTGGAGGATCTGGTCAAGACCCAGCGAGACGGGCTTTTCACGCTGGCGGTTTGGGCGTGCTTGGCGACACTTGCGTTCGCCTTTGCTGCGTTGGAGCTCGCGCCGAATGCCGTAACAAGTGGCCTGATACTGGTTACCGGGTTGTTGACTGTTGCGACGGTGGCAATCATCGCCGCCAATGACCTTTCGCGGCGAATTGGCCGTTGGTGGGCTGGCCTTCGGGCACGCTTTGTTTGGGGGCACCAGTAGGGCTGGTATCTTGGCGTCGGCGGCGTAAGCTGTTCCAAAACCAAGGGAGCTAGATGCAGATCCAGAAGCGATTCAAGGTCGGTTCGACGCCAATCCGACCCACCATGCCCGGTCATCTTCTGCTGGCCGACGACAAGATTCTCATGGCCGAATCGGTCGAAGGCGAACTGGCGCTCCGTGTGATCGAAAAGGGCGGGCGCGAAAGTTACGCGCTGCGCATCCGGCAAGGCGAGATGGCCAACCGAATGCGCTGCAGACGTGGCCAAATCACTCTACAGCACGATGCTGGTATGTACCGGTGCCATATCGAAGCTGAAGAAGCGGAAGTTTCAGACTTTTTTGCGAGCATGCCAGAAGGGTTCTTGCTCGCGGAGCATTGAGCTAGTAGGCGAGGATCCGGATGGAAGTTCCAGTCGTTTTGGGGGCCACTATTTTGGGCCTGGTGGCCGGCGGCTGCAGCATTGCATTGGCGGGATGGATTCCACGATTCCTCGAAGCGCAATGGAGTGTCGACGAAGACGGCGTTGGGGAGGGGCTGGGTGTATTTCTGGCGGCGCTCTCCCGCATGAAACCTCCGAGTACGTGGGCTTCTTGGTCCACCTTTGTAGTCTGCTGCACTCTCCTCGCAGGTGCAGGCCTGCTAGCAGCATGGCGATGGGATTCGCCGGCGACTATCGGACTTTTTGTCCTGTATGCAGCCATGCTCGCGACCTGCGCGCTAGTCGATGCAGAGCATCAAATCATTCCAGACGTCATAGTGTTACCGCTGCTGTGGGGTGGGCTGCTGGCCAATTGTGCGGGCACATTCGTCCCGTTGCAGTCAGCCGTGATTGGTGCTGTCACTGGCTACAGTGCACTTTGGGGGCTGAACTTACTTTTCCAGCTTACCGCTGGACAGTCCGGTATGTACAAAGGCGACTTCAAGATGTTTGCCGCCATCGGTGCCTGGAGCGGTGCGCCGGCGCTGTTGGCCGTCTTGACGACGGCCTTGCTGCTTTTCGCTCTAGTGGCGGGAGTGAGCTTGATGGCTCGGGGCGCTGGTCGCAGGGAGACCCCTTTCGGGCCATATCTGGCCATCGCAGGAGTAGCGGTGCTGGCGTTGTGCGACACCGCTAGCCTTTTCGGCCATCTGTTGCCGTAAACGAGTTTTTTGCCCTAAAATCGGTCTAATTTCTTGGCGGGAAGCAGCAATGGTCCCGTCAGAATGCGCAGCTGGGCGCAACTAGCCAAACGACGACAAGTCGACACTTTCAACCCTGGTGGGATTCATGATCCCACGCGGGGCATGGATTCTGCCTCTGTACTTCAGGAGAATCCATGCAACTCTCAACCGAGACCTCTCTGGTCCCCACTGCACCCTTGCCAGACGCAGGCGCTGTTATGCCGGAAGACAGGGCACAAGCAGTTAACTGGGAACTGGCTCCGGGGGGCGCGAACTTCATCTTTGCCCGCATCGGCGATGTTCGCGTGGTCTATAACCCACGTCAGTTCTTTGAGCCGCAGGCGATGGCTGAGTTGGTTCAGTCCATCAAGTCTCAGGGCATTCTGCAGCCCATCTTGGTCCGTCCGAAGGATGGGTACCTCGAACTCATCGCAGGCGAACGTCGCCTACGTGGCGCGCACGAAGCGTATGGGCCCGACGGGGTAATCCCAGCTTTCTCGCGGGAGATGACCGATGCGGAGGCCGCTGCCGCTGCCGCCGCTGAAAATATCCAGCGCGAAGGTATGTCGGCCACCGAAGAATCGGGTGCCGCGGTTACGGCGATGGGCCTCTACGGTGGTGATCGCAATGAGGTGGCGAAGCGGCTCGGGTGGTCAATGCCCAAGCTGGAAAGCCGCCTCGCGCTGCAAAACTGCATCCCCGCTGTTCAGGACGCGTTGAATGAGCGCAAGATCCTGCTCGGTCATGCTGAGCTGCTCGCAGCCGTTCCGAAGAACGTACAGGCCCAGATTCTTCCGCTCATCATCGAGAAGAAAGTCTCGGTCCCCGATCTGAGGACTGAGCTGGCAGCGCAGGCTTTGCGGCTCGACAACGCGCGCTTTGACAAGAGCGAGTGCGTTTCCTGCCATCACAATTCGGCCAATCAGCGCGCGCTTTTTGCGGAGGCTATCGACGATGGTCGCTGCACGAAGAAATCGTGCTTCGATGCGAAGAACGAAGCGCTGATCGAATCCGTGAAAAAGAGCCTGGAAGGGCAGTATCAACGCATCCAGGTGGTCCGCCCCGGCGACAACCAGACGGTAATCGCCCTCAAGGCGGACGGCGACACGGGCGTCGGCGCCGAACAGGCAGATGCCTGCAAGGGGTGTGCGAACTTCGGTGCCCTGATCTCTGCGGTGCCCGGCAAGGTTGGCCAGACGTTCCCGAACTATTGCATGGACGTTGCATGCAACAAGGAAAAGAACAAGGCCTATCTGGCCACGCTCGCTCCGGTTTCGACCGGCCCGGGCAAGGGTTCTGCGTCGACATCCGGGAAATCGGGTGCTGGCAGCAGCGCCGCCCAGAAAGGGAAGACGGGTGCCAAACCGAGTATCTCGGCAGTGTCGCCTCGCGTGAAGGAATATCGCGAGAAGACCTGGCGGGAGGTCGTGCGCACCGTGATTCTGCGCAGCTCGGCCAAAACGGACGTGCTCATCATCACTCTCGCCGCGCAAGGGCTGCTGCGTCATATCGACGACAGCGCTCTCGCTGAGCAGGTTCGCAAGGCGAGCGGGGGTAAGGTTGGTAACGGCGTCAAGCTGAAAGACAGCCTGGACGTTGTACAAGGCCTCGATGAGACGCCGCGCGGCCGCCTGCTGGACATGGTCGCCTGGTCGGTCGTCGATAAGATCCAGATGTCCGAGGTGAAGGCGCTTGCATCGTTCCTCGGTGTGGACTTCGCCAGTCACTGGAAAGTCTGCTCGGGTCTGATGGAGGTGATGACGAAGGCGGAGATCGAAAGCCTGTGCCAAGAGATCGGCCTGAAACAGCACCTCGACAAGAAGTTCTCCAAGATCATGTCGGGCAAGCGAGACGAGATGATCAAGGGGCTTCTGGCGACGTCGGATTTCGATTTCAACGGCAAGATTCCTGCCGTCATGCTGCTGAACTAAGCAGCCGTGGTTCCTGTCGCTGTCCACCGTTCTGGTGGCCAGCATTTTCTATTTCCGTTCGCGGGTTTCCCCTCTACCGAGAGGCGGAATTCGCACATGCATCCCAAGGAGTTTATATGTCCACGCTGTTCAAACAGCTGCAGTCGCTCGCCCAGCAATCGGGCGGCCGGTTGATGTTCTCGATCGTCGCTGACAAGTCCGGAAAACTGACGGTGGCCGCAATGCCAAAGTCGGATCAGAAGGATGCCAGCGAGAGCGGGCTGCTGACGCCGCTGGTGCTGACGGGTACCCCGGAGGAGCTCGATCTCGAGTTCGTCCGTTGCCTCTCGGAGTTCACGGAGCAACGTCAGTCGCTTGTCGATCAACTTGCCCAAACCAGCGCCGCACTCAATGTGGCGAAGGGGAAGGCTGTCGATAAGGCCAAGGGTGTCGCCAAGCCGGCGCCTAAGGCTGATTCGGGCATCGTTTCCGCTGGCGACTTGATCGGCGCCGAGGATGACGATGAGAGCTCTGAAGAATCGGCTGGTGCTACCACTGCCGGTGTTCAGTCTGATGACGCTGCTACCAACCAGTCCAACGCTACCGGCGGCCTGTTCGGCGGCACGCCGTTGGTGGGCTAAGGAGGACCAACCATGGCACTCACAGTCCAAACGCTGAAGCGCGTCTTCATGTACCACGGCACTCAGTTCGCCGACCCGGGCCCCTCGCTCACGCTCGAACAAGTCCGTGATGTGCTTTCCATGGCGCATCCGGACATTGCAACGGCGGAAATCGAACAAGGGGACGTGCGGGAGGATGGCACCGTTGTGTACAACGTCCGCCGCAAGGTGGGACAAAAGGGCTGAACCATGAAGCCGATGACGTTTGACGCCTGGTTTGCCCAGGCTGAAGGCTCATCGGTGGAAAAGGTGATGGGCGCGGCAGAACCTTCGGGGTCTGCTGCACCCGTGCCCGTACCACCTGAGGAGGTATCCCAATGCGTGTGCATTTTGATGGCGATGATCGCCCAGTCCAAGCGGGATCAGCCAGCCGGCCGATTTTGCCCCGCGCCCCTGGATCTTCCCATTCTTGGCTGAGACTACCGCGGCTACATAGCGATGTTCCGGTCGAGTTTGGCGGGCATCGGGGGCCGCAGTGGCTAGACGCGGTTCAATCGTTGAATGCTTGCAAGATGATTCGATCTTCTGACCTGCGTAGCTGGTATTCGCCAGGTCAGGTTTTCGAAAAGGCAATGTCCCGATGGTTCGCTGAGCGTACCGCCGGGGTTGAGGTCATCGACCTCGATCTGGTCTTCACCACGGTCAGCGATCTCTATGACAGTGGGGCGATCGCTGAGCCTATGGAGGAGGAATCGGACGGTCTTGCCGTTTTTGTGGAGATCGGCCGGTGCGGTCCTAACTTTCGTAGCCTGCGCCGTGGCTTTGAAGCGATGAATGCGATCGCTGATGGGCTGGGGCTCGCGGCAACCACGATTCTCTCTGCCGCTGGTCATCAAATCGGCTGGACGTTCGATCACAAGCACATTCTGTCCAACACGGGCTCATGCACGTATGGATGGGAAGAGTGCTACTCGGACGACGAGCTGGAGGAAGAGGGAGGTGAACCGGAGAACGAGGATGGTTCTGATGCGTTCTTCAGTTACACGCCACGGGCTTTCCGAAGGGATTGCCCGATGCCGGATCTTCTGAAGATGCCCTGCACCAAGGAGATGGATCGCTTCGTGCAGGAAGTGGCAGCGCGGCATGAAGTTCTGCCGCCACTGCTCGCTGACCTTGTCGCTTTGGTCAAGGCGCGCCGGCCCAAGAAAGCAGCTTGGCCGAACATGTGGGGAACCGACTTCACGTCGATGTACCCAGTGTTCTCCCTGGCATGGGATCACCCGGAAGCGCAATACGACGGTAAGCGGGACAACATTTTTCGGGTTTGGGACGACTACGCAAACTTGCTCACTTCGGGTGGCGAGGGCTGGTCGTACGGACTCGGATCTGAAGTGCTGTCCTGTGAGAGCCCCGCACAACTGCGAGGCACCTTGAGAACCTGGGATGCGAAATTGAAATTGCTGCGCGCGACTGATCGCCTGCTGCAGTCGATGACGGATCCCGTTGAATATGGAAATTGACATGATCAATACCCAAGTTGGAGGTGTTGGCGGGTCGCTGCGTTTGGACCACGCCATCCTCATGTACTCGGGCAGTTCCGCGGACGGCCGCCAAGGCCTTGTGACTATCAATCCTGTACGGATCGACGGTGACAACGCAGTGATTGCACCCGGGCAGCCGGCTAGTAAGGCGGCATTGATTGAAGCGCTCGACCAGTTCGCCGATCGCTCGAGCTCGCGTTCCTTGTTCCACCAGCGTGTCCTTGGTAGGGGGCCGGACTATATGGTCTGGTACACCCGTCCAGAGACGCGCCACGTGGCGTTTCGGAATAAGAGCTTCGACGGTGACAAAGCTGGAAGGTGTCCATTACCGGGCCTCGTCTTCTTCGTGAAGAATGACGCCTGGTTCGTCTTCGCTTATGCAGGTAAGGCGAGGCCGACTGAGAAGACTCGGCTGCTGCGCAGCCCTTTCTTCAACGTGTGGGAGGCGGGGCGCATCTGCGTCGGGAATATCGATCTGCCTAAGCAGCGAGTGAATGCCCCAATCGAGCAGTGGGAAGACGCGTTTTTCGGAACGTGGTTTACCCACCCGAATGTGCCGCAGGATCAGCTGCTGAAGAAGGGGGCCAACCCGTTTGTCCTCTGGAAGGAGTTGCTGGAAGGCAAGCATCAAGCCTTTCCGACGCGCGTGCTCAAGTCAGCTGGCGCTACGCTGGGTCAGATGTTCGACAAGCTGGTTCGGGGGGACGAGTGATGGATTCTCGTGACATGTTCCTTCAATCACAGTTTCCGACGCTTCCCATGTCGAAATTCGCCGATTTCGAGCGGCTCGCAGGCGTTGGGCATCGGTTCCTGGTCGGTAGCAACGGCTTGGCGCTCGAAGTCCGTCGCCCGTGGCTGTATATGCGCAAGCTGGCCATGAAGAACGAGAGCGGGTTGGTGCTTCCCTATGGGGAGGTGTCGGAAACGTTCGAGTTGCTGTGTGGCCAGGTGCCCCGCGATCTGCTTTGGCAGTTTGCGGAGCAGGCCAGCAAGGCAGGCGAAATTGAGACCGCGGCGTGGATCACATGGAGTGAGCACACCCGAAAGTTTCGATATCGGCCGCTGGTCGAGCGGAAGGCATCTTCGGCGGAGGTTGTCGTAGAACGCCCGCAGCTCGAGCCCGGTGAGCACCTTGTCGTAGACCTGCACAGCCATGGTAGTTCGCCGGCGTACTTCAGTTCGACGGACAACAAGGACGATCGAGGCGAGGTCAAGTTTTCGGTGGTATATGGTCTTTGCCACCGATGCGATCTCTCGGAGTTCGACGTTGCCGCGCGCCTGTGCGCTCTCGGCATCACGATCCCCGTGAGCGAGCAGTTCTCGCTTGAGGAGGTGCGTCATGCAGCGTGATCACATGGTGCGTTCGGAATTCCTATCGAGAAAGGTTCAGATCGTTGTGGTCGGTGCCGGCGGGAATGGTAGTGCGATGCTCGCTGCGCTGGCCACGCTGAACTACGCGATCGGCGAGCTTGGTCATCCAGGACTCGAAGTCACGGCAATCGACGGTGATACGGTTTCGCCGTCCAATGTGGGCAGGCAGGGCTTTTACCCCTGCGACGTCGGACACTTCAAGACCGACGTTATGATTCAGCGAATCAACATGGGGTTTGGTACTCAGTGGAGGTCGATGCCGGTGATGTTTGACGGGTACAACGTCGACATCTTCAAGACCGACATGGTGATTTCCTGTGTGGATTCGCGGCGTGCACGAAACCTTATCGCCAAGTCGTTTAAGCAGGGGTACTACATGGACCTCGGCAACAACGCGGCGAGCGGTCAGGTTGTCGTGGGAGAGTTCTGCAAAGGACATGGGCGCCAGGACAGACTGCCTCACGCGGTTGACCTGTTCCCCGAGATTGCCGATACGACCCTTCCTGAGGACGACCAACCGTCGTGCTCGATGGCCGAGGCGCTTGAGCGGCAGAACCTGTTCATCAACCGGATGATCGTAGGTTGGGCGTCAGAGCTTCTCTGGCAGATGTTTCGCAATGGCAAGTTGTCTTTCCACGGCAATTTCGTCAACTTGGTATCAGGGCGAGTTGCCCCGATCCCGGTGGATGACGAAGTTTGGACGCGGATGGGATATTCGCCACTGCCGAAAGCGGCGTAGCCTGATCGAAGTTCGATTTGGCTACCAGCCCCAGCCTTCCCCGATGTTGGGGGCGGCTGGGGCTTTTTTTTTTGGTCCCACGATTGTTCTCGCCACTGCTGGGCTTAACCCGGCGGGCCCAACGTTCCTCCGCGTCTGCGTGGCCAACGGGCGGAGGTCGGATTACACGATCCTATGTGCTCCGTCGGGCACGCGTATCAGCCAGGCATTGACCGGCCAGGGTGTCGCCCCGATACTGTATAAATATAAGGGCTATCCACTTAGCTCCAGCCATGCCAGAATCACTGGATGGATATACAGGTAAAGCAGATATTACCCCCAGAACCGGGGAAGGACTACCCCCGTAACTGGAACGAGTTTCTGGACCGGTTCGGGACGGAAGAGGCTTGCCTGTCCTACCTGGAGGGATTGCGGTGGCCGCAGGGGTTCGTTTGCCCTGATTGCGGCGTAGCGGCCGAGCCTTATCGGTCGAGCCGCACGCGCCTGATGTGTCGCAGTTGCGCTCACCAAACGACGGTGACCGCTGGCACGATATTCGACAAGACCCGTACCCCGCTACGTGTGTGGCTGGCTGGTGCGTGGTATCTGACCAATCAAAAGCAAGGCGTCAGCGCCCTTGGTTTGCAACGGGTGCTAGGCCTGGGAAGCTACCAGACCGCTTGGACGATGCTGCACCGGTTTCGCCGCGCTATGGTGCGACCGGACCGCGAACGCCTGAAGGGGTGTGTAGAGGTTGACGAGACCTACCTGGCCATCACGGACCGAGAGGCCCCTATCTCGGCCATCAACCGCAAGAACCGCACGAGCAAAGTGCTGGTCATCCTTGCGGTCGAAATGCTTCAGCCCAAGGGCTTCGGCCGGATACGCTTGCAGCGCATCCAGAACGATGGCGCCGAATGCGTCATCCCGTTCATACAGGCGTCGATTGAGCCTGGCGCCCAAGTCAGAACTGACGGGTCAGCAGCCTACCGGACATTGAGCAAGCTGGGTTACGAACACCAGCGCAATGTGATGCTGGGTGCCGAGGTGCCAGCTCACGTTTCGATGGCTGGCGTTCATCGGGTTGCTTCACTGGTCAAACGCTGGATTCTCGGCACGCATCACGGCTCGGTTCAGCCCGAACATCTGGACGCCTACCTGGATGAGTTCGTGTTCCGCTTCAATCGCCGCACCTCGGGCTCGCGCGGTCTCTTGTTCTATCGGCTGCTTCAGCAAGCGGTCGTTACCGGCCCTGTGACGTATGCGGATGTAGTGAACCGGGTCGAGACGGTGTAGCATACGAATACTGTATATCCATCCAGTTATCCTGTGCTGGTGGAGCTAAGTGGATACCCCACATAAATATACAGGTACATGGAAATGCAGAATCCCGAGCGGAAGCGCTATCCGCCACTTACCCAGGCCGAAATCCGCGCCATCTACGCCGATAACCCGACGGTGGGTGTCCGCCGTCTGGTGTGGGAGATTTACTGCCTACACGTCGTGGTGAAAACCGCCGGCGCTGTGGCCCGTGCGCGTGGCCTGAAAGACCAACTCATTCCGGGTGGCTTCGACTATGTGTTGGACGAGCTGGAGCGGGTGCTCGACGGCGAGGTGTGCCTTCAGGAAAATCTGCCGTCGCTGCACATCATCAAGGAAAAGCGGCGTTATCGTTACAGCACCAAGAAGCGCAATCAACGGGTGTTCCGCCGCGATTAGCGGGGACGCGACAGTCGCCCATACGGACGAACCACGACAAGTTTCACATAGCAGGCCCGGGGCTGGCGCTATGCTGTGCCAGCTTAAGATCAGCATCTGCCAGCAATGCGTCGTACGACATCGACGCAAACGGGAGCGCGCTCAATGTGCAACAACTACAAGCCGTCAGAGATCGACCTTATTCGTAGCCTGTATCGTGTGGACTCTGCCGGCGAGGACGAGTATCCGCGCGAGACTTGGCCAGACTATGCCGCGCCGATAGTGCGCAACACGGCCGACGGCGGGCGTGAATGCGTGCTGGCCAACTTCGGGTTCGTGCCGAAACGTCGCCAGCCCGCCGGAGTGAGCTTCGATACAACGAACGCGCGTTCGGAAACTGTCGGGCAGAAACGGACTTTCGCGAAGTATTGGCATGCTGCACAACTATGTTTGGTCCCCGCACAATCCCTGTTTGAGCCCTGCTACGAGGCCGATCCAAAGAAGAGCACGCGGTACCGAATCTGGCTCAAGGACGAGGCGGATTTTGCGATCGCAGGGCTATGGCGTTCCTGGGAGGGGCGCGTGGCCGACAATACGCCGGCAAGCAACAGTTTCACGATGCTGACGGTCAACGCTGACGAGCATCCGATCATGCGCCGCATGCACGCACCCGGGAAAGAAAAGCGCAGTGTCGTTATCGTGCCGCGCAATCGCTGGGACGACTGGCTGCACTGCCGAGATCCTGAGGCGGCGCGCAGCTTTTTGACGCTGTACCCGGCGGAGTTGATGGATACAGCTCCGGCACCGCGCGCACCGCGCGGCGCAAAACCCGAGCTAGACGCCGCTACGCAAAGCGGTGAACTGTTCTAAGCCTTGTAGACCATCGTTTGCGGCGCCTGAGGGGGAACATCGAAGCCGCGAGGCGTGAGATCGAGCATTAGGTCGCTGAACACTTCGATCATCGCGTCGTTCACCTGGACGTGCTTGATCGGGAAGATCCGTTGACCATCCGCGATTGCCTGACGATAAGCCGCCGCCGGATCGCGGCTCCCTGATGCGTCAAACATCATGACGGTAAGGTAAGGCCCTTCGACGCCGTCAGGCGCTACGGTTGCTCTCAGGTAGATCTGCACGTTCACGATGACGTGCCCAGGGGGAAGAATTCCGGCCGCCTGTAGGTGCGCTGCCAAAGTGTCTCCACCACGGCTGTCTTGCGCGTACGCCGCGCCACTCCAATCGTCGTCACTTGCCGTCATGCCGCCTCCTGATTCCGGTTTTGGGTGCCAGCATGCCACACGAGCTGTGACGGCATAGCGCAAGCTTTCTGTTTGGCGCCATGCTCTTTAGCGGGCATACCAGCGAAACATTTCGGACTCCGCCCCGCATGGCGAGGAGGTGCATATCGAGCCATACGCGGAGGTATCGCTGCGAGATCTGCATGCCGCTTGCGCTGGATGCGATGCCAATAAGGGCGGTGCAGACAAGGCGGAAACGGTGTAATAACATTGTGTTGCCATACCCTTGGCAATGGAATAACATTGTGCTTACGGTGGGATTATGAAAGCAACGATTCGCAGGATGGGCAATTCACAGGGGGTCTTGATCCCCAAGCCCATTCTTGCCCAGCTGGGTTTGGAGGATGAAGTGGACATGGCAGTGGAGGACGATGCTTTGGTGATTCGCAAGCCGAAGAAGAAGCCGCGCGAGGGGTGGGCCGAGGCCAGCCACGCTGTCGCTGCAGCTGATGATGATGTGCTCGTGATGGGCGAATTCTCCAACGCAGATGACGCGGAGCTGACGTGGTAGCGCGCGGAGATATCTGGCTCGTCGCCCTGGATCCGACAAAAGGAAGTGAGATCCAAAAGACCCGTCCGTGTGTGGTCGTCTCGCCTCCCGAGATGCACGATCACCTGCGCACTGTCATCGTTGCCCCGATGACTAGCAAAGGCCGCCCCGCACCGTTCCGTGTACCGATCACCTTCCTGCGCAAGAGTGGACTGATCCTGCTGGACCAGATACGCGCTGTGGATAAGGTGCGCCTCGTTAAGAAAGAGGGCGTTGTTGCCGATAAAACGATGTTGAGCGCCCTGCAGACTTTGCAGGAAGTTTTCGCCGAATAGCGGTTAGGGAAGGCTGTCGCCATGATTCAGTGGACAGACGCACCGAATGGATCGGCAGGGCACGCTGACGGAAGCCTCGTCGTCCAGATCCGACGGTTGGGAGCCGGCGGTTGGTCGGCTAGCTGGTGCAATGGTCAGTTGTGGGATGTCTCCGACCAATCCACGCATGTCAGCGAACAGTCGGCCCGCCATTTCAAGACGCGCGAGACAGCCAAGCGAGCAGTGGAATCCCGCATGGCGGCAAGAGAGAGGGATTGATGGGGAAATCGGAGAATACGGAATGGTTGACGATCAAATTGCCTGTTTGAGGGAGCGCGCACACGCCGCCCATGCCCAGAGCCTGTCAGTTCTTGAGAAGGATGCAGGCGAGGCGACTCGGAATCTCGCTAAGGGCCGAGAAAAAGCCGACTCAGTTCTGAAGCGAGATCTTGCATTGCTTGATACGCGCTTTAGCGAGGCCTGGAAAGCGCTGATCGTGGCTGGTACCGCGCCACAGAGTCGGGCGAAGGCTTCTGCGTTCGGAGATTGCACATTCGGCGGCCGCGTACCTCGCGGAGAAATTCTTGGTGGCAGTGCACCCGAGAGTTTTAATGGAATCGACATTCAGCATGCAGTGCTCGACACCTACGAGAAATTGCGGCTGGTTGGAGTTCCGGTTGCACATATCCATGGGCTTGGCGGACTCGAGATCGAGCCGGACGCGGCCAACAAACGTTTCAATGCGAAAGTCGAGCACGATCTCCCCGAGTGCAAAGGGGAAGACTTTGAAGTCATTGGTTATCAGATGATGATCGATGACGAAGGTAGCACTTTGCGGTTTTCCGTGAGGGTTTGGTGGAAGTCGAAGGTTATCCAAAACGCTGAAGACGATAGGTTCAGTCTGGGCCACGAGCCAGGCTCGAACTGACCACGGAAAAGCCATGCCAATTAACCCGCTAAACAACCTATCCCAAAACGCTGGCGACATTTGGTTCGTTGGTGCAGCTCTTGGATGCATCGCACTTATGTCCTACATCGTCTGGAGTTTGTTCTTCGTTCCGTTGACACGCGGGCAAGAACATTCAGACGTGCCAAAAGGACAAGAGAAGGTGCATCTGCCTGGCTGGACGATGGTCGTGAATGTAGTCGCTATGGTGGCCGCGCTCACCGTATTGGGTTCTTGCAAATACGTCGGGTTGTCGTGGTGGATAGGCGTCCCGGTCGCCGCTGCGATCATCGTTGTTGAATTGCTGTGGGAGCGCGCAATTGAACGGAAGTATTGTCTGCAGCAGCTCCAAACCGGCCGGTAGCCGAGCTATTTGGCAAGGAACATGAAAAACGACCAAAGCCATCATGACGCAGACGCGGCTGCCCACGAGGTAACGATGGGTCGTACTGCCGACGCTGGTACTGCCATCTATCAGACTGTCTTTACGGCACGATCAGACACCAGTGCGTTGCGCAAGGCGAGCATCACGGAGATCGAAAGAGGCCTTAGCAATCGAAACGCAAAGATTGCGTTGAAGCACTAGCCTTCGGAAAATAGCGATGCCTATGCAGAATATCGAAGCCATTCCGGTACAGAAGAGGTGCCGTTGGTTTGTCCGTCAAGGTGGGATTACGCACTTCGGACGTGGCTTCCGATCGAAAGAGGGGGCAAGCAATTGGATCGACGCGTTTGGTCCGTCGCTGGACTGGCGAGTCGGATTTTGCTTCCGACTTAAGGGCGATACGCGTGATATCGAAATTGTCGATCGGCATGGGCGGGTCCCGCGGTCTTAACCAGAAAAAGGTAGCCATGAATTTTGAAGAGCTGGACAGGCAGGAACGTGAATGGGCGGAGCGCGCAAGCAAGGTTCAGGCATCGGCCGCCCAAGCGTATGACCGACTGATGCGTTTGGCCGAAAGCAGCAGCGCTGGGCAGGTCCACACCGTAGCGCGCTTCCTTGCATCGACATTCGATGGTCAGGCCTTCCCGCTGGACCCGTTCGATCTCCGTGCCGTGGAGGTGACTATCAGTGATGACATGCTGTTGTGCTTGGACGCGCTACGGTGGGGTAAAGCGGACCTCTATAAGTTGGTCCCTGACGGCAACGCACGCCTTCTCGCAATCTGCCAGGCCTGGGGGCTCAAATGGCCGGAATCGCAGTGAGCTGCAAGCAATCTAAGGAAAGCGACGAGCAATCATTCGGCGCTCCTGGTCCTAGGACCCATCTGCGACCAGATCGGGAAAAAGGGAAGAGCAAGGCGACAACATGACCGTAATTCAAAAAGTGATGGCGCAAAAGATTCGCGCCCGTGGCGGAAAGGTCTTCACCTTTGACAAGGGCCACTCGATGGTGCTGATTTTCGAACATCGCGCGCTACGTCAGTTAGAGCGCATGCGACGCCACGGCTCGCGGAAAGTGAAGGTTGCGGTGCGCCGAGCCGGCTCACTGCTCCCGACCGCCGCTGTCGCGACGGTGCGAACTTCAACCACCCGGGCGAACCGCGCTGGCTAGCAGGAAAAATGACAATGCAGTTCAAAGTTCTCCGCAACCAGCCTTCGATCGCTTTCAATCCCTTGGCCTGCGCCTCGGAGGACACGCTGGCGGAGCTTCTTCGCCAGATGAGCGCGCATGTTGGCGACAGCTTGGATCACCTCGCGGAAATCGACGACCAACTTGAGGCCCTAGTCCCCGCCCTGGTCGAGCTGCGCGAGACGGGCCACTTGAAGCTGAACATGGCAGTGTTGGCTTCATATGGAACCCTCGACGGGTTCATGCGCCTTGCGGACGACGAACGACTGACGCCGCTGTCGCGCGCCCGTTGCGCCGCGATTCGCAACCGGTTGCTGGTACACGGCTTGAAGGCTCTTTTTCGCAACGCATAGGACTGGGAGCAGTATGGGGAATCTACAACCACAACCTCGACCCCATGTCGAGATCGAGACCTTTGGCCCCGATGGAAGCCGCACGATCGGGCCCAACAGAGAGCGTTCCAGGGCTAGAAGAGAGAAACGGCGCTTGCCGTCAGAGAAGATCGCCTTCACGGCGATGGTTTTTGTCTCTGGATGGGTATTCGGCGCTGCCCTCTTGATCTGGGCACTGATGAGTGCCATTAGCCTCGATGACTTGGTACGCATCGCTGAAAGCGGGGTCAATGAAAAGGCGATACAGGTGCTGGTTGAGGCGCGCGCCCTTTACAGGCTCGCATTGGGCATGTGTGCAGTTTCAGTGGTTGTGGCCTGCGTTACGGCCGCCAGGTATCACGTCTTCCGCCGCTGACAAAAGAAGTAGAACCCGAGTCGCCATGCAAGAGAACTGTGGGTCGTTCAGCTCTATCACACACACCTTCACAAGGGACAAGAAAATGAAGCAACTCCTGTTGATCGCAATTGCTGTTTGTGCCGCAACCGCGCAAGCCGAAACGGCCACCCAATCGGCACATCTGGAAGCCAAGGCCATCAATGCCATTGGCACACCGACAGCCACAACACAGGGCGGTCAAAGCATCAACGTCGCCAATGCGGCCGGCGCAGCGATGGCGATTAAGCAAGTCCCTATTCAGGGAAGTCATTGCGACCTTGCATCGGGCCCGATTTCTGCCGGCAGCATCAGTACCGACGCCAACGGTCGAATGATGCAGTGTTTTGGCTCCGCCAAAGGCGCCCCAGGGACGTGGCAGTACGTTGTCGAAAGTGACAGCGAGCGTATTGAGAAGAAGCTGGATCAACTGAACATCACGAATATGCAGATTCTGGCGAAGCTCTCCGAATTGGCCGCACTTCAACAGTCCGGTGCCCACAAGTAGCGAACGGAAAGCTCTTGATCGATGTCGCTGCGCTGTGGCGACAATCGTCGGGGGCTCAGAATGGAAGAATCTCTTAGCGTGGGAAGCGCCCCTTACAGGCCGGCTAAAGAACGCGCATTGAGCGAATGATGACGGTTAAGCGAGAGGCAGAGGTGCGGCGCCAAGGTGCAGACGATGTGCGTGCGTGCGCCAAATTGCACCTTCCGAAAGGTCGGGGGACGGATAACCATGACAAATTTTGCAGTCGACATTTCTTGTTGTGGTCGTGCCTCCTATTCATAGGCATCGGCCTATGGGAAGTAGGTAAGGCTGTGACCTGCATCGCCGTGGTATCAGTCCTGTTCCTACTGCCGCTTTCTTGGTATTGGCTGGCCGGATCCATCCGAAATGCGACTCAAGGCCGATGGCGAAGTGCAGCGTCCATCTTTCTCGCCCCCTTTTTGTCTGGGAGTTTGATCCTCGCGCTCTCGTTAGCAGGATTAGACCCCGATCGCATCCACTTCCTACTTGTTAAGTATTCGCACGAGAACGAGATACGCACTGCAGGTGCGACAGGGTCTCTTGCAAGAAGTTGGAGTTGGGGGCTTGACGCCGCACCTTTGTCAGCAGGTGTCGCTTATACGCTGAAGTATGACCCGACCGACCGAGAAATGCTTTCCGCCCACATCCCGGGTAAATCTGTCCGTCCGATGGGGGATCACTTTTACATTGTGAAAGAGTCAGAGGATGGTGGTCCTCTCTGACAGGTAGTTGAATCCCAAGATAAAGAGGCGTCAGCAGCGCAGAAGGCCAAGGTGGGGCATCTGTTGTTGGCAAATTCGTGACGGGCCACCCCTCGACACTTGCACCGACCCATATGTCCGTGTTCGCTTGATTCATTCGCTCCATTGAAAGTGCCGAGAGATCCGATCGAGAAGACTGAGCTTTTAGGGGTTGCTACCGTCAAAACCGCTGGAGAAATGCCTCGGGCCATGGCGACGATGACACGACAGCATTACAGTCGACTGAGAGCGTATTTCAGGTGCGGCCATCACGGCTCAGCGAGCCTTGCCGACAACATTGACTTGGACCTTGTCGCTGCAGGCTTCATCGCTCGCATAGATCGCCAGTTCGGCGGGGCTCAATTCGTCATCACTCATGCGGGGGAGCTAGAGTTGCATGAGGAAAAACAGCGCGAAATCACGCGGCGGAAACCCCATCATGAGCTTTCAGGCCGATTGGCCGCGTGGCTGAGGGACCAGAGTCGCGTAACGTGGGAGAACATTGAGCTACTCATTGAGCTTCCCACAGGAGCGCGCCAGGCGATCCGCCCCGACGTGTTTTCGATGGCGAAGACCTACGATGCCAAGCGGATCAATCCGTGTGTGCATGAGGTCAAGATCAGCCGGTCCGATTTCCTATCCGACTTGGCGAAGCCAGAGAAACGCGGTGGCTATGCCGCGATCTCTGAGGTGATGTACTACGCCGCTCCCCCTGGAATCATCGACGCTGCTGAAGTTCCCCTCGATTGCGGGCTAGTAATTGAAAGTAAAGAGGGTATCTTCGATGTCGTGAAACGGCCCAAGAAGCGCCGTGTTGAATTGTCGACGCACCATTTCATGAACTTGATTTTGAAGCCAGGCGCGTTCAACACCGTATAGGAAGAAGGATGGACGAAACGACTAAGGCGCGCTTGCGGCCGATCTTGGAGAACAGCAAGCGTGGGAAGCCGAATTCCAAACGCGACGATGATTTTGCGGCACGTTGCTTTCGAAAGTGGCCAGCTGAGTATTCTGAGTTTCGAGCCGAGGTTGTTGGCGCTGTGGTTCGTGCAATGAACCCGTTCGCAAATTAGGTGTCTTCGCACCTCATTACGTTTCATGACGTTCGGGCGGACCTGATTTCGATAGGTTCCATGACGTTCCCCTGTGAAGGAATCGACTTGGCAGTTCGGATAGCAGCGCCCCAATAGGGTGTCTATCCACCGGTCGAAAATATGGAAGATCATGACTGAGAAGATGAAGCTGTTTCTATACCAACGCGGTCCCCTTGCGGCCGCCGTCCTTTGCATCCTCGTGAGCGCATCTGGTTTTGCCCTGGCTCAGCTTTTAGGGTGGGGCTTGTCACGTAACATCGTGGTGCTCCTGAGCACGCCGCTTGGTATCGGCGTTTGTTTGCTGGTGATGGTGCTGATCGAAGAGTTCTGCCGGTTGACCCTCGAATGATTGAAAAAGCCATGAAGGCAAAAATGTCGCTTCTTCTTGCCAGCGCAACGCTCAGCGTGGTGAGCCATGCCGGTGAACCACGCTGCGCAGAACGCATCGCACAAGGCACCGTCGCTGTCGTGCGTGTAGTTCCCGGAATGACTGTCCAGATAGATCTCCCGCCCGGTGCGCACGTCGGTAATGAGGAGCGTCCAGACTCAGGAACGAAGGTCTACTACAAGGGCGGAGCCACTCAAAGTCCGCTGATTTTCCCCACAAATCAAGGGCGATACGAGGTCTGCGCCGTACTCGCAAAAGACGGGGAGCAGCCCGATCAGCATGTGGTGCTCAGCCGCCGCAATCGGTAAGAGAAAGGCGTGACCTTCGTCTACCGGAACTCGCGGGCTATCTCCCTGGGAAGCGTGGTCCAAAACGACAGTGGAACGCAACGATGCCCGCCTTCATTGATTGGTAACTTGAATGGATGAATTCGACCATCTCAGAGGCAGGCTCGCCGAGTTGAAGCCATATCTGGACGACGACAATCTGCCGCTCATCATGGCTTCGGTAGCGAGCCGGACCGCCAGTTCTGCAGCGAAGGAGGCCATAGATAGGGCGCGCGTCGCAGAAGCGGTGATTCACCGCGCCAGGCGCGGCCGGCAGGAATAACAAGATGAGCCGTGCAAAACGATATTGCAGCTGCAGAAATTTTCGAGAAAGGCTGTGCCACTGGCCGGCCTCAGGGCATATCGGCCCATCATAAGGGGCAAAAGATCTCCGCGGAGCCCAGCGAGGAAAGGTGGAAGCCAGACCAGCACGTCGTGTTCACCGGCCGCGCCGCAAATGAAATGGTGACAGGAACAAACATGGACGAGATAGATTTCAGTTCGAGGCCGTGGTGGAGGGAGCGCGATCGAATGGCGCACCGATTTGGCCTTCCGGATTGGGCCGCACTTGAAAGCGAGATGCAGGCCGGAGGGGTTCTACGTTCGCCTGGCTGGGCCCGAGGGGATGCCCTGACAGAGCTCTGGCACGCTGCGCGTATCGATGCCGGATTCGTCATTTTGATGAGGGAAGAGGGCGGTGTCGTCGGACTCGCGAAGACTTTTGGTCCAGATAAAGTGCGCGCTGAACTGCAGATTTCCGCCGGAGTCTTTGATGACTCGGGTGGGAAATATTTGGCTGCAGTCGCGCCGGCGACTAAGTCCGTTCAAGCGTACGCTGACCTTTCAGGGGCACGCGTTCAGGCTGCGGCAGTCTTTGCGTTCGCCAGTGCCGCATCGATCCTCTGCGCTGTGGTTCTTGCGACCTTGCCGGTTCTACCTTTTTTGCTTCTTCTGCTTGGTTTCTGGACAGGGGGGACTGCTTGGCTCTCCTATGGGGATCACGTCCGGCAGCAGACAGGGAAGGATCCCTCTTGGTCGATGCGCAGAAGCCCAATAGGGAAGTGGATCCCGCTGCGGTTTTTCGGTGATGACGACGTCACCAATTAAGCAAGTCGGTTCAGACCGCTGAACCGAGAGGCGAGGCCTCAACGGCTAGGATAATCATGACTGCAATTCTGACTTTGTTGATTGCTCTGGGACTCGCACCAGCAGACGCAAGACAAGACCCGTGCAAGGCACCAGGTTGGGCGATTTCATCTGAACTTGCCACAGCCTGCGATTTCGATGACGCTCGCACCGTGGCTGAGCTCAATGTGCCGACGAGCTATACCGGTAGTCGCACACAGGCCAAGTTCATAGCGTCAAGATTCACAGACACACCGTTTGCCGCCGAGACATTGGGGGACGTTCTGCTTGTCAGTGACCGCGCGGTTTCGGTCAGCAAAGCGCCCGAGTACGTGAAGTTGATGGGGCCAGCAGGTGGATGGGTAGACGCGGGCGGTACTGTGCACGGAGCTTACGATGCTTGGACCATGAAGCTGGCGGAGACTCGGATTTCCAGCCAGCCCGCTGGCACGCTCGTTTCTTTGGTCAAGCGAAAGCAAGCACGCCCGTTCGAATGAAGTGCGTTGCCACTGAGACTCGAGGAGAGCGCTCCATGATCGATATACAACGGCCTCTTTCCCCGGTCCTAGCTTCCCTCCTCCTGAAGGAATTTCCTCACGAGGAATTAGCCGCGCTTGGCTGCGCGATTTCCAGCGCCGACAAAGCGGCCGCTGAGCGCTTCTATATTGGCTTGGAGGAACATCGCCTCGATCTTCGCAGTAGCGGCGGAGGTGAGACATTTTGCGACGCTGTGCTCGGTTATCTCGAGGCACTTCTCGACCCAGGAACAGATCTACTCAAAGCATCCGGGATTGAACTCACTGCATCGAGCAAGACGCGAACCTGGGAACAGATGACAGACATTCAACGCACAGCCCTCCGCAGGGAGGCTGCGGAACTCTATGCGGTCATCGAACCGATTTTCAACCACTAGAACGGAAGTGCGATGGAGGCGTCGCAAGATGCCTGAGCACGTCTAGGAATGAGCAAACTTCAGATTGCCGCGCACGGTAAAGGATCATCCGGGGCACTAGCAAAGCATCAAGACAAGCTGGAAAGGGAGTTTGCTGAAAATTTGTTGCGGGTCGCGCGCAAGGCAAACTCTGCAGCCGATCCTAAGCGAATCAACCGACATGAGTTGGTGACAGCCGAAGCCAGAAAACGCGGCGTCAGGTTCCTGCCTTTGCAGGTTATGCGGCCAATTTTTCAGGCTGCCGATCTGTAACGCGGAAAGATCATGGGAAGGGAAATGTCCAACATGAATCGGAATCTTAAGGCGGCCGATGTGCTGGTAGCCATGGCTGCATGCATATCCACGATAGCGGCAAATGCGGGTGTGCTTACCGACATTGGGGCCGCGGCATACAAAGCTGCGGGGGCGCCGAGCGTGACAACCGTGATCCCGCCGGGATACCAGGTTGAGGTGGGCGGGCACGATAGGCTCATGATGGGGAGCGATTTGTGCCCTCGTGTTCCCGTGCCACCTTCAACGCATCTCTGGTTCATGGGCGGCCATCCGGTGGACGGTTCGGGCTGTGTAGTGATCGGACCTAACACGCAAGAAGTGCCCGTCGTCCTTTACGGTTCGGATGGGGCTCGGACATCCGAGGTCTGGTCCGTCGACCGCCAAGAGCGAAATGGCATTCCAGTGCTTCGGCTCAAGCGTGCAAATGGCGAGTACATTGCAGACGCCAAGAGGACAGAAAAGCGTTGATCGAGATGAAGATGGTAGCGGCCGTTGCAATGGTGCGAGGCGCCTCGCGGAACGGCATTGACCAATGCATGTTTAGTCAGCACCCAACCAATCCTAGGAAAGATCAGCAATGAAAGTCATCGAACGAGTTTCCGACGCGCGCAGCCTACGCGGCTTCAAAGTAGGTGTGATCCTTGCGATCGCCGGCGCCTTGGGATCGTTTGTCACTGGATCTTCCGTTCCCCTTTGCCTTGGCCTTGCAGGCTACTTCGTGGCGTCTTGGCCTCTCGCCAAGCGGTTTGCGACGGTGGCCTTCACTGGCCGCTATCCGAAGTAGGGAGGAGACGATGAGATCGGCAGTCAAATTTGAAACGAAGCAAGCACAGCGCTTGTATGCCAGTCTGCTGGAGCACCAAGCGCAGATGTTGGCCAGCGGAGAGGCAGCGAGGCAGTTGGCTGAGAGCCGCCGAAGGTTTTGGAAATCGACGTTTTGGGCCTTTGTCGCCCCTCCGGCCATCATTTCGGCGCTCGCAACAGGGGCGCTGGCGTATGTCGGTGCGGGCCTCGAGCAGATTGTCTCCTTCGGCGGGGCCGGAGTTGCCACAACCCTCGTTGGCTTTCTCATTCTGTACCCGCGCGCCTGAATCGAAAGCACGGAGACTGTACTCCAGGAGTTTCCTCCAACCTAGGAATCGGGGTGTCAGGAATGCAGATTGTGCGTGGGCAAATCTGGCGCGAGACACGAGGTCCAAACTGCGGCCGCATCAGCAAGATCCTGCTCGTTTTGGGTGCTACTGTTTTCCTGCAGCGCTGCCGTCAAGACGGTGAGCCGATCGACACGATGCTGTTCAAGAGTTCAAGGCGTGACATGGCGGCCGAGGACGGCTGGGAATTGCTTCAATTCTGAGGCCTTGGCGCCGATCACAGAAAAGTGAGAAGCAAGGCGGCTCAAGCCGTTGCTGTCATGGGAAAATTCTGGTTGTCGTCTTTTCGGCTGGAATCCCCTGCCGGGAAGCGAACCAAGCACTCATTGCACAGCGGACACAAGGAGAGGCCCCATGCCAATCACCGCGTATTCGAGGGAGGCGCGGCGAGAGCTCGATTTAGAGCAATGGCTCGCGCTCAACGCATATCAAGCCAAGGACGATCCCGAACTGGTCAACATGCCGCCAGAGGTCCGATCGAAGGCAGCTAGCGACATTGAATGCAGTTGCTGCGGGGCGCAAGGCGCGAGGCTGGTGAGAGGTGCGCGCTCGAAAAGTACAGGCAAGGCGATCGCACAAGGCCACTTCCGCTTTCGCACGGCAGACGGCGCCAATCCTCACAGTCCGCTATGCGATTACTTTGACGAGCAGAAGGTCAGAGGCGCAGAGTACCGGACCGACTTCGGCAGCGACAAGACGGCACTCACAAAGGCCATTCGTGATCTGGTATGCCGCGGGATCACGGCGGGCCTATTCAGTCAGTCCGACATGCGGGACATGCGCTTATGGTTCCTGCGGGAAAAAGAGGCTCACGCTATAACGCTCGACGTCACGCCCGAGCTGCTCGAATGGTGCGTCGATATGCAGGCAACGCGCGCATGGACGCCCGGCAACTTGCCATTCGCGCCGGAGCATGGCGCGTTGCCTGGCTTTGATTGGGATGCTGCAGCCAAAGCCGAATGGGCACGTCGCAACGAGCATCTATTCAGCCTAGGTGTGCCGTGGGCCTTTTATAGGCGCCAGTCGATCGAACGTCCTTTGCGATTGTTGGCTCAGTATGCCGGAGAGGTCGTGCTAGACCCGTCGTGTCTGCAGGACAAGTATGAGGCTGCCTGTAAGCTTTCCAGCTTCGCTGCCACCCATCTCTTCGGTCCAGGATCGAAACCGCCGGCGATAGTTCACAAGCATCCTACCGAATGGGGGCCGATGGGACCCGCACTGTTGGCGCTCAGTGCGTTGCTGCTCTACAAATCCGATTGGGATCTGCAGCGTGCGAGCGCTCTCTATTGCCGCCTGAAGATACTGCCGCCGCTTCCGAATGGCCTCGACGGCAATTTGATGGGCCTGAACCCCTTCCATGACTACCCGGCATGGCAGGTGATCAATTCAGCGCAGCGCGTGGCAGAGGCTCGTACTGACGCTCGACCCGTGCAGCAGCAGATCGCAGGCGTGAAACATGAGCTCGAATTGCGATACAGGGAATGGCTTGCCAAGCAATAGGCTTCTGACTTGCACCCGGCCAGCGACGGTGGGGAGCCATCATGCTGCGTGAATTCAGATCTTTGGCAGCACGTCCTTCTCGAAAATTTCCATCGGCAGCATTCCATCGATCATGGCGTTGGAGGGAAGATCACGGAGTTGTTCCTGGTAGCCCGCCACGCCCATCACCGCGTAACCCAGGCGCCCGCCGGTAAGTTCGATTTCGCGCGGTGGCAACTGCTTCATGAGCTCCACCGTGGAGGACCTCATGCGCGTCATAAAAGCTTCAACAGTCATGCCTAGTTGCCTAAGTTGGGCGCGTGCCACGGGCGATGCTAGCTCATCGGGGTTGACTTTGTATGGGCGAAAATCCTTCGAAGCTGCCACCTCTGGTAGATATGCCGACATCGCAGGGTTGTCGTATGCCTGGTACTTCACGGTGACGTCTACCACCGCGAATGGAGGGGCGACCACGATTGCGTGAGGTGCGATGAAGTTGCCTTCATCAATGGAGTAGAAGTAGCGGGGCCTAGCCGATACCGAGTGTGGGAAGTGAATGGTCAGATTGCTCTTCGCCGTGTAGTTCCAGACGTGAAGCTCGTCCAGAATCCTCGAGAGAACGCTCGACGCGGTAACGCACAATCCAGGGCGGCCATCTCGAGCCACACGATTTGCGATGGCACTCGCAGCCACCAGGATCCTGTGCTCAGCGTGCTTTAGCTCGTCAGGAGAGTAGCTTCTTGCTTCGACAAGTCGAGCAACGAGATTCATTGCCGCCGGAGCTTGTGCTTCTGCGACGAGAAACGCCGGGGTGTCATGCAATCCGGGCTTTGAAGGGTCGATGCCGCGCTGTTTGAACCAGGCCTCGAGTTCGAGTTGTGTATTCGAGTCGCTTAGTTGCCAGGGGCCCGCAACTGCTGATGCTTTGGCTTCTTGGCCGCTTGCGGCCAGCAGCCTTTTCTGTTTTGCTTCTCCCACTGTGATATCCCCTATTGGCTGATGTAGTGCTGGGCGATCGAAAGGCCCGGGTCAATCGGCACCCCGAAAGTGATTCTCCGCAGCTTCGAAAGGCTTCGGAGGAGCTTCCTGCCTTCATGCCTAGTAGATAGAGCGCCCGACCTTTGAACAAGTTTGACCGATTGCCGAATAGGCTAAGTCATGCATCGGCGCCCCCCATTCTTGCGGATGCTTCGCCATGTATTCGTCGACGATCTTGAGTAGCTGAACGTCTGTCAGTCCAATGGCCTCGTTGCATTGGCTGAGTTTCTGTGTGCGCGTGTTGTCGAGGTCGCCTCGAGCTGCAAGCATCGGTGCGAACAAGAAGCCGTCCATCAACCCCTCCAGGTAATGCAGCCGAGCCGGGGCGGGTAACGCTTCGAAACGGCTTCCGGAGATGAACCCAGCCGGAGGCGTATAGACGTCCGCGGGGGGGATCTTCTGGGCATGAGCAGTTATGGCAAGAACCCCTATGGCCACTGCGGCGCCGGTGGAAGTCGTCGAGGTTTTCATTGCCGCTCCGTTGGCTCTTTCAGCGCATTGTACGACCGACAATAGACGCCAGAAGATGCATCGAAAGGCGTAGGCTCGCAACGTACCTGCTGACCGAACCGTCCCCCGCTCGGCTGGTTTGGCCAGTGAGCGGGGGTTCTGGCGCCAAGCCTAAACAGGCGCCAGCTTCTGGTACACGCTGCGCACAAACTGCTTGCGAAGCTGGTCGATCTTCACATCGTTGGCATCCTCAGAGATGCCGTTCGAGTAGACATCAGCGGCCCAAATGCCGTCCTGGAACTGTCCGAGATGCTTCGCCTGAGCAGGGTTGATGTCGAACAGATATTCCTTGTCGGGAACGACCAGGCGCTCCTGGTGACGGGGAATGTCAAACACCAACCGCGAGGAGCCGAGAGCGGCCAAACCAGCTTGGCCAAGCGACATCTCCACGCGCCACGCGCCGTAATCGTACGCGTCCGGACGGAAAATTCGACAGTTCACCCATGGATTCACCACCTGAATGATCTCCCGAACTAGGGCCGCCTTGGCAGAGCGAAGGTAGCGTGCAGCGTCCGCATCTGGACGAATGTCCAGGAACAGACCGCCCGCCCACTGACCACGGATCAGTTTCACGCTCACCAGGTCGCGCTTGTTGCGGTTGCGCGTAACGGCAAACTCACCGTCTACCTTGTGCGTCGAAGCAGACGCAAGGCGGATGTGTGGCCCGCCGAAATTCGACGGGACCAAAAAGGTGGGGGAGGCCTCGAGCGATTCGGGTGACAGTCCGTTCACCATCAGATCAACGTCGTATGCGATGTCGAGATAGTCGTCAGAGCGTTGGCGTTCCGGCGAGCGTTTGGTGATGTCGATTTGGATAGTGATACCGCAGGCGGCTGCGGCGGCGGACTCAGCCATAGGGCGGTCGTCCGACAACGTCTCCAAGTGCTCGAGAAATGCGAGGTGTCGGAAATCGCTTGGCGCATAAGTGTGACCTGACGCAAGGGAGGCAACCAGCGATGCGTACGTCGGCAGGCCATAGCCGAACGCGATCGCTTCATTCAGATGGTGTTCCTTGACAGGGATGTTCTCGGCGATTGCCGATTTGATGGCGAGCATGCTCGCCCGAAGGTCTGCGCGACGGCGCAATTGGAACGACATAGAAATCTCCGCTTGTTCTTCGCTTTCAGCCGATTACGAAGCGAAGCCCCACGATGGAGATCACTTGTCGATCGAAATGCTTTTCGCGACACTTGGTCGCGTCTCTGGAGTCGGCTGCAACTCGGGGCGAGGGCCCTGGGCGATAGGCCCGAGCCAACTGTAGCGAATGCGCAATGGGAGTGCAAGAGCGAGTAGGACGCTATGCTGCAGCACCCCACACCGGCCCAGGCGGCCGGCGACGCTCCTTCCCTAGGTGGGGCTTGCGCGTCCCTCGACTCGAGTCGGGAGTGTGGGCATTTCAGCAGTCGAGGAAAGATCCCAATCCCACAGCATTACACCCTTCTGTTCGTAGAAACGGCGTTTCTCTTTTTTGCGCGCATCGTAGTCTTCGCGCCCTTGCACCCCGAAAATCTCCATGTAGCATCGGCGCGCGGACGTGTCGTACAAAATGAAGTCGGGGAGCACCTTTCCGGCTAAGGTGTCGTCGCTGATCTCAAGGCGGATGGGTTTGGTGAAGTCGCGGCCGGCGGCTACAAGTGCGTCTGCGACCGTTTCCTCGTACGAGGATTCCACCGGGATGAACCGAGTCGACACGCGCAAGAGGCCGGCATCTATCAGCTGTAGATTCCCGTGCGTCGTTCCTTCGACTTGGAAAATGCCTACAACGTGGCCTTCTCCGCTCGATAGTGTGTTCAACACCCGGCCGAACCTTCGTTCCAGTCGCGCCAAAAGGGGCGCCTTGCAATACACCGGTTGGCCCATGTGTCCGAGTTGGAGTACATGGCTGCCGTACTTTCCCGGCTTGACCGATCTGAGCGGAGCAATGATGAAGAGCGTTTCCTTGACGGCCGTCGCCGACTTGCCGGCTGCAAGCCTGGCTTGGGCGTCCAGATAGGCTCTCGTGGAAGTGAAGAGCGGCTCAAGGCGAGCGTTCAGTAACTCCTTGTTCCGGTCGGCCGATGCCGGCGAGTATCGTGGAGGAATGTACAGAACGTCAGGCAGTGAGCGCTTCCCGATTTTCCCAGTTTGCGCGGTCAATTCCAGTTCGTATCGCACTCGGCCCCAATCTCGTTCCCAGCCTGCTCGCCAGCGATGCAGCCCCGCCTTGTTCCAAAGATATTGGAGCGTGGCGAGAAGCGTGGATCCGCGTGTCGATGTCGAGGGTTTGTCAGATTGTTCGATGGGATCCGGGGTGCGCGTCGCCGCATTGATTTTGAGCGACACCGAGTAGGCCGGAGTGATGTGGAACGTCCCGTCTGCGTCTTCAGAAAAGCATGACTTGCTTTCGGAAGACTGCCCCGACTCATGCTCCGGTTCCTTGTAGAAGGGGCAGCTCAGAACGTCATGAGCTTCACCTTCATCTGGCCAGCCGGCCAAGAAGAAAACTGCAGCCGAGCCACTGTTTGACTTGCGTCGGATCACCAGTCGCTGGGGAACTGGACCACAGAGGCACCAGCCATGGCCGGGATCAACTTTCGCCTCTGCGAACGCGTGTGAGTAGCGTGCCGGCGCTTCGCGCAAGGCAGCGAGTCTTATGCGGAGACTTCCGATGCGGACTTCAGGATTGGCGGACAAATGATCCTCTCATCGGTTTGGCCAGAAGGCTGTTGCTCAATGCACCGATGGAAGAAGGCGATTTTGCCGCCCAAGCGAACTCAATCCAGCGGAGCGTGCTTTTGCGGGTCGTATTCGCGGGCGAAATAGGCCTCGATCTCGCGGGCCGGCGCCTCGAGCGGGAAGGAGCGACAGATAAACTGCATGTCATCCTCAAGCGCAAGGCAGTACGCGCCCTCGGCAGCAATCGTTGTCGCGCTGCTATCGAGGCTAATCGTGAGGTCAATCGTGTAGGCGATTCGGCCCTTTGAGCGCACGTGCTTGATCAGGCCGATAGCGCTTTCGCTTTCGCGCAAGACACTAAACCCCCGACTTTTGAACGACTCGAAGAGGTCGTCGCTGCGTTGTTGTGCTGGACGTGCCGGCAGCGGCTGAGCGTCCAGTGCGGGCACCCGTTGCGGTGACGGATCGACCAACGTTAGGCGGGGCGTACTGGGAGAGTCGAACCGAGCAGCCTTGCCGTCGAGCTCGTTCGATGTAATCCGCGTCAGGAGCTGTGCCTTCACGAGTGAAGAAGACAACGTGCGTGCTTTTGGCAATGAGTTGCTGTACAACATGTCCATCGATTCCACTGTTCAACTTCGTTCTAACGTAATGAATGGGGTACATCTTCTGGGCAGCCCAAAGATGTAGTCCGACATCCATTCGTCGCCCTGCAAAGGTCACGTACTGGCAGTCGCTGCGTTTGCCAATCAATCGCTCAAGCGTTACCTGAACGTGTTCGGGTGGTGCGTCGACGGACCCAATTGCCAACAATCTGAAAGGACTCTCGATCTCCTGACGAACGGCTTTGAGTTCGTTCATCACGAAGGCATCTGGAATTCCCCAGCTACTGCATGCTTCGATCAGGCTGCCGGGCTCGACCAGTTCATTCTGCAGGTCGGGGTGGCTCTCAACCGCATACAAGAGAGCACTCCTAAACACCCGCCCGCGCACTTGTTTCCAATCTTTGCGCCACGTCTCAGGTAGCCGCCGAAGCATCTTCCTGAGTTCACGCAATGTCGGAGCGGCAAGAATTTCTTGTCGCACGACTTCATCAACGCCGCGGTACTTTTCGCTTTCCCAATAGTGGAAGATCGACCGATATCCCTCCCGTGAATCCAGGGAGACATCCATCAAGCCCATGAAGAACAGTTCAGATGCGATCATGGGCTGATTCTGTCAGCCTGCCGTTCGATGAGAAACATCGAATCGGCTTCCAAGCTGGGGGGTATTCCAACCGCTATAGGGTCAACGTCGAGTTGCGCGACTTGACGAATGTTGTAACTTCCGTGTTTGAGGCCTGCCTTTCAGTTACCGCTAGGTTCGATACCCCACCGAAGTGGGGCTCCTGGGTATCAACACGATTCCAGGGAAATGTTAATAGATCGAAATATCGAGCTTATCGAGACTAAACTTAATACCCCGGTGGAGGGGGGTAATAAGGTTATCTACACCTTTTTCGTCCAGAAATAAAAGATGCTTAAGACGGTATTAAGCGATATTTACCGGTTAACTAAGTTTTGACGGCGCGCACCCAACTAAAGAGGGGGGGCTTTCGTTGCTGCAGCGTCGAGCCGATCGGTTCAGAAGCCGGCTTGTCCGCCAGGTTGGCGCCGCGATAGAGCTTCCTAACAGGAACTCAATTCGTTGACGCCCGTGAACAGGGTGAGGTATCCTCGTCTCATAGTGAGTGTCGACGACGCTCGTCATGCCAGCTAGGGCCACTAGCCTAAGACTGTAGGTTGCTGCGCGGCCGACAGTTTCTGCAGTTTCACGTCGCACGCCGAAAAACTCAGTTTTTGTTTTGCGGCATCGCATCTACATCACCCAAGCGGGGAAGCCATTCCCGCGCTGGGTATGGCTTTCTCTGCATCTTCCAGCGAGAAACCATGCCTTCAATTCATAACTCCTTCAGCAGCAAACCGAAGCGGTTGTGCAGCCGTTCCCGCCGCCTCAACAAGACCGAGCTGCAGGGCTTGATCGACGATCTACTGGCCCGGCAAGAGCTGTACCGCCGGCGCGCTGACTATCCTTGGTTTCCTGGTGTACCAAATACTCGTTTGAGTTACGCGCGTGGCCAGCGACGCCTCCGACATTTGAAGCGTGCACTGAAGTCCGCACCGCGCGAAACCAATCAGCGCGGCAACGAGGTCGAGCGCTGGTTTAGGCCAAGCTCAAGCTTCACGTTCGACGCAACGCTGCGTGAGTACCAACGGTACTCGACCGATCAGGACGCCGAATGGTTTGGCGTGTGGGTCAACGTCATTCAGCGGAAGGTGTTCACCTACGCAGAGGGTGATTGCATCCTTGTCAGCTGTCCGACGGCTTTCTGTTTCGCCGCTGAGCTTGCCCACATGGAGCTGTTCTATGGTCCGGCGCCGGCGTTCATGCGCACTCTCAATGGAGACGGCTCATATTCGCGCTACGTGGAGACTCGTCCGGGTAGCGAACTGAACCAGACGAGCTGACACGCGACGTCGGAAAGACTTGCCGCGAACCCTCGACCGGGTTCGCCAATGACCTTCGAGCGAGGGCTATTGGCAAACCGGTCTGGCAACAGGCGCAAAAAATGCCGGGAAGGAATTTTGGACGAAATGTCCGAGATGCGAGCTGACGCATTCAGTCAATCCCCACGGGAGACACATTTCCCGTGCGGGAAGTGGGTCTGCCTGTGGCGTACACAGGAGGATCAAGATCATGCAGTTTCAGGATGTCCATAACGCAGCATTGAGGGCCTACGCCGAGGGCGAAACCCTCGTTATGGGCTTTAAGTTCGGAAAGGTCATCGGTGACAAGGGGATCGTGAAGCCGGAAGGCGATTTCCTCCGGTTTCACTACCTAGAAGACCTCGAGGCACATGTTGATGAGTCGCTTCTGCTGGACGAAACCAAGTTCTCCAGTCAGGGCTTCACCAAGATGGTCCCGACGTCTCCTTTCGCCGAGTACTTCGTGGAGGCGTAATGCCTGTTACTCAAACTCCCCCAAGGGGCAAGGTGAAGGAGTCGGCGTTCGAAGCAGAAATGGCGCGGCGCAATCCATCAAATCGACGAGACTTCTTTACGGTTTCGACGGTCGCAATGGATGTTCCGAACTACGATCCGGCCCCTTTCTATGCGACGGTCTGCAAGTCGTTCGAGAAGCAGTATGTGAAAGAGCAACGCCGAATTGAGCGTGCCCAGCGCGCAGAACTGCGAGCTCAGAAAGGCGTGGCCAAGTCTCGTCGACCGGGCAAGTTCTCGGAACCCACGACTGTCATGTCGATGGAGAGCATGCCCGAGCAGACTACTGCGGAGATCCATGCATTCATCCCAATCGAGGCATATGACGACGTTCCCTTGCTCTCTGATGAGGAGATCCTGGGGCTTGCCGCTCGATGACCTCACAATTGATGCGGTCGATCGGTGAACGGCTTCGGCTGTGGAAGTCGGAAGTTTGGGCGCGGCCGCTGTTGCTCGTTGAGTGGTGCGGAGCCGGCCTAGGCGTACTTGGTGCGGAGGTGTTGGCGCAGAAGTCTGCGTACTCAGCCTACGGCTGGGTTATCTGGCTCGTTTCCAACGTCCTTTGGATCGTGTTCGCGCTGAAGAAGCGGGCGTTCGGCCTGCTAGCGATGCAGTTGGTGTTCACGGTTACGTCCCTCCAAGGGGCCGTGAACTGGCTGCTCTAATGACATTTTTCAACCCGTTGCGGGGACTTTGTTCCCCAGCATCGGGGAGCATGTCTTCGCCTCTTCTAGGAGAAGTGAATGAACGTGCATGTGTTTGGTGGGGTACTCGTCGTTTTCGCGTTCCCGGCATTGCTCGCGGCAGCAGCGATGTTCGGTGACGCGATCTATGTGAAGTAACCCGTGTGCATATTGGGGGCCGACGATCGTCGGCCCCTATTGTTTTGGAGATTCGGAATCATGAACGAAATCATCAAGCAATATTTCCAGTTCGTTTTGGCGAGCTTGGGGTACCCGATCGATGACATCCTGTGGAGCCTTTCGCACTGCCAGGGTGACGGCATGCGATTCACTGGCAAGATTGCTGATCGTGTTGTCGCAAAGCGGCTATTGCGCGACCGCCCGGTATTTCTTGGGCTCGCTCTCTCCGCGATCGACAAGGGTGAGACGATCAGCATCTCTGCACTGCGTAGTAGCAACTATGTGCACGAGAACTCGATGGAGGCTGACCGCAGTTTCGATACGGAGCTCACACTGGCCGAGGATAAGGCCATGAGTCTCTTGCTTTCGTCGGTCAAGGAAGACATCGTCAATGTCTCAATGGACCTACGGAACAAAGGGTA